>NZ_SMKF01000037.1 GCF_004348325.1 Micromonospora sp. KC213 | reverse complement strand
GGCCACCCCCGAGCCGAGCCCGGCCGCCATCGCCCCCGCCCGCAGGTCACCCAGGCGCGGTCCGCCCGCGACCACCACCGTGTTGACCCCCTGCAGCCGGCCGCGCATCCGGTCCGGCGCGTAGCTCAGCAACATCGACTGGCGCAGCACCGCGCTGACCAGGTCGGCCGACCCGGCCACGGCGAGCAGCAGCACCACCAGCCAGAGCTGCCGGGCCAGCCCGGCCAGCGCGATCGCCAGGCCCCAGCCGACCACCGCCAGCACCAACGCCACGCCCTGCCGACGCAGCCGACCGATCCAGCCGGAGGTCAGCCCGCCCAGCATCGCGCCGATCGCGATGGCGCTGTACAGCCAGCCCACCGTCGCACCGCCACCGAACCGCTCCTGCGCCACCTCGGGGAAGAGCGCCCGCGGCATCGCCAGGACCATCGCGATCAGGTCGATGGCGAACGACAGCAGCAGCACCGGCGTGGCGGCCAGATAGCGGAACCCGTCGAGGATGCCGGCGAGACCGCCGCGCCGGGCCTCCCCCTCGGCCGGCGGCGCCGGTGGCATGGCCGGCAGCCGGACGGTGGCCGCCACCAGCCCGGTGAAGAGCACCGCGTCCAGCGCGTACGCGACCGGCAGGCCCCGCGCGTCGCCGAAGGCCGCGAAGATCAGCCCCGCCGCCAGCGGCCCGGCCACCGAGGCGGCCGTGAAGGTGGTGAAGTTCAGCGTGCTGCCCGCCGGCACCAGCTCGGGCGACAGCAGCCGGGCCAGGATCGCCGACCGGGCCGGCGAGCTGATCGCGAACGCGGTGGAGTGCACGGTGACCAGTGCCAGCAACGCCACCGGGTGGCCGCCGAGCAGCGCGTGCCCGAGCAGACCCAGCATCGACGCCCACAGCAGCGCCGAGCCGGCCAGCAAGACCCGCCGACGGTCCCGGGCGTCGGCCACCGCACCGCCCCACGGCCCGAAGACCAGCAGCGGGGCGAACCCGGCGACGCCGAGCAGCCCGACCCAGAGCGAGTCGCCGGTCAGCGCGTACATCTCCACCGGCACCGCGACCGCGGTCAACTGGAAGCCGAACATGGCCAGCGTGTTGCCGAGCCAGACCCGCCGGTACGCCGGCACCCGCAGCGGGCGCAGATCGATCGCCCAGCGGCGGGCGGCCCGCCCCCCGACCGACCGGAGCGAGGTCACGGGGCCAGCCGCTCCACGACCCAGTCGCCGCGGTCGGTACGCCGGAACCGCAGCCGGTCGTGCAGCCGACTGGCCCGCCCCTGCCAGAACTCCACCGTCTCCGGGCACACCCGCAGGCCACCCCAGTGCGGCGGCGCCGGGATCGGCTCCACCTCGGCGAAGCGTTCCGCCGCCGCCCGGTACGCCGTGTCCAGCGCCGCCCGGTCCGCGATGACCCGGGACTGGGTGCTGGCCCACGCGCCGAGCTGGGAGCCGCGTGGCCGGCTGGCGAAGTACGCCTCGGTCTCGGCCCGGTCCACCCGCTCGATCCGCCCGGCGACCACCACCTGCCGCTGCATCGCGAACCACGGGAAGACCAGGCTGGCCCACGGATTGACGGCGGCCTCGACACCCTTGCGCGAATCGTAATTGGTGAAGAAGACGAACCCGGCCGGGTCGTAGCCCTTGAGCAGGATGGTACGGCCGCTGGGACGACCGGCGGCGTCGGCGGTGCCGACCACCATCGCGTTCGGCTCGGGCAGCCCGGCGGCGACCGCGTCGGCGAACCACCGGTCGAACTGGGTGTGCCAGTCGGCGGCCAGGCCAACCTCGGACAGGCCCTCGTCGGCGGCGTACTCGTTGCGCATGGCCGCCGGGGCGGGTGTGTCGCCGGTCACGTTCCCTCTCCCTCTCGCCGGGCTGTGGCCGTCCCCCCGCGCTGGCCAGCCCGCACCGGACAGTCTCGCCGACGCCGCGCGGTCGCGCGCCCGGGGGGATGTCGTGCGCAGCACAGCCGCAGCGGCTCGCGCACCCGGTTACCCACCAGGCAAGATGTCACGAACACATTCCAGACGGTCGCCTACGGTGCTGGGCCGGACCGGGCCGCGACGGGCGTACCGACCACACCCAGGAGACGACAATGTCCGACTTCAAACCGGGCCTGGAGGGCGTCGTAGCCTTCGAGACCGAGATCGCCGAACCGGACCGCGAAGGTGGCGCACTGCGCTACCGCGGCGTGGACATCGAGGATCTGATCGGTCAGGTCTCCTTCGGCAACGTCTGGGCGCTGCTGGTCGACGGGCGGTTCGGGCCCGGCCTGCCGCCGGCCGAGCCGTTCCCGGTCCCGGTGCACTCCGGCGACATCCGCGTCGACGTGCAGTCCGCGGTCGCCATGCTGGCCCCGTACTGGGGTCTGCAGCAGTTGCTGGACATCTCCGACGAGCAGGCCCGCGAGGACCTGGCCCGGGTCTCGGTCACCGCGCTCTCCTTCGTCGCCCAGTCCGCCCGCGGCCTGGGGCTGCCCGCCGTGCCGCAGAAGGAAATCGACAAGGCGGAGACCATCGTCGAGCGCTTCATGAAGCGCTGGCGCGGGGAGCCCGACCCGCGGCACGTCAAGGCCGTCGACGCGTACTTCATCTCGGCCGCCGAGCACGGCCTGAACGCCTCCACCTTCACCGCGCGGATCGTCGCCTCCACCGGCGCCGACGCCGCGGCCTGCATCTCCTCCGGCATCGGCGCGCTTTCCGGCCCGCTGCACGGCGGCGCCCCCTCCCGGGTGCTCAGCATGCTGGAGGCCGTGGAGCGCAGCGGCGACGCCGAGGGGTACGTCAAGAACGTGCTCGACCGGGGCGAACGGCTGATGGGCTTCGGGCACCGGGTCTACCGGGCCGAGGACCCGCGCGCCCGGGTGCTGCGCCGCACCGCCCGGGAACTGGGCGCCCCGCGCTTCGAGGTTGCCGAGGCGCTGGAGCGGGCCGCGCTGGCCGAGCTGCAGGCCCGCCGCCCGGACCGGGTGCTCGCCACCAACGTCGAGTTCTGGTCGGCTGTGGTGCTGGACTTCGCCGAGGTGCCGGCGCACATGTTCACCTCGATGTTCACCTGCGCCCGGATGGGTGGCTGGAGTGCGCACATCCTGGAGCAGAAGAAGCTCCAGCGGCTGGTCCGGCCGTCCGCCCGCTACATCGGGCCGGGTTCCCGCAAGCCGCAGGAGGTCGAGGGCTGGGACGCCGTCCCGCACGGCGTCTGACCGCGTACCCGAAAGGCCCCGTCCAAGCCGCTTGGGCGGGGCCTTCGCGTGCCCGGTGTGGCGCTTCTCACCACCTGCGGACCGGCTGCGACGCCGGGCCGACCCGGTTGTGGTGCACGACTCAGCTTCCGGCCCGGGACCGACGGCCGGACGGTCCGCTGCGGGTGCGAGGATGAAGGCCGGCAGCGCTGCCGGACCGGGCCCGCCCTCGCCCACGCGGAAGGATCGAGACAACCGTGGCTGACGCACCGACCATCCGGATCCCCGACGACATCAAGCCCGCCGACGGGCGGTTCGGCTGCGGGCCGTCCAAGGTCCGTCCGGCGGCCGTCTCCGCCCTCGCCGACGCGGCGACCAGCTACCTGGGCACCTCGCACCGGCAGAAGACCGTCCGCGACCAGGTGGCCCGGCTGCGACGCGGCATCGCCGAGCTCTTCTCCCTTCCCGAGGGCTACGAGGTGGTCATCGGCAACGGTGGCACCACCGCCTTCTGGGAGGTCGCCGCCTTCGGTCTGGTCCGGGACCGGGCCCAGTTCGCCAGCTTCGGCGAGTTCGGCGCGAAGTTCGCCAAGTCGGTCGCCGACGCGCCGTTCCTGGGCGAGCCGACCGTGCGCAAGTCCGAGCCGGGCAGCGCCCCGACCCTGGTCGCCGAGGCCGGCGTGGACGTCTACGCCACCCCGCACAACGAGACCTCGACCGGTGTCGCGGTGCCGATCAGCCGGGTCGCGGGCGCCGACGAGGGCTCCCTGCTGCTGGTCGACGCCACCTCCGCCGCGGGCGGCCTGGAGGTCAACGTCGGCGAGACCGACGTCTACTACTTCGCCCCGCAGAAGTGCTTCGGCTCCGACGGCGGCCTCTGGCTGGCGCTGATGTCGCCGGCCGCGATCGCCCGGGCCACCGAGATCAAGCAGTCCGGCCGCTACATCCCGGCCTTCCTCGACCTGGTCACCGCGATCGACAACTCGCGGCTGGAGCAGACGTACAACACCCCCGCGCTGGCGACCATCCTCCTGGCCGCGGAGCAGACCGACTGGATGAACGCGCAGGGCGGGCTGGCCTGGGCGGCCAAGCGCACCGCCGAGAGCGCCGCCGTCGTGTACGGCTGGGCGGAGCGCTCGGAGGTGGCCACCCCGTTCGTCACCGACCCGGGGCTGCGCTCCAACGTGGTCGCCACCATCGACTTCGTCGACGCGGTGGACGCATCGGCGGTCGCCAGGGCGCTGCGGGCCAACGGGATCGTGGACACCGAGCCGTACCGGAAGCTGGGCCGCAACCAGCTGCGGGTCGCGCTCTTCCCGGCGATCGAACCGGCCGACGTCGAGGCGCTGACCGCGTCCATCGACTACGTGGTCGAGCGACTCTGATCGGCGATCACGGTGGGTGGTCACCGGGCGTTCCCCAGCCACCCACCGTGATCATTGCCGCAGCTCAGTCGCGACATGCGGGTGTCGCATCCCCCACCGTCGGGTAGATGGGCGTACGGTGGTGCGAGACGCCCGGGTGGCCGGCTCGTGGCGTGACGGCCAGCGAAGCGGGACGGAGGCAACGCCATGCGCCCAGTACGCTTCGTCGCCCTCTCCGAGGACGGCCAGGCTCTGGTTCTCGCCGACGAGGTCGGGCGGCTGCTCGCCCTCCCCATCGACGACCGCATCGCCTCGGTGCTGCACGCCGAGCCCGGCGCCGCACCGCTGTCCGTGGTGCCCGCCGCCGTTGACCCGACCCCGTCCCTGTCCCCACGGGACATCCAGGCCCGGATCCGTTCCGGCGAGTCCGCCGAGGACGTCGCCCGGATCGCCGGCGTCCCGGTCGACCGCGTCCTGCGGTACGCCGGCCCGGTGCTCCAGGAACGGGCCATGCTCGCCCAGCACGCCCGGCGTACCCGGCTCAAGGGCGCCGAGAAGGCGACCCCGCTCGCCGAGGTGGTCAACGGCCGGCTGGCCCAGCACGGGATCGACACCGAAAAGATTTCCTGGGACGCGTACCGGCGTGACGACGGCACCTGGCGGGTCATCGCCACCTGGCCGTCCGGCAAGGCCACCGCGCAGGCGGTGTGGGATCTCGACAAGACCCGGCAGCACGTCACCCCGCACGACGACATGGCGCAGTACCTCTGCGCCGAGCGCCCGACGCCGATCCTCGGCCAGGAGCCGGCACCGGAGCGTGGCGGTCACGCGCTGCCCGGCCCGTCGCGGGGCGAGCCGAGCCGGGGCGGGCACGGTCTGCCGACCCCAGCCGAACCCCGACCCGGGCGGGATCCGATCCGAGCCGGGCGGGACGCCCTGCTCGCCTCCCTCGACCGACCGCTGGGCGGCACCGGCGGGCGTGGGCTCGACCCGCGTTCCCCGGCGGCCCTCGCCGGTGGCGACGCGCCCCGGCAGCGGGCCGTCGGCGGGGGTGCGGCGGCGCTGCTCGGCGGTGGTCAGGGTTCCGCCTTCGACGACGACTCGGACGCCCCGAAGGAGGTCCCGGCCGTACCGTCGCTGGCGGTGTTGCGACCGCGCCGCACGGGTGCCGCGGCGGCGACCGGCGGCGAATCGACCGAGGCCGGCGGCAAGCCGCGCAAGCGGCTGCCGAGCTGGGACGACGTCCTCTTCGGCAGCGGCCCGGCGGCCCGCGAGTCGTCCTGATCTCCCAGGTCACGGGCCCCCGGCACGGTCAGAGAGGCCAGCGGGCCAGGTGGTCGTACCGGGGACGGGGGCCCTGGTGGCTGCGGACCAACACCAGTTCGGACGCGGGCCACTCCGGACCCCGGTAGTCGTCCAGGGTCAGGCAGTCGGCCACCACGTCGCACCGGTCGATCCGATCGCCGGGGCGGGCGATCGTCAGGTGCGGGCGGAACGGCCGCTCGTCGTACGGGAGGCGATTGCGGCGCAGCCCAGCCCGGATCAGCCGGCCCAGCAGGTGCAACGCCTCCACCTCGCCGCGCAGGTCCACCCAGAGGACGGTGAACCGACCCCGCCCGAACCGTCCGCCCCCGCCGAGGTGGAGCCGGGGCGAACTGTCCCAGCCCCGCCGGGCGGTCTCGACGGCGAGGCCGAGCGCGCTCTGCACGTCGACCAGCCGGTCGGCCGGCACCTCGCCGAGGAAGGCGAGCGTGACGTGCAGGTTGGCCGGGTCGGCGAGACGTACGTTGATGCCGGCGGCGAAAGCGGCCCCGACCCGCAGCCCGGCGACCCGCGCGGTGAGATGGGCGACGGCCGCCGGCGGCGGGTGGACCGCGACGAAGAGCCTCACGCCTGCGGGTCACGCAGCCGGCGTACCCCTCGGGTGGTCGGCAGCACCAGACCCGCCCGGGCGAGCATCCCCTCCACCCGGACCCGCTCGATCTCCCGGTCCACACCGGTCAGCTCCCCCAGGTGCTCGGCGATTCCCAACGCCTGGCAGGCTGCGCGGAGCCGGTCGTCGTACGCGTCCATGACCGAGCTGTGCCAGACCACCGAACGGCCGCCCGCGGCGAGCCGATGCCGGGCGAGGCGGCGTAGGTCGGCGGCGACGCCTTCGAAGGGCTGTCGGTCGGGCCGGTCCAACCGGGCCAGGTCGACGTGGCGGGTGAGGGCGTCCCCGCCCAGGGAGCGGCCGAGCCGGGCGAGGGTGCGCCCCTCGCGGCGCCGTTCCCGCCACTCGACCCAGCCGCAGACGACCCGGTCGATGATGTCGTCGAGGCAGAGGAGCAGGGCGAACGCCGCCGGCAGGCACGCCACGGCGAGAAACGCCAACACCAGCGTCAGAGCCCCGCTACCGCCTCCCACGTATCGACGCTAAGGCCCACGCCCGGCCGCCGCCACCGGATTGCCGGCATCCGGGCGAGAAACCTGACCCAGGGTGACCCGGACCGCACGTTTCGAGAAGGTCAGCAGTCCGGGGCGGAGACGATGTAGAAGCGCGGCATGGGCAGCACCCGGAAGCGGAGCCGGGCACCGTCGCGCCGCAGCTGCCAGGCGAGTGCCAGCAGGGCGGTGGCCAGCGAGAGCAGCCCGCCGATCCAGATGCTCGCCCCCGCGCCGTACGTCTCGGCGACCCAGCCGATCAGCGGCGCCCCGACCGGGTTGGTGCCGAGGAACACCAGTACCCACAGCGCCATCACCCGGCCGCGGAAGGCGGCGTCGGTGCCGAGCTGGACCCGCTGGTTGGCGGCCTGGGCGAAGAAGACCATGAAGAAGCCGGTCGGTGGCAGCAGCGCCACCACCAGCCAGTACGCGGGCGCGAGACCGACCAGGGTGCCGAAGGTGGCGCAGCCGACCGCGGCGCCGAGCACCAGCCAGACCGAGGGGCGGCTGCGCCGCCCGGTGCCGGCCAGTGCCCCGACCAGCGCCCCGGCTGCCAGCGCGGTGCTGAACAGGCCGAACGAGGCGGCGCCGGTGTGGAACACGGTCTTGGCCAGCGCGGCGAGGGTGAGCTGGAAGTTGAACAGCGACATCCCGATGACCGACATGACCACCATCGGCAGCAGCAGGTCGGGTCGGCGGAAGACGTACCGGAGCCCGTCGACGACCTTGGCGGAGCCGCGTTCGGCGACCGGGGGCAGTTCCTTGCGGTACAGCTCGGCGGGGCGCATCCGGATCACGGTGACCAGTGGGGCGATCGAACTGAGCGCGGTGACTCCGAAGACCGGGCCGACGTCGAAAGCGGCGATGGCCAGGCCCGCGACGGCCGGGCCGACGATCCGCGCCGAGTTGAAGGTGGCGGCGTTGAGCGAGAGCGCGTTGGGCAGCAGCGACACGCCGACCAGTTCGCTGACGAACGCCTGCCGGACCGGGGTCTCCACCGCGTTGGCGACGCCGAGCAGGGCGGCGAAGGCGAAGACGTGCCAGAGCTGGACCAGGCCGGTGATCACCAGGAGGCTCATCGCCAGCGCCAGCACCGTCCAGAAGGCATTGGCGACGAAGAGGATCATACGCTTGTCGTACCGGTCGGCAAGGCGACCGGAGAGGAGGGTGAGCAGCAGCACCGGGGTGAACTGGAGCGCGGTCACCACGCCGAGGGCGGTGGCGGAGTTGTCGGAGAGCTCGAGAACGAGCCAGTCCTGGGCGATGAACATCATCCAGACGCCGATCAGTTTGATCAGCTGCCCGGACGCGAAGAGCCGGTAGTTGCGGACCTGTAGGGACTGGAACATCGTGCTCAACTTCGCCTGCACTCTTGGTGCGCCTCCTCGCGTCGCGTACGCCGAATCACCACGGACGGCGCGGACCCGGTGGCGCGGGCTCAGGCGCGGGCGAGCTGCTGGAGAATCTCGGCGGCCCGCCGAAGCGTGTCGCGTTCGTCTTCCGTGAGCGCGGCCAGCCGCTGGGCCAGCCACTCGTCGCGGGCCCGCTCGAACTGTTCGAGCACGGCCCGGCCCCCTTCGGTGGCCGCCAGGATGACCTGGCGGCGGTCGGTCGGGTGGGGGGTGCGCTGCACGAGGCCGCGCTCCTCCAGCTTCGCGACGATCCTGGTCATCGTCGGGGGCTGCACCCGCTCGACGTCGGCCAGTTCCCGGGGCGTCAGCGCGCCCGCCAGCTTGAGGCTGGTGAGCGCGGAAAGCTGGGTGACCGTCAGGTCGCCGACCGGCCGGGCCCGCCGGACCCGGCGGTTGAGTCGGGTGATCGCATCACGCAACTGGGGAGCCAGTCGCGCCGGTGGCACGCGTTCCGCCGTCACCGTCCGCTCCGTCACAATCGTTAGCTTAACTAATGAACCTGCCGGGCGACCCGCGATATGAGCAGGCTCACCGGGGGATGTGCCCGCCGCGGGCCAGGTCCAGCCACCTGGCCCGCGGCGGGCGTCGACTCACAGCGCGGCTTCGATCGGCCCGCGCAGGAAGTACAGCACGAAGAGCACGGCCACCCCGTACAGCAGCGGGTGGACCTCCCGCGCCTTCCCCTTCGCCAGCTTCAGCAGCACGTAGGTGATAATGCCGGCGCCGATGCCGTTGGAGATCGAGTACGTGAAGGGCATCAGGGTGATGGTCAGGAATGCCGGGATGGCGATCTCGTAGTCGGTCCAGTCGATGGTGCGTACCGCGGTCATCATCAGGAAGCCGACCACCACCAGCGCCGTCGACGCCGCCTCGAACGGCACCACCGCCGACAGTGGCGCCAGGAACATCGCCAGCAGGAACAGCGCGCCGGTGACCAGGTTGGCCACTCCCGTCCTGGCCCCCTCCGCCACACCGGCGGCGCTCTCGATGTACGACGTGTTGCTGGACACGCTCGCCGCACCACCCGCCGCCGCGGCGATCGAGTCGACCAGCAGGATCTCCTTCGCCCGTGGCGGGGTGCCCCGCTCGTCGAGCATGTCCCCCTCCTGGCCGATCGCCACCATCGTGCCCATGGTGTCGAAGAAGTCGGTGATCAGCAGCGTGAAGACGAACATCAGCGGCACCAGCCAGCCGGCCCGGCTCCACGAGTTCAGCACGTTGAAGTTGCCCAGCAGCGACAGGTCGGGGACGTCCACGATCCGGTCCGGCAACTCCGGCACGTTCAGCGACCAGCCGGTGGGGTTGGGCTTGCCGTCGACGAAGGACGGCCCCACGTTCGCCACCGCCTCCACCACGATCGCCAGCACGGTGGAGGCCAGGATGCCGATCAGGATCGCGCCCCGGACCCGGCGTACCACCAGCACCAGGGTCAGCAACAGACCCACCACGAAGACCAGCATCGGCCAACTGACGATCTTGCCGTTGATGCCCAGACCCACCGGCACGGTGGTGTTCGCGGCGTCCGGAACCCGCCGGACGAAACCGGCGTCGACCAGGCCGATGATGGTGAGGAAGAGCCCGATGCCGACGCCGATCGCCGTCTTCATCTGGGTCGGCACGGAACGGAAGACCGCCGTCCGTAGGCCGGTGAGCACCAGGACCGCGATGATCAGACCCTCGATCACCACCAGGCCCATCGCGTCAGCCCAGGTCATCTGCGGGGCGATCTCGTACGCGACCAGCACGTTCACGCCCAGGCCGGCGGCCACCGCCATCGGGAACCGGCCGACGACCCCCATCAGGATCGTCATCAGGCCGGCGACCAGGGCGGTCGCGGCGGCGATCGCGGGAATGGCGAGTTTCCTGCCGTCGCCGTCGACGGCGCCGCCCAGGATCAGCGGGTTCAAGACCACGATGTACGCCATCGTGAAGAAGGTCGCCAGCCCACCCCGTACCTCCCGGCTCAGCGTCGAGCCACGGGCGGAGATCTCGAAGAACCGGTCGAAACCGGTGCGGGGGTGAGCGGGATCGGGTGGAGTGCCGTTGTCCGGCGGGGCAATGGCCATCAGGTCCTCGCAGGTGATCTACCGTTGTCGCGCGCATCGTCCCAGATCAGCGGGGGCGACAAAAGCCGGAGCCGGTACGCTGTGCCCCGTGCCCCAGGAGCAAGCGCCCCGCCCCGAGCCGCTCGACCCGCCGATGGTTCCCTTCGCGGTCGCCGGGCTGGTCGCCTGGGCGATCGCCGGGCTGGTCCTGCTGCTCCGCAGGGACTGGCTCGCCGAGCACGGGCACCAGAACTGGCTCTGGACCTGCCTGGCCGGCTTCCTGTGGGGTTTCCCCGGCCTGGCCGTAATGATCCGGCACGACGCGAAGCGCCGGCGCCGTCGGGCCGTGGGTCAGGACTGAGCCGATCCCCGCGATCGCGTCATCGGCCGTGCGGTGCTCCGGTCAGGGGTGGCCGTACGGCTCGGCCGGCTCCGCCGCCTCCACCGAACCGGGGGCGCGGCTGACCGACACGGCCTCGACGGCGCTGTCGTCGTAGACCGTCGGCATCTCGTCGACCGGCGGCTCGGCGGCTTCGACCAGCGTCTCCGAGTGCGCGCCACAGCCGTGGTCGGCACTGACCACCCGGCCGTCGTCCGGGGCGTAGAAGTTGCCGCAGGCACCGAAGGACTGCCGCAGCGCGCCGGCCAACGGCAGGTAGAAGCCGCAGGTGCCGCAGCGGGCGGTGGCGGGTGCGGCGACCGAGATCGGCGCGGCGGGGCCGTGATCGCCGTCGTACCAGCGCTGGGCAGCCTCGGCACGACCCTCCCGGGACAGCACCCGGGGCCGACCCAGGCCGAGCTCCCAGGAAACCTCCTCGACCGCCGGGTCGTCGGAGAGCAAATAACCGGGGGCGAGACGCTCGTCGTCCGGCGGCGTGGGCAACAGGTCGCCGGGGCCGAGGTCACCCGGCTTGAGCCGCTCCTGCCAGGGCACCCAACCGGGGGCGAGCAGGGCGTCCGAGCCGGGCAGCAGCACCGTTTCACAGACCGTGACGTGTCGACTGCGCGGCACCCGGGTCACGGTGACTGCCCAGCGCCAGCCCCGGTACCCGGCGAGCCGACACTCGAAGTAGTGCGTGACCACCCGGTCACCTTCGGCGACCGCACGCAGGTGGTCGCCGACGTCGGCGGGTTCCACCTCGGTGATGGCGTCGCGGGCCACCTCGACGGCGGCGGCACAGACCTGGTCGAGGCGGGCGGCGCGGGTGGAGGCGGGCCTGGTCACCCGTCCATTGTTCCCCATGCGCGTCGTCGCCTGTCAGGGACTCCCCGCAGAACCCCGCCGCGGCATCTTCCCCCGGTGACGCGACGCGCGGGCAGCCGATGGGTGAGGATGGAGCACATGCCGCTGTTCTCCCGCTCCGGGCGCTCCGTACTCGGACGGAGCGTCGGCACGGGCATCCGCACCGCACGCCTGATGTTTCGCGGCTCCGTCAGCGGCGGACGGTGGGTGACCCGACGGGCGGGGTCGGCGCGGGCGCGGGGCGCGGGCGGCGAGGCGGGTATGGTCCGCCTCTTCGACCTGCACGCGCTCTCCTGCGCGGGGGACACCCTGATCGCCATCGGCCTGGCCGGGACGATCTTCTTCGACGTGCCACTGGGCGAGGCCCGCAGCAAGGTGGCGCTGTACCTGCTGGTGACAATGGTGCCGTTCGCGATGCTGGCCCCGGTGGTCGGCCCGCTGCTCGACCACTTCCGGCACGGCCGGCGGTACGCCCTGGCCACCACCATGCTCGGCCGGGGATTCCTGGCCTGGTTGATCTCGGACTACATCGGCGGCTTCGGGCTCTATCCGGCGGCCTTCGGCGTGCTGGCGCTCTCCCGCGCGTACGGGGTGGCCCGCTCGGCGGCCGTGCCCCGGCTGCTACCGGAGGGTCTCGGGCTCTCCCAGGTCGGTGCCCGGGCCAGCGTCTACGGCACGGTGGCGGGGGCGCTGGTGGCCCCGATCGGGCTGGCCGCGTTCTGGTTCGGGCCGCAGTGGCCGCTGCGGGTCGCGTCGGTGGTCTTCCTGGTCGGCATGGTGATCGCGCTGCGGCTGCCGCCAAAGGCGGACTCCGAGCCACCCGAGCGGGTGCCCAATCCGCTGCGAGTGCTGCGCCACGACGGGCACCGACCGTTGGGCCGGGGCCACCCCGCAGGCCGACTGGTGATGGCCACCCTGGTCGGTGCGGCGGCGCTGCGCGCGCTCTACGGCTTCCTGCTGTTGTTCCTCGCGTTCGCGCTGAAGAAGGGCGACCTGACCACCGACTTTTTCGGCCGGAGGCTGAGCGACCAGATGGCGCTGGGCCTGGTCGGTGGGGCACTCGCGGCCGGTAGTTTCCTGGCCACCGCGCTCGGCACCCGGCTGCGCATCCACCGACCGGCAGCGATCCAGTCCAGCAGCATGACCATCGTGGCCGGGGTGGGGATCCTCGCCACGGTACGGTTCTCCCTGCCGATGGTGGTGCTGCTATGCCTGGTGACGGCTCTTGGCAGCGGCATCGCCAAGCTGGCCGTGGACGCCTCGATCCAGGAGCGGATCCCGGAGCGGCTGCGGGCCAGTTCGTTCGCCCATTCGGAGACCGCGCTGATGCTGGCCTTCGTGGCCGGCGGCGCGCTGGGCCTGGTCCCGTTCGCCGGGCAGGCCGGCGTCGCGGTCGCCGCCGGGTTCGCAGTGCTGGCGGCTGTTCGGGGTGGGATCGTCGCGGGCCGACTGCGCGCGGAACGGCTGATCGGTCGGCCGCTCAGCGACGAGGAACTGAGCGTACGGACCCGGACGGCCGAACCCGACGACGCCGCCGGGCGGGCGGCCGAACCGGACGACGCCTCCCTGACGGCGGCGGCCCAGGCCGCGCCGACCTCACCGGCACCCGTCGGCAGGCCCGACGACGACGGGCTGGCCCCGCCCGGGTACCACATCTACCGGCCCTCCTCCGCCGCTCGTTCCGGCGGCGCGGACGACGAGCAGCCACGACAGTCGCCGGGACCGGTGTCGTGACCGGCCTGCTGGTGCTGACCGCGGTACCGGCCGAGGCGGAGGCGGTGTGCGCCGGCGTGGCCGATTCGACGGTGACGGTCCGGGCGGTCGGGGTCGGCCCGGCCGTGGCGGGTGCCGCCACGGCCCGGCTGCTGGCGCTGGCCGAGGCGGCGGATCGGCCGTACCGGGCGGTGGTGAGCGTCGGGATCGGGGGAGGCTTCGTCGGCCGGGTGGCCGTCGGGGCGACGGTGCTGGGCAGCCGTAGCGTCGCGGCCGACCTGGGCGCGGAGTCACCGGAGGGCTTCCTTCCGATCGACGAGTTGGGCATGCCTCCGGAACTGCTGGGCGGTGGGCCGGTGGTCGAGGCGGACGAGGAGCTGTTGGCCGCCCTGCGTGCGGCGCTGCCGCACGCGACCGTCGGCGAGATCCTGACCGTCAGCACGGTGACCGGCACGGCCGCCAGCACCGCCGCCCTCGCCGACCGGCACCCCGCCGCCGTCGCGGAGGCCATGGAGGGCTACGGCGTGGCGGTCGCCGCCGCCCAGGCCGGCCTGCCCTTCGCCGAGTTGCGGACCATCTCCAACCCGGTCGGCCCACGCGACCGCGGGGCGTGGCGGATGCGGGAGGCGTTCAGCGCGCTGACCGAGGCGGCCCGGGCGCTGCGCTGAACGGACGCACCAGCCGCAGCGCCGCCGGCTGGGCCGCCTCCAGCCGGAACCCGCAGGACAGCAGGAAGCGGATACCGCCGGTCTCACCGATCGCGTACGCGGTGTCGGTCCCCGTCCGATCCATCTCCGCGACCAGCGCGTCGAGCAGGCGTCGCCCGATCCCGAGCCAACGGTGCGCGATGGCGACCAGCACCCCGTCGAGGACGACCTCCCGCCGGCCGGGCAGGTCGTAGGGGGCGAGAAAGTCGACGTTTCGCTCGTGGGCCCGCAGCTCACCCACCAACTCGCCGTCGGGTAGCTCCGCCACGAACCGCCAGGAGGTGGCGGGCAGGTCAACGCCGGTCACCCGCCGGATTCGCACCGCGCGGCGCACCCGCTCACCGGCTCGGCGCCTGTCGCGGACGGCCCGGTCCTGGTCGTACGTCACCAGAGGCAGTGGCGCTGGCCAACGCTCGGGCGGCAGGTCATACCAGCCGGCCCACCAGGCACCCCGCCAGTCCCGGGGTTCGTGGACCGCGCGGGCGTCGAGGTGGGCGGGGCAGTGCCGGCCGGCGCTGTCCCGCAGTTCCTCGTGCGGCACCGCCGGCAGGCCCGGGGTGGCCGCACCGTGGTCGGTCGGGTCTTCGAGTGAGATGGTGAGCCCGGCGGCCATGGCTCCGACCAGCCGTTCGATGGTGCGGAACCGGGGATCGCGGCTTCCTCCCGACTCGATCCGGGCGATGGTGGACTGCGGCACCCCGGACCGGTCGGCCAGCTCGCGCTGGCTGAGGTCGGCCCGGCGGCGCAGCGCCCGCAGGGTGGGGCCAAGGTCCAGCGTTCGAGGCGGGGTGGTCGTCACGCTTCCATGGTGGGCTGCGGCCGACACCGTTCCCAAGCCTCTCCTCCCGGCTGTGGAAAACCCTGTGGAAAACAGCCTGGCCTGGGGACAGGGGGTGGGCAGACAGCCTGCAAAGCTGATTACGTAGGCGAATCGCCCCCGGCCGATCCGGCTGGACGACTCGCCCCCGCCGATCCGGCTGGACGACTCGCCCCCGCCGATCCGCCTGTGCCGTCAGCTTCGCAGCGTGCGACTCGACACCTGGTTCCGCCGGTCGACTCGGCTCCCAGCACGCGGGCAGAGGGCGGAAGGGCTGCCGATCGGGCAGCGCTACGGTGGGGTGGTGGCGCTCTCCCTGGCGATCTCGCCCTGTCCCAACGACACGTTCGTCTTCCACGCCCTGGTGCACGGCCGGGTGCCGGGGGCACCGCCGGTCAAGGTGACGTACGCGGACGTGGACGTCACCAACACGGCCGCCGAACGCGGGGCGTTCGACCTGGTGAAGGTGAGCTACGCGGCACTGCCCTGGCTGTTGGACGACTACCACCTGCTGCCCTGCGGCGGCGCCCTCGGCCGCGGCTGCGGCCCGCTGGTGCTCACCCGCCCCACGGCCGGCGCCCAGCCCGCCGGCGGCGGCCTCAGCGGCGCCACCGTGGCGGTACCCGGCGACCGCACCACCGCGTACCTGCTCTTCCGGCTCTGGTCGGCCGAGCGGCCACCGGCGCGGATCGAGGTGGTGCCGTTCCACGAGATCATGCCGGCCGTCGCCGCCGGACGGTACGACGCCGGGCTGGTCATCCACGAGGCTCGGTTCACCTATCCCCGGCACGGGCTGACCGCCCTGGTCGACCTGGGCGAATGGTGGGAGAGCGACACCGGCCTGCCGATCCCGCTCGGCGCGATCCTCGCCCGCCGGGGCGCCGTCGACCCGGTCGAGGCCGCCGGCTGGATCCGCGAGTCGGTCCGGCAGGCCTGGGCCGACCCCGCGGCGAGCCGTGACTACGTGCTCTCCCACGCGCAGGAGATGGAGCCCGACGTGGTGGACCGGCACATCGGCCTCTACGTCAACGAGTTCACCGCGGACCTGGGAGACGCGGGGTTCGCCGCCGTAGAGGCGCTGCTGGGCCGGGCCGCCGCCGCCGGACTGACCCCTCAGACCTCCAGCTCGCGGGCCACCGCGTGGACCAACTGAGCGATCTTCTGCGCGGTCTTCCGGTCGGGGAACCGACCCCGGCGCAGGTCCGGCTGGACCTTCGCCTCCAACACCTTGATCATGTCCTCGACGAGGCCGTGCAGTTCCTCGGCCGGCCGGCGGCGCAGCTCCGCCACCGACGGCGGAGCCTCCAGCAGCTTCACGCCCATCGCCTGGGCACCCCGACGGCTGTCCACCACGCTGAAATCGACCCGCTGCCCGCCCTTGAGGTCGGTGACACCCTCCGGTAGCGCGCCCTTGGGCAGGAACACATCGCCACCTTCGTCGCTGGTGACGAACCCGTATCCCTTGGCCGCGTCATACCACTTCACTCGACCCGTCGGCACCTGAGAACCTCTGCTTCGCTCGTGACGTCTACTGCTCCAAGGCTAGCCCGATGATCCGGTCCAGCGCCGCCGGGAATCCGGTGAGATCATCCAACACCAGCCGCGCCCCGGCGTCCCGCAGCTCGTCGCGGTCACACGGGCCGGTGGCCACCCCGATCCCCGGCACCCCGGCCGCCTCCGCGGCCACCATGTCCGCCACATGGTCGCCGACGTAGAGCGTCGCGCCGTGCGTGCGCAGCGCGGTCGCCTTCTCCTCGGCGAAAAGGTCCCCGACCAGCTCGTCCACCACCAACCCGAGGTGGTCCAGGTGCAGCCGGGCCAGCCGGTCGCGCTTCGAGGTCACCACCATCACCCGCCCACCCCGGGCGCGCACCGCGGCCACCGCCTCCCGGGCACCCGGCAACAGCACCGACGGGGTGATCGCGTACGCGGGGTACAGCTCGCGGAAGATGTCCACGGCCTCGTCGACCCGTTCGCGCGGGAACCAGTGCGCGATCTCGGTGCGCAGCGGCGGGCCGAGCCGGGACACCGCCAGCTCGGCGTCCACGTGTACCCCGGTCTTCGCGGTCAACGCCCGGTAGCAGGCGGCGATGCCGGGACGCGAGTCGATCAGGGTCATGTCGAGGTCGAAACCGACCATCAGCGCAGCCACCCCGAGAACGTACCCGCCCGAGGGCGATCCAGCGCGACGTCCGAGGGGCGGGAGGGGCCTCCAGCGGGCTAGCGTGGAACGACGATGACCACCTCACTCGCCGACCACCTGCGGGCCCTGCCGGACGAGTCGCTGGCCGCACTGCTGCAACTGCGGCCCGACCTTGTCGTACCGGTACCGGCCGACGTCACCGCGCTCGCCGTCCGGGCCGAGTCCCGGGTCTCCGTGGCTCGCGCGCTGGACGGACTGGACCAGTTCACCCTCCAGGTCCTCGACGCCGCCCGGCTCACCCGGCGCCCCGAGGACGGCACCAGCTCCACCGACGCGGTGCTGGCGATCACCACCGCCGGGCCGCACCCACCCGCGCCGACCAGCGTCCGCAGTGCGCTGGACCGGCTGCGCGCGCTGTTTCTGCTGTACGGCCCGGAGTCAGCGCTGCGCGTGGCGGGCGGCGTGGACGAGGTGGCTCCGTACCCGGCGGGGCTGGGGCGACCGGCGGCGGAGCTGGACCCGCGGGCGGCGGCGCTCTGCGCGGACGCCGCGAAGCTGCGGCGGACCCTGCTCGCCGCTCCCCCGTCGGCCCGGGCGGTCCTCGACCGGCTCGCCGCCGGCCCACCGGTGGGCAGTGTGCCACCCGGCGCCCTCCAGGCCCCGGCGGTCGGCGCGGAGGACGAGCTGCCCCCGGACCCCACCAACGGCGGGGCACCGACCGGATCGCCGGTGCGCTGGCTGGTCGACGCGCGGCTGCTGGTCCGGGTCTCCACCGGCACCGTGGAGCTACCCCGCGAGGTGGGACTGCTGCTGCGGCGCGACAGCGGTCCGCTCGGCCCGCTGCGCACCAGCCCGCCGCCGGTGGCCGGCACGCTCCGCGAGCCGAAGCTCGCCGACTCCGCCGGGGCCGGGCAGACCATGGAGCTGGTACGCCACACCGAGGCGCTGCTGGAGAGCCTCGCCGCCGAGCCGGCACCGGTGCTCCGCTCGGGTGGCGTCGGGGTCCGCGACCTGCGCCGGCTGGCCCGGGTGACCGGGCTGGACGAGGCGGCCACCGCGCTGGTCCTGGAGGTCGCGTACGCGGCCGGGCTGGTCGGCGAGACGGACCTGCCCGGGGCGACCACCACCCGGTACGGCGCCGACCAGCAGGTGCTGCCGACCGGCGGGTACGAGGTGTGGCGGGCGGTGTCCCTGGCCCACCGGTGGGAACAGTTGGCCCGGGCCTGGCTCACCATGAGTCGCCAGGTGGGGCTGGTCGGCCAGCGCGACGACCGGGACCGCCCGATCAGCGTGCTCTCCGCCGAGGCGGAACGAGCCGGGGCACCGGCCGCCCGCCGGGCCGTGCTCGAAGTGCTCGCCGACCTGGCGCCGGCCACCGCTCCCAGCCCCGACGAGGTGCTGGCGCTGCTCGACTGGCGTGCGCCCCGACGCAGCCGGGGACGGGAAGCCGCCCACCGGGAGGTGCTGACCGAGGCGGCCCAGCTCGGCGTGACCGGGCTCGGCGCGCTCACCTCGTACGGGCGGCTGCTGCTGGCCGAGGTCACCGAGGCCGACGGACGGGGCGGCGGCGACCCGCTGGGCCTGCGCTCCGACGCCGAGAGCGGGGAACCGTCGAGCGCGGTGCGCGCGTTGGACGCCCTGCTGCCCGCCCCGGTCGACCACTTCCTGGTGCAGGCCGACCTGTCCGTGGTGGTGCCCGGCCCGCCGGACCCGATGCTCGCCGCCGAACTGGACGTGGTGGCCGAGCACGAGTCGGCCGGCGGCGCGAGCGTCCACCGGGTCACCACCGCCAGCGTCCGGCGGGCTCTGGACGCCGGCTACACCACCGAGGACCTGCACGCGCTGTTCCGCCGCCGGTCGCGTACTCCCGTGCCACAGGGGTTGACGTACCTGGTGGACGATGTGGCACGCAGACACGGCGGACTGCGGGTCGGGTCGGCCGGCGGGTACGTGCGCAGCGACGACGAGGCACTGCTCGCCGAGGTGCTGGCCGACCGGCGGCTGGAGCCGCTGGGGTTCCGCCGGCTCGCGCCGACGGTGCTGGTCACCCCGTACCAGGTGCAGCGGATGCTGCTCGCGCTCCGCGACGCCGGGTACGCCCCGGTGCCGGAGGACGCCACCGGGGCGGCGGTGCTGGCCCGGCCGAAAACCCGGCGGGCGCCCGCCCGGGCGGCGACCGGCCACAGTGTCGACCCGCTGGCGGCCCCGAAGCCGGCGATGCCCCGGCTGCTCGGGGTGGTGGAGCAGATGCGACGCGGCGACGCGGCGACGCGGGCGGCCCGGCGGGCCCCGGCGGTGGTACGCGGCGGCGCGGCGCGGGCGGCGGCCGGGCCGATGCCGGCGCACAGTCACAGCGACGCGTTGGCGGTGCTCCAGCAGGCACTGCGGGACAAGGCGCTGGTCTGGGTCGGGTACGTCGACGCGCACGGGGCGACCGCGTCGCGGCTGGTCCGGCCGGTGTCGATCGGGGCCGGCTACCTGCGGGCCGAGGACGAGCGGACGGAGATGCTGCACACCTTCGCGCTGCACCGGATCACGGCGGCGGTGCGGGAGGGTTGACCGGTCAACGGCGGTCGCGGCGGACGGTGCCGACCACAGAGACGATGAGCAGCAGGGCGAAGGCGGCGCCGGCGGTCTCCCCGACGGAGGCGACGAAACCCTGCCGCTGCACCAGCCATCCGAACAGGAACCAGCCGAAGAGGGCGAGCGCGGCCACGAGGTAGCCGAGCAGGGTCGCGGTGGAGACCTCGTCGGTGGGGTGCCGTGCCTCGTTGACGGTTGGCTCCTGGTCGACACTCATGGCAGCCCTAGGTGCCCGGGCGGCGGCCGAAGAGCACCACCCGGGAACCGACCGAGCCGAGCTGCCACCAGCGGACCGCGTCGGCGGGCAGCAGGTTGACGCAGCCGTGCGACCCGATCCCGCCGTCGTGCAGGTAGGTGGTGGTTTCGTGGAAGCCGATCCCGCCGTTGAAGCGCTGCCAGTACGGCAGCCACACCTCGTACGGGTCGGACCACTCCTTCAGGTTGCGGAAGTTGATCCGGTACGTGCCGGCCGGGGTGGCGTAGCCGGCCATACCGGTGCGGGTGACGGTCGGGCCGGCCACCACTGTGCCGCCCTTCATCACCCAGGTGGTCTGCCGGCTCAGGTCGATGCAGAAGGTGACACCGGAGCCGGCGTCGCAGCGTTTGGTGTCGGTGGTGGCCAGCCGCTTCGCCACGTCGTAGGTGAGCGGGCCGGCGCGGCCGGCGGCCGGGCGGATGTCGTACCGCTGCTGGAACTTTTTGATCGCGGCGCAGTCGGGATCCGACTGTCGGCCGTCGACGGTGACCGGGCCGAAGCCACCGAGGCGGGCGAGGTACCCCTCGACCTCGCGCTGGTGCTCACCCTGCGCGCAGCGGGTCTTGTTGGCCGGCTTGGGGGTGATCCGCCGGTTGTCCGACGGCACGGGCGGAGTCCTGCGCGACGATGCGGGCCGGGCCCGCTGGTCGGGCGGGGAGACGTCGTTCACCCCCGTTACCTGTTCCGCCCTGCCGACCGGGGCGAGCCCCCCTCCGGTGCCACCCGGGTCGGCCGGCGGATCGAACGCGCACCCACCCGCGCCGACCAGCGTGACCACAGCCAAGGCGACCGCCCGGATGGTGAGACCTTTGTGTGTCATCTGACCCTCCCGGCGTCGGCCGTCCCATTGCTAGACGTGCGGCAGACGGGAAACGTTGCGTCCTTCCGGCAATTTTCTGTGCGCTCCTGAACTCGTGCAACACTGGATGGTCGGCCTGCGGCGCGAATGGTGCCCAAAAAGGCGGCCGACACCCCGGTCGAGGAGAGGACGCTGGCGTGAGCGGTGGACCACTGATCGTGCAGTCGGACAAGACCCTGCTGCTGGAGATCGACCACCCCGACGCCCGGGCCTGCCGGATGGCGATCGCGCCGTTCGCCGAGTTGGAACGCTCGCCGGAGCACGTGCACACCTACCGGCTCACCCCGTTGGGGCTGTGGAACGCCCGCGCCGCCGGCCACGACGCGGAGGCCGTGGTCGACGCCCTGATCAAGTACTCCCGCTACCCGGTGCCGCACGCGCTGCTGGTGGACGTGGCCGAGACGATGGACCGGTACGGCCGGCTCCAGCTCGCCAACGATCCGGCGTACGGTCTCGTGCTGCGCGCCCTGGACCGGCTGGTGCTGATCGAGGTCGCCAAGAGCAAGAAACTCGCCGGGATGCTCGGCGCGAAGATCGACGACGACACGATCGCGGTTCACCCGTCGGAACGGGGCCGGCTCAAGCAGGCGCTGCTCAAGCTCGGCTGGCCGGCGGAGGACCTGGCCGGCTACGTCGACGGCGAGGCGCACCCGATCGAGCTGGCCGAATCCGGCAAGGACGGCGGGAAGCCGTTCACGCTGCGGTCGTACCAGCGGGAGGCGGTGGAGGCGTTCTGGGCCGGCGGCTCGGGCGTGGTGGTGCTGCCCTGCGGCGCGGGCAAGACCCTGGTCGGGGCGGCGGCGATGGCCGAGGCGAAGGCGACCACGCTGATCCTGGTCACCAACACCGTCGCCGGCCGGCAGTGGAAGCGGGAGCTGATCGCCCGCACCTCGCTCACCGAGGACGAGATCGGCGAGTACTCGGGCGAGCGCAAGGAGATCCGCCCGGTCACCATCGCCACGTACCAGGTGCTCACCTCGCGGCGCGGCGGCGCGTTCACCCACCTGGACCTGTTCTCCGCGCGCGACTGGGGTCTGGTCGTCTACGACGAGGTGCACCTGCTGCCCGCGCCGATCTTCCGGTTCACCGCGGACCTCCAGGCCCGCCGCCGGCTGGGGCTGACGGCGACGCTGGTACGCGAGGACGGCCGGGAGGGCGACGTGTTCAGCCTGATCGGCCCGAAGCGGTACGACGCGCCGTGGAAGGACATCGAGCAGCAGGGCTGGATCGCCCCGGCCGAGTGCACCGAGGTACGGGTGACCCTGACCGACGCGGAGCGGATGTCGTACGCGACGGCGGAGGCGGAGGAGCGCTACCGGATGGCGGCGACCGCCCGGACGAAGCTGCCGGTGGTCCGCGCGCTGGTGCAGCGGCACGCCCACGAGCAGGTACTGGTCATCGGCGGCTACATCGACCAGCTGCACCAGCTCGGGGAATACCTCGACGCGCCGATCGTGCAGGGGTCGACGACGAACAAGGAGCGCGAGCGGCTCTTCGACGCGTTCCGCTCCGGCGAGCTGCGGACGCTGGTCATCTCCAAGGTGGGGAACTTCTCGATCGACCTGCCGGAGGCGGCGGTGGCGATCCAGGTGTCCGGGACGTTCGGGTCACGGCAGGAGGAGGCGCAGCGACTCGGGCGGGTGCTGCGACCGAAGGCGGACGGCCGGCAGGCGCACTTCTACACCGTCGTCTCCCGGGACACGATCGACACCGAGTACGCGGCGCACCGGCAGCGCTTCCTCGCCGAGCAGGGGTACGCGTACACCATCGTCGACGCCGACGACGTGCTCGGCCCGTCCCTCCCGTCGCTCGACTGACGCCTCCTTGATCGACACGGTGCGTCTCTGCGGGGCAGGGCGGCCACCGGCTCCTCACGTCGCTACCAAGTTGATGACGTGAACGAGTCAGCCAGTACGCGCGACGGGCGTCGAGTGCTGCCAGCGGAGCACACCTCGGCGTGCGCGCCGCTTGCGCCCTGGCTCCGGCGGCGGTGAATCATTGACGTCATCAGCTTCGTAGTCGCGCAGATGCGGCGGACGGTCGAACTGCCACGTGCCCCGAGGTGGGATGACGGGGCTCAACGGCTCAGGAACGTCTCCCGTTGCATGTGGGACAGCTTCTCGGGGTTACGGATGGCGTAGATGCCGCTGATCAGGCCCTCGTCGATGCGCAGGGCCAGCACGGTGTCCAGTTCGCCGTCGAACTGGACCACCAGCGCCGGTTGGCCGTTGACCTGCGCCGGCCGCAGCGAGGTGATGCCGGCGACCTTGCCCCACCCGCCGATCACCAGCCGGGCCACCTTCTCGACCCCGACGATGGGCCGCAGGACGGCCTGCTTGACGCCACCACCGTCGCCGAGCAGGACCACGTCCGGCGCGAGGATGTCGAGCAGGCCCTGAAGGTCGCCGGTCTCGACGGCCCGCTGGAACGCGTCGAGGGCGTACCGGGTCTCGGTGGGTGAGACGACCTGGCGGGGGCGGCGGGCCGCGACGTGCGCGCGGGCCCGGTGGGCGATCTGGCGGACCGCGGCAGGGCTCCTGTCCACGGCTTCGGCGATCTCGTCGTATCCGAGGTCGAACACCTCGCGGAGCACGAAGACCGCGCGTTCGGTCGGCGCGAGGGTCTCCAGCACCAGCAGCATCGCCATGGAGACGCTGTCGGCCAGCGCGACGTCCTCGGCGACGTCGGGCGCGGTGAGCAGCGGCTCGGGCAGCCACGAACCGACATAGGACTCCTTGCGGCGGCCCAGCGTCCGCAGCCGGATGAGCGCCTGGCGGGTGGTGATCCGGACCAGGTAGGCGCGCTGGTCCCGGACCGTGGCGAGGTCGACGCCCGCCCACCGCAGCCAGGTCTCCTGGAGTACGTCCTCCGCGTCGGCGGCCGAGCCGAGCATCTCGTACGCCACGGTGAAGAGCAGGTTGCGGTGGGCCAGGAAGCCTTTGGTGGCCCGGTCCGGGCGGCCCTCGGCTGCGGTCTGCGGCGTGCCCGCCATGGGTGACTCCTGTTCGCTCTCGACTGCGTCACCCACCAGATGCCGACCCGCGCCGTCCTGTGACGCCCCCGGCATGTGGCCGCTGTCACCCGGTCGTGCCGTCACAGGGACTCGGCCGCCGGCATCTCGTGTTCGTCCCCTACCGAACAGAGCAAAGGACGGCACCATGGACGCCCGATTCAACATGTTCGACAACGAGATCGCCATGAGGTTCTTCAAGCGGTTCGCCAACGCCGGTCAGGTGATCCAGCAGTCGTCGCTGCCGAGGTCGACGCAGGAGCTGGTGTCGTTGCGGGCCAGCCAGATCAACGGCTGCGGCTGGTGCATCGACATGCACACCAAGGAGGCCGCCGCCGGCGGGGAGAGCGCGGTACGGCTCAACCTGGTCGCCGCCTGGCGCGAGTCCACCGTCTTCACCGAGGCGGAGCAGGCCGCGCTGGCGCTCGCCGAGGAGGGCACCCGGCTCGCCGACGCCAGCCCGGGCGTCTCCGACGAGACCTGGGCCCAGGTGCGCAAGCACTACGACAACGACCAGATCGCCGCCCTGGTCTGCCTCGTCGCACTGATCAACGCGGCGAACCGGATCGCCGTGATCGTGCACCAGAAGGGCGGCTCCTACCAGCCGGGCATGTTCGCCGCCGCGCTCGACTGAGCCCGCGATCCGGCCCGTGTCACAGGACCCGGGTGATCCCCTCGGCGGCGAGGTGGGCGTCCAGGCGGGACCGGTCGAGGCGGGCACCGACCACCACGGACGCGCCGGCGGCGAGCGGGGCGAGCAGCCACTTCAGTGGCTGCTCGTGCTCGGCCGCGTCGATGAGCAGCCGGTCCCCGGCCCGCAGGTCGAGCTGCTGGGCGACCTCCCCCGCGAGCCGCCGCCACGCGCCGTAGCTGGTGCCGTCCGCAGTGGCCGGGTCGCCCGGTCGGACGGCGGTGTAGTCGGGCGGGTTGGCCGGGTGCCGAAGCACCTCCACGGACCAGTCGAGCCAGCCGACCGGCACGTCGGTCAGCGCCCCGGGCGCGGTGCCGACCAGATACCGGTGCACCCCCTCGGGTACGTCCTCCAGCCAGTCGTCGAGCCGCTCCGGGGTGACGAACACCGCGTCGTACGGCCGGTCACCGCCCGGTTCCAGGACCGGCAGCCCGGCCGTCGCCCGGGGGCGGAACGACACCGCCATCCCGACCGACCAGGCACCGAGCAACACCGCGGCGGTACGCCAGTGCGGCGGCAGCAGCACCGCGACCCGGCTGCCCGGGGCCAGCCCGCAGCCGTCGCGCAGCAGCCCGGCGCAGCGGGACGCCCACTCGCCGAGCTGGTACGCGCTCAGCTCGGTGCGTTCTCCGGTGGCGTCGTCGAGGTAGGTGAGCAGCGGAAGATCCGTCCCGACCAGGGTGGAGGCCGGTACGGGCACGGGCGTGTGAACGGCCATGCCCAGCACCCTAGCCCGCATCCCGAAGTGATCGCGCGCCGTCCGACGTCAGATCTTGGCGAGTTGCCGTTCGAGACGAATCACGACTCGCCAAGATCTCGCACTGCTCACCGGCCGCGTTCACCGGCACCAGACGCGGTGTTGACAGGTGTTGGCAGACTCGCGACGCAAGGCGCCCGGTTCGCCCCCGCGAGCCGGTGGTGCCGACGAGTACGGGACGGAGGGCCGCCAGATGCGACCAGGGACACGCCGAGTGGGATCCGCGTTGACCGCCCTGCTGGTCGGGGTGGTGCTGGTCGGGGCGTCGCCCGCCCGGGCCGAGCCGCTGCCCGAGATCGACCCGACGGTCACCGCCACCGTCTGGGCACACGCCCCGACCACCGCCGAGTACCGTCCGAGCTGGGGTTACACCGCCACCAACACCGACGGTGGGGTGCTGGTGCGGCGCACCGGCACCGGGGCGTACACGGTGGTGCTGGAGGACGCGCCGGCCCGGGGCGGCGTCGCGCACGTCGTGGCGTACGACGGCGGGCCGGTGCACTGCACGATCGCCGGCTGGTACCGCAGCCTGGTCGCCCCGGACCTGCTGATCCAGGTGCGCTGCTTCGCGGCGACCGGCGCGCCGGTGGACAGCCGTTTCGTGGCGACCTTCACCAACCGTCGGCAGATCCACCAGGGTCGGCTGGCCTGGTTCGTTACCGACCAGGCGGCACCGGCCGGGTTGCGCACCCTGCCGGCCGGCTACGGGTACGACTCCACGGGTGGGGAGATCCGGTACGAGCGCCTGGAGACGGGCCGCTACCAGTTCCGGATGAACCCGAACCCGGAACCGCCCGGCACCGCGTACTTCCCGCTGACCCACGTCACCGCGCTCGGCACCACCGCGGTGAACTGCCAGATCTCCTGGCCCGACCACTGGCAGGTCCGCTGCGCCAACGCGGCCGGCACCCCGGTCGACGCCCGTTTCGCGGTCACCTACGGGACCCGGGTGGACCTGCTCGGCCACTCGGCCGGCCCGCGCTTCGCCAGCGGCACCCTCTACGGCGAGGACGTACGCGACGGGGTGATCAGCGGCGACGCGTACAACTCGACGCTGGGCGACTACGGCGGAGCCCGGCGTACGTTGCTCGGCACCGGCCGCTACCAGATGACGTTCCGGAACACCGGGGCCAGTTACGGCACCGCCTTCGTCAACGCGCACGCCCCGCACTTCGACAGCCAGCCGATCCGGGGGCACTGCGTGTTGGCGAGCTGGGGTCGTTCCGGGGCGGACACGGTCGTCGAGGTGAACTGCTACGCCTGGCGAGGCGTGCCGGCCAACCTGAACGCGCGCATCTCGTACACCACGTGGCCGTACGCCTGAGGGGCCTCAGCGGGCGGGCAGTTCGGGACCGCCGTCGAGCAGCGGTGCCAGCAGGTCACCCTGTTTCTCCACCCGCCTGAGCACATCGGTGGAGGTGTAGGGGCGGGTTGCCGGCCGCTTGCCCGCCGCGCCGGCCTCGACCTCGTCCCAGGTCAGCGGGGTTGACACCGACGGAACCGGTTGGGCGCGCAGCGAGTACGGGGCGACGGTGGTCTTCGCCGCGTTGTTCTGACTCCAGTCGATGAAGATCTTTCCGGGGCGCAGGTTCTTCGCCATCTTCGACACGATCAGCTTCGGGTGCGCCCGCTCCAGCTCCTGGGCGATCCGCTTGGCGTAGTCGGAAACAAGCTCGGAGGACTGCGTACCGGCGATGGGGCAGCAGAGCTGCATGCCCTTCTTTCCGGACGTCTTCGGATAGCAGACCACCCCGTCGAGCCCGAGCCGGTCGCGCATCAGCAGCGCCACCTGGCAGCACTGCCTCAGGGCGGCGGGCGCCCCGGGGTCGAGGTCGACGACCATCATGTCCGGATGTTCGCCGATCTTCCACTGCGGCGTGTGCAGTTCCAGCGCGGCGAGGTTGGCCAGCCAGACCAGGGTGGGCAGGTCGTCGGCGACCACGTAGTCGATGGTCTCCCGCCCCTTGCTCGACCCGGGGGCGGGCAGCGTCTCGGTGCGTACCCAGTCGGGGGTCGCGGCCGGGGCGTTCTTCTCGAAGAACGAGCCGCCGGTGACGCCGTTGGGGAAGCGGATCCGGGTCAGCGCCCGGTCGGCCAGGTGCGGCAGGAGCACCGGCGCGATCCGGGTGTAGTAGTCGATCACCTCGCCCTTGGTGAACCCGGCCTCCGGATAGAGCACCTTGTCCAGGTTGGACAGCTCCAGCGGGCGTCCCTCGACCTCGACTTTCAGCCGCTCACCCGGCATCGTCCACCTCCTCCGGCGGCTTGTCGGGCCGCAGCCGCAGCACCCGGGGGAACCGCAGCCGGCCGTCCGGCGTGCGTTGGCCGTACTTGACCTCCACCACCACCCGTGGGGTTACCCAGATCGCCCCTCGGGCATCCTCGCGCGGCACGTCCCCGGCGAACGGCGACCCGCCGGTACGCAGCGGTTCCAGCTCCCGGAGCAGCTCGCGCTCGATCGCCGCGCCGATTCCCCCGCCGACCCGGCCCCGGTAGGTGAGCCGGCCGTCCGGACGGGGCACCCCGACCAGCAGGCCACCGATCTTCCGCGCGCCGGGACGCCAGCCGCCGACCACGAAGTCGCCGGTGACCTCCAGTTTCACCTTCACCCAGTCCGGCGAGCGCACCCCCGGCCGGTAGACCGAGTCGACCCGCTTGGCCATCACCCCCTCCAGGCCGTGCTCGCCCGCCGCCGCGTAGGTGGCGGCCCCGTCAGCGAACGAGGGCGGCACCGCCCACCGCGCCGCGCCCAGGCCCAGGCCGTCGAGGGCCGCCCGCCGCCGGTGGTACGGCCATCCGGTGAGGTCCTCGCCGCGCAGCCGCAGCAGGTCGAAGATCATGTACGTGACCGGGACGGTCGCCGCCAGCCGGGCCGCCTTGGCCCGGTCCCGCACGTGCATCCGTTCGGCCAGTGCGGTGAACGAGGGCTGCCCGGCGGCGTTGAAGAGCACCACCTCGCCGTCGAGCAGCGCGTCGTCGACCTGCTCGGCCAGCGGGATCAGCTCGGGGTACGCGGTGGTGATCTCCACGCCGCTGCGCGCGTACAGGTGTTGCCGGTCGCCGGTGACATCGGCGAGGGCGCGAACCCCGTCCCACTTGAACTCGTAGGCCCAGCCGGCACCGACCGGGAGCTGCCCGGTCATCGCGAGCATCGGCTTGAGCGGCGCGCCGGGCACGTCCTGACTGTAGTTGCGCACGGAAGCGCGTGCGTGCGCTTCGATCGTTTGGGATCCTGGTCAGACCGGGGAGAGGAGAACGGCATGCGGGCCATCTGGAAGGGGGCGGTGTCCTTCGGGCTGGTCTCCATCGGGGTGAAGCTCTACTCGGCCACCGAGGAGAAGGACATCCGGTTCCACCAGGTGCACCGGTCCGACGGCGGGCGGATCCGCTACAAACGCACCTGTTCGGTGTGCGGCGAGGAGGTCACCTACGACGACATCGCCAAGGGCTACGACCTGGGCGGCGGCGAGATGGTGATCCTCACCGACGAGGACTTCGCCGAGCTGCCGCTGAGCACGTCGCACGCGATCGACGTGCTGGAGTTCGTGCCGGCGGAGCAGGTCGACCCGATCCTCTACAACAAGGCGTACTTCCTGGAGCCGGAGGGCGCGGCGACCAAACCGTACGTGCTGCTGCGCGACGCGCTCGCCGACTCGGAGCGGGTGGCGATCGTCAAGGTGGCGATCCGCCAGCGGGAGCAGCTGGCCACCCTGCGGGTACGCGAGGGCGTGCTGCTGCTCAACACGATGCTCTGGCCGGACGAGGTGCGGACCCCCGACTTCGGTTTCCTCGACGAGGACCTGAAGGTCCGCCCGCCGGAGCTGGCGATGGCCGCCTCGCTGATCGACTCGATGGCCGGGGAGTTCGATCCGGACGCCTTCACCGACGACTACCGGGCCGCCCTGCAGGAGGTCATCGACGCCAAGGTCGAGGGGCGTGAGGTGGTGCAGCCGGAGGAGGAAGAGGCCGCGCCGGCCGCCGCGGTGGACCTGATGGCGGCGTTGAAGGCATCGGTGGAGCGGGCCCGGGCCGCCCGGGGCGAGGCACCGGCGGGTGGCGCGGGCGAACCGACCCCGATCTCGGCGGCCCGTTCGGCGAAGAAGGCGGCTCCGGAGAAGAAGACCGCCGAGAAGAAGGCGACCAAGAAGGCGGCCCCGGCGAAGAAGACCGCCGCCAAGAAGACCGCGGAGAAGAAGGCGGCCAAGGCTCCGGCGAAGAAGGCCGCGGAGAAGAAGGCCGCTCCCCGCAAGACCGCCTGACGGTGCCGGGACGAATCTCCCCGGCACCGTCAGGCGGCTCGGTCCGTCAGCCCCGGCCGAGCTTTCCGGTCGGGGTGATCCGGACGATCACCCGCTCCTCACCCGGCTGCCGGAACGGGTAGGTGTCCTGCCCGAGGTACTTCTTCGCCATCCGGTCGATGTGCTCGTCCGCGCCCTCGGTGACGAACTCGGCGGTGCCCTTCACCCACAGGGTCCGGAAGTCGTTCGCCTTGTCCACCACCGACACCGCCACCACCGGGTTGCGCTGGATGTTGACGTACTTCTGCCGCCCCTTGGCGGTGTTGAACACGATGTGCTCGCCGTCGGTGTCCACCCAGACCGGGGTGACGTGCGGGGTGCCGTCTGCCTCGATGGTCGCCACGTGGGCCAGCTGCGGCTCGGAGAGCAGGGCCAGGTCTTCGTCGGTGAGGATCGCCATGGTCGAAATCTACCGCTGCCGGGTCCGCCGGCTGGGACGAGGCGGACGGTGGAGGATTGTGCGGGACGGCCGGTGGCGTACCGGGCGGGCGACAGCGCACCGACGGCATCGATCCGGGTACCGTGTGCGCTGGCCACGGCACCGGGTCGCCGGGGCGGTCACCCAACCAGCAGGGAGTCGAGGACGTGAGCGAGCGTACGGAGAACCCGTCGACGGGCCAGGGGCCGGAGACGAAAGCGCAACGGCGGCTGGCCGCCCAGTTGGCCGCGCAGAAGGCCGCCGAGGCGAAGAAGCGCCGGCAGGCGTGGCTTGGCGCGCTCGCTGGTGTCGCCGTCATCGCGGTGATCGTCGGGGTGTTCGTGGTGACCCGCAGCGGCCAGGAGGAGCCGAAACCGGCCGCCGCGCCGACCGGCTGCCCGGGTGGCTTCCCCACCCTGCCGCAGGGCGCCGACCAGGCACTCTGCACCAAGCCGCAGGTCAGCAAGGGCGAGGGCGAGCTGACCGGGCTGAAGGCCGCGCCGCTGATCCGTGGCACCGGCCCGGCCGCCCAGGCGGGCCAGCAGATCACCGTCAACTACGTCGGCGTCTCGTACCGCACCGGCGACGAGTTCGACGCGTCCTGGAAGCGGTCCGAGCCGTTCTCCTTCGTCCTCGGACAGGGCAACGTCATCCCCGGTTGGGACCAGGGCATGCAGGGCCAGACCGTGGGCAGCCGGGTGCAGCTGGACATCCCGGCCGAGATGGCGTACGGGGAGAAGCCGCAGCGGCCCGGCGCCCCCGCCGGCCCCCTGCGGTTCGTGGTGGACATCCTCGCCGTGCAGTAGGCCACACCGGCCTTCCCGGTCGTCCGGTACGGGCAGTAGGTTCGGGGTCACCGTGGGCGGTTCGCCGCCACCCGGTGACCCCTCACCATGGCGGAGGTGCACGTGCCGGCACTGGACGACGATCCGGGGCGGACCGCCCGGGTGATGTGGACGCTGTTCGAACCCGTGCACGCCGTCACCTACTTCCACCCCCGGGCCCGGGCGGCGTACGAGGCGGTCGGGTTGCGCGGCTACTGGCGGGGCTACTTCGCGGGCCGGGCCGCACCGCTCGGGCCGGTCGACGCCGCCCCGGTGGTCGCGGTGTTCTTCACCTTCGCCCCGTCCATGGTGAGCCGGGCGCTGCCCGCCGTCTGGCAGCTGGCCACCCCGCAGGAGGCGCTGCGGGCCCGACTGACCGGGGCCGTGCAGGCCCTGGCCGAGCTGCTGTACGAGCTGCCGGAGAGGCACCTGGCCGAGGCCGCCGAGCTGTTGGAGGCGGCGGCGGGTTCGCTGGACACGGCCGGCCGGATGCTCGGCGCGGCAAACGCGGCCCTGCCCGGGGGCGAATACCCGTTGGCCCGGCTCTGGCAGGCCGCCACCACGCTGCGCGAGGCGCGGGGCGACGGGCACATCGCCGCCCTGGTCGCTGCCGGGCTCGACCCGGTGGAGGCGCTGGCCTGGCGGGTCGCGGTCGACCAGCCACCACAGAACCTGCTCGGCCGGGGCTGGTCGGAGGAGCAGTGGCAGGCGGCCCGGGGCCGGCTGGCCGCGCGCGGCTGGCTGGACGCGGACGGCCGGCCGACCGCCGTTGGTCGGGCCGGCTTCCAGGCGATCGAGGAGGCCACCGATCAGGCTGCCGCACGCCCCTGGCTGGCGCTCGGCCCGGACCGCACCGCCCGCCTCCGGGAGCTCCTCGACCCGCTGGCCCGGTCCTGCTACCGGATCCTCCCCGACAACAACCCGATCGGCCTGCCCGCCCCGCAGCCCTGACCACCCCGGGGCGGTCCGAGCCGCGGTGGCGCCGAGTGCGGCACCCTGCCCTGTCCCGACGCCGCGACACCCAGGATGCCGCAGCCGGCGAGGCTGGTGGCGGCGCGGGCCGCACGGCAGCGCGGGCCGGGCGGCGGGGTGAAGGGTGAGAGATGGCCCCGGGTCGGAGAGGATGGACGGGTGACGGTGGATGCGGTGATTTTCGACCTGGACGGCGTGATCGTGGACTCGGAGCCGGTCTGGGAGGAGGTGCGGCGGGCGTACGTGGCCACGCACGGTGGCACCTGGCAGCCGGACACCCAGCGCCGGCTGATGGGGATGAGCACCGGCGAGTGGGCCGACTACCTCAGCGGCGAGTTGGGCGTCGACCGTACCTCGGCGCAGGTCGCCACCGAGGTGGTCGAGGAGATGACCCGACGGTACGCGCGGCGGGTACCGCTGATCGACGACGCCGACACGGTGGTGCGCCGGATGGCCGGGCGGTGGCCGCTGGGGCTGGCCAGTTCCTCGCCCACCCGGCTGATCGCGGCGGCGCTGGCCGCCACCGGCCTGGCCGACGCCTTCCGGGTCACCCTCTCCACCGAGGAGACCGCGCGGGGCAAGCCCGCGCCGGACGTCTGGCTCGCCGTCGCCGAACGGCTCGGCGTCGACCCGGCCCGCTGCGTCGCGATCGAGGACTCCTCCAACGGGGTACGCTCCGCGGCCGCCGCCGGCATGCGGGTGGTGGCGGTGCCGCACGGGGCGTACCCGCTGGACCCGGACGCGGCGGCGCTGGCCGCCGTGACGTTGGCCTCGGTGGACGCTCTCACGCCGGAGGTCGTGGAGCGACTCGGCTGACCTGGCGGGCGTTGCGGGTCGTCGGCGCGGGACGCCCCCGCGAAAGCTTACCGACCGGGCACGCCGAGAGATCAGGCACGCCAGGAGACCGGGCACGCCGGTTTGACCGGGTCACCGTACCGGCCCTCCCCCGTCAGATGCGCCGGCTGCGGCTGGAGCACGGCAGGAAGGGCCGCCCGGGCTCGTCCGCCGTCGGGCGTGGTGAGGCTGGTTCCGGATCGTCCACCGGGAGGTCGTTCCCCGTTGCCTGCGCGCCGGACGGCCTCGGCGCCACCAGTACCGGTATGTCCCGCATGATCACTCCCCTGTCGGCGACTACCGGGTTATACGGTTCGCGCAGCGAGCCGGATCGGAATGATCCCGTCCAGTCCGGGTAGGGCTTCGATCCGAGCTTGAGGAGACGGTGATGAAGGCGATCGTGTACGAACGCACCGGTGACCCCTCCGTGCTTGAGCTGGTCGACCGGCCGGTGCCGGAGCCGGGAGCGGGTGAGGTGCTGGTTCGGCTCGCCGTTTCCGGGGTGAATCCGACCGACTGTAAGGGGCGGCGGCAGTGGCCGCTGCCGGCCGGCTGGCAGACCCCTGGCCAGGACGGCGCGGGCGTGGTCGAGGCGGTCGGCGCGGGCGTCGACCAGGAGTTGGTCGGCGAGCGGGTGTGGGTCTGGGAGGCCGCGTGGCAGCGGCCGTGGGGCACCGCGGCGGAGTACACGGTGGTGCCGGTCCGGCAGGCGGTGCCGCTCGGCGGCGCCTCCTTCGACCTGGGCGCCTGCCTGGGCATCCCCTTCCTGACCGCGCACCGCTGCCTGACGGCCGGCGAGTACATGCCGGGCAAGCTGCACCCGGGTGCGCTCAGCGATCATGTGGTGCTGGTGCAGGGCGGCGCGGGCGCGGTCGGCAACGCGGCCGTCCAGCTCGCCGCCTGGGCGGACGCGTGCGTGGTCGCCACGGTGAGCAGCCCGGAGAAGGGCCAACTGGCCGCGGCGGCCGGGGCGTCGTTCGTGGTGAACTACCGGGAGCAGGATGTGGTCCGGGAGGTCCGCAAGATCGCGCCCGACGGGGTGCACACGATCGTCGAGGTGTCCGCCGCCCGTAACGCCGCGGCGGACGTCGCGCTGTTGCGGGCCGGCGGCGCGGTCTGTGTGTACGCCGACGACGGCGGGGACGAGGTGACCCTGCCGATCCGGCCGCTGATGGTGGCCAACGCCCGCTGGCAGTTCGTCCTCGTCTACACCGCGCCGCGGGCGGCCAAGGCGCAGGCGGTGACCGATGTGGCGGCGGCGGTCGCCCAGGGTGGCGTACGGGTGGGCGCGGAGGCCGGGCTGCCACTGCACCGGTTCCCGCTGGCCGAGACCGCAGCGGCGCACCAGGCGGTGGAAGACTCGGTAGTGGGAAAGGTCCTGATCAGCACCGCCGAAGAGTAGTTCGTGAGGGTGTTTCATGGATTGTCCGGACAGCACCGACGCGACTTCGGGAGAATGACGGTGCGGGTCGCCCCGCACAGGAAGGCGGCCCCGGCGCGGTGCGAACGCCGGGGCCGCCCCTGGGAGGGATGCCTCAGGAGTAGGGTCCCCACCCAATCGGCGACGAATCGCCGAAAACCGTTACGGGCCTGCCACCTTTCGGACGTCAAGGCCGATGCCGGCTTCCCTGGCATCAAAGTTAGTGTCGCCGGTCACATGTTGGGAACCCCCGAAACTCACCGGGCGGGCGGATCCGCCTGCGTAAATTGTCGGGGTGAGCATCTCCTGGGCCGACTCGTACGTGGGACAGTTGCGCGCCCTGGCCGGTGACCGGACGCTGATGTTCGTCGGCGCCCGTGCCGTGGTACGCGACAACGCCGGTCGGGTCCTGCTGATCCAACGCTCGGACAACGGCCACTGGGCGCTGCCGGCGGGCGCGATGGAACTGGGCGAGTCGATCGCCGACTGCGCGGTGCGCGAGGTCCGCGAGGAGACCGGCCTGCGGGCGCTGCGGGTCAGCGCCTTCGCCCTGTACACCGGCCCGGACCGCACCCACACCAACATGTACGGCCACACGTACCAGATCTTCACCACGGCGTTCCGGGTCGAGGACTGGGACGGCGAACTCGCCCGGGTGACCGACGAGACCATCGACGCCGCCTTCTTCCCCCGCAACGCGTTCCCCTCGCCGCTGTCCGCCTCGGTCCCGGAGACCCTGGCCGACCTGGACGTCTTCGAGCAGACCAACCGCCTGATCCTGAAGTGACCCCCCGCCCCGCCACCACCCTCCGGTGACCATGAGGTCTCACCGCCACCAAATCCATGATCAACCGGGCCGGGGCGGGTTTGGTCGGCGGGCCTGGGGGGAGTCGGCAGAGCATGGCAGGAGCAGCAGCGGAACAGCGCCGGCTCGCCACCGTCGTGGAGAGCTGGCTGGGGCGTCCCGTCCTGGTCGTCGGCGACGCCATGCTCGACGAGTGGCGTTTCGCCGAGTCCGACCGACTCTGCCGCGAGGCGCCCGCCCCGGTCCTCACCCTGCGCCGGCGCATCTCCGCCGCCGGCGGTGCGGCCAACACGGCGGTCAACGTCGCGACCCTCGGCGGCCGGGCGCTGCTGGTCGCCCCGGTCGGTGCCGACGTGGCCGGCGACGAACTGCACGACTGCCTGGATCGCGCGGGCGTCTGGGACCGTACGGTCAGCCAGCAGCACCGGCCCACGCCGGTGAAACGGCGGATGCTGGCCGGCAACCAGATCCTGCTCCGCGAGGACTCCGGCGACCCCGAGGACCCGCTCGACGCCGACGGGGTGGGGTGCCTGCTCACCGCGCTGGACTGCGCCACCGAGGAGCTGAAGGCCGCCGCCGGCACGGCACCCACCCTGGTGGTGTGCGACTACGGCCTGGGCGCGCTGCCCGCACCGGTACGCGCCTGGCTGGTCGCCAACCGCGACCGCTACCCGACGGTGGCGTTGGACGCCCACGACCTGGCCGACTGGCGCGGTCTCGCCCCGACCGTGGTGACCCCGAGCTTCGCCGAGGCCGCCCGGCTACTGGCCCGCGCCGCGGCCGGTTTCGGCGCCATGCCCGTACCCACCCGTGCCGCCGCTTCCGAACTGCACCTCGACCATCCGCCCGCCGACCCGTCCGACGGGCCGTCGGAACTCGTCGTCGGGGCCGCACCGGGTGGCGCGGGCGAACGCCCGCTGAGCACCGACCCGCCCGGCTTCGGCCACCCCCCGACCGGATCGACCGGGTCGACCCCGCGTACGGGACGGGTCGCGTTGAGCGCGGACGGTCGCAGCGTCACCGGTGCCGGCGTCACCGTCGGCGAGGGCGTCGACCGGGTGGTGCTCGCCGAGTCCCGCCTGGCCGAGTTGCGCGAGCACACCGGCGCGGACGTGGTGGCGGTGACCCTGGACACCGAGGGGGCGGTGGTCGCCGGCGCGGACGGCGAGCCCCGCCGCAGCCACAGCGTCCCGGTGCCGGCCAGCCACGCGGTCGGTGCGGGCGACGCCTACCTGGCGGCGATGACGCTGGCCCTGGCGGCCGACGCGCCGCTGGCCACCGCCGCCCAGCTGGCGCAGCTCGCCGCCACCATCACCGTGTCGGACACCGGCACCTGCGTGTGCCGCCGCGACGACCTGCTCGCCGCCCTCGGCACGACCCCGGGCGGGGCCGCCCACCCCCCGCTGGTCGGCCGGGACGAGCTGGACGCGATCGTCGCCGACCACCGGCGGGCCGGCCGGTCCATCGTGTTCACCAACGGCTGCTTCGACGTGCTGCATCCCGGCCACGTGCGGTACCTGGAGCAGGCCCGCACGCTGGGTGATCTACTGGTGGTGGCGGTGAACTCGGACAGCAGCGTCCGCCGGCTCAAGGGCCCGGACCGGCCGGTCAACCCGGTGGAGGACCGCACCGCCCTGCTCGCCGCGCTGTCCTGCGTGGACCACGTGGTGATCTTCGAGGAGGACTCGCCGGCCGCCCTCATCGAGACCGTCCGGCCCGACGTGTACGTCAAGGGCGGCGACTATCCGCCGGAGATGGTGCCGGAGGCGCCGCTGGTACGCCGGCTCGGGGGCCAGGTCCGCACCCTCGGGTACGTGCCGGACCGGTCCACCTCCGCCATCATCGACCGGATCCGTGCCCAGGGGAACGCGTCGCCGCAGCCCGACCAAGCCGGGAACAATGGACCGCCGTCGGTGGGCGCGACCGGCACCACCACAGCGCACCGTATGGGCAGGACCGCGTGAACCGACCGCTCGACCCCGGCTCGGCCGAGGAGTTCCGTCGACCCCGCGAACTCGACGTGCTGGTACCGACCCGCAACCGTCCCGCCGAACTGGCGGTCACCCTCTCCGGGCTGGCCGCCCAGGAGGGGGTCGACGGGTTCGGTGTGGTGATCAGCGACCAGTCCGACGGCGAACCGGCGTACGCGCACCCGGCGGCGGCCACCATGGTCCGGGTGCTGCGCCACCGGGGTCACCCGGTACTGCTGACCCGTCGGCTGCCCCGGCGCGGGTTGGCCGAGCACCGGGCGTACCTGCTGGACCGTTCCGTGGCCCGGTACGTGCTCTGCCTCGACGACGACGTCTGGCTGGAACCGGGCACCCTGCACCGGCTGGTCACCGCGATCGGCGAGCTGCGCTGCGGCTTCGTCGGTAACGCGGTGCACGGCTTGTCGTACGTCGACGACGTGCGCCCGGAAACCCACGAGCACTACGAGGAGTGGGACGGGCCGGTCGTACCGGAGCGGATCCGCCCGGGCACCCGGCAGTGGCAGCGGGCGTCGATCCACCCGGCGGCGAACCTGCTGCACGTGACGCGGAAGCTGGACCTGCCGCCCGGGGCCTGGCGGGCGTACAAGGTCTCCTGGGTCGGCGGCTGCGTGCTGTACGACCGGGCGGCGTTGGTCGACTGCGGCGGCTTCGACTTCTGGCGGCGGGTGCAGGAGAAACACCAGGGGGAGGACGTCGCCGCGCAACTCGCGGTGATGGCGCGCCACGGCGGCGCGGGGGTCCTGCCCAGCGGCGCGTACCACCTGGAGTCACCGACCACCGTCACCGAACGCGACGTGGAGGCGTGGGAGGTGGTGCTCGCCGACTCCGACACCCCCCAGCCGGCCTGAGGGGGACCGTCAGGCGTCCGGGGTGCCCGGCTCCGGGTGCAGCAACTCGGCGGCGGCCTCCAGCACCTCCACCACCGGCACGTCCGCGACGAACGAGTCCCGGTGCGGGCAGTCGCCGTCGCCCGGGCGGTGCGGGTAGATCCCCGGGGTGCAGTCGACCCCGCAGACCGGGCAGTGCGTCGTCCAGGAGGCGATCGGCCGGTGTCGGGCGCGCAGCGGCGTCGCTCCGTTGATCAGGTTGCCGAGCCAGTACACGCCGACGGTGGCGGTGCCGACCGCGCCGGCCAGGTGCAGCGGCCCGGTGTCGTTGGAGACGACCAGCGCACAGCCCTGGTACGCGGCGGCCAGCCCGCCGAGGCCGAGCGTGCCGACCTGCGGACGGACCGGCACGCCGGCCGCCGCGACGACCGCGTCCACCAGGTCCTGTTCGGCGGGGGTGCCGGTGACCAGCACCTCGTACCCGTCGTGGTGCAGTGCGCGGGCGACCTCGCCGAAGCGGTCGGCGGGCCAGCGGCGGCGGCTGTCGGTGGCCCCCGGGTGCAGCGCGACGCGCTGCCGGTCCGGCTCGCCGAGCACGTGGCGCGCCTCGGCGCGGTCGGCGTCGGTGACGGCCAGCGCGGGGATGATCGTGACGGCGGGCGCGCCGACCAGGGCGGTGACCTCCAGGTAACGGATCACCTCGTGCTGGTAGTAGACGTACCGGATCCAGCGGTCCAACGGCGGCGCGCCGTCGGCGCGCAGGCCGGCGGTGACCCGGGCACCGAGCCGGCTGACGACTGGGTTGGAGTTGGCGCCGCCGCCGTGCACCTGCAACGCCAGGTCGAAGCCCTCCTTCGCCGTGGCGGTCAGGAAGTCGTCCATGGCGGCCGGTTCCTCGTCCGGGTCCGGGTCGCGGATGCCGGGCGCCGGCGGGATCACCAGCACCCGGTCCACCGGGCCGGGCCGGTCGCGCCAGAGCTTCGCGTGCCACGGCGCGCCGAGCAGCACGATCTCCGCCTCCGGGTACGCGGCCCGCAGCGACTCCAACGCCGGCAGCAGGAAGATGAAGTCGCCGAGGGCGTTGGCACGCAGCACCGCGATCCGGGAGACGTCGGGTACGCGCTCGCCCACCGGGCCGAGCAGTGACGGGGTACCCACGCGACCCCTACGGCCGTTCGATGGCGGTGTCCGGGTGGTGCAGTTCCCGGTCCGCGGCGGGATCGGTCACGGTGGGCGTACCCCCGGCGGCGGGACCACCGCGCTGGCCGGCGTGGCCGACGATGATGGTGCGCGGCGCGGGCCGCTTGGCCCGGGGCAGATGGACCCGCAATAGGCCGTGGTCCATCACCGCGTCGATGGCGTCGGGGTCCACCCGCGACGGCAGGTCGACCCGGTATTCGAAGCCTCGGGTCTCGAACCCGCCGGGAATGCCGTGGTCGGCGTTGACCTCGGCCTCGGATCGGGCCCGGACGCACAGCTCCCGGTCGTCCAGTTCGACGGCGACCTCCTCGGGCGCCACCCCGGGCAGCCGCACCACCACCTCCCAACCGTCGGTGGTCTCCGCCAGCTCGACGTCCGGGGAGGTGCCCCGGCCGCCGACCAGGCGGCTCAGCTCGGAGCGCAGCGACTGGAGTTCCCCCATCGGATCCCAGCCCTGCTGCCGCC
>NZ_SMKF01000036.1 GCF_004348325.1 Micromonospora sp. KC213 | reverse complement strand
GCCGAACCCCCACCCGGGCCAGACGCCGCAGGCGCCCGACACCGCCGCGATCGCCTGCGTGAACGCCAGCACGACCGGTCCCCGGGTGCCCGGGTAGCTGCGCCACCAGGGTACGCCGACGGCGAGCAGGGCGAGCCCGTCGACCGCGTCCCCGCCGTGCACGGCGAGGTGCAGCAGGGCCGCCTGCCCGCCGAGGGAGTGGCCGAGTAGCAGCCGTCTGCGGCCGTCCAGCCGGGGCTTGAGCGCGTCGAGCACCGCGCCGACGTCGGTGACCAGCTCCGGGTAGCCGTACCGGCAGGCGCGCGAGGGGCGGGGAGTGCTGGCGCCGGTGCCGCGCAGGTCGACCACCGCCACCGCGAGCCCGGCCTCGCGCAGCGCGGCGGCGAACGGGCGGTAGTAGCGGGCCGGTACCCCCATCGCCGGCCAGATCACCACCATCGGCGGCAGCTCCAGGTCGCGGCGCGGCGTCAGACGCGCCGAGCTGGAGCTGTCGTAGTCCGGCACGGCCACCGGTTCCGGATAGATCTGCACGCCGATCCGGGCGCCCTCGACATCGACGAACTCCTGAATGTACGCCGCTTCCCCGCTCATCCTGTCAGCCTACGCCGCGATACTACTGCCCGGTAACCAAAGTGGGGGCGGGTCCGGGCCCCGGTCAGGCCGCCGCCGGGGTGACCTGGCCGATGGCGGCGACCGTGGCGTAGACGGTGCCGAGCTGCTCGGCGCAGCGCTTCCAGGAGTACCGGCTGCGGACCCGGTCCAACGCCGCCGTGGCGTACGCGAACCGGCGTACCTTGTCGGCGAGCAGCCGGCGCAACGCGGCACCGAGCGCCCGGGAGTCGCGCGGCGGGACCAGATCGCCGGTGAGGCCGTCCACCACCGTGTCGGCGATGCCACCCACGTTCGTACCGATCACCGGCACCCCGCACGCCATCCCCTCCAGCGGGGTGAGCCCGAACGGTTCATACCAGGGGACGGTCACCAGCACGTCCGCCGAGCGGTACCAGGTTCCCATCTCCTCCCGGGGCACCGCACCGACCAGCCGGACCCGGTCGGCGACCCCGCAGGCATCGGCGAGCGCGGTGAGTCGACGGGCGAAACCGTCGGCGGGCAGCAGCTCGGCCGGTGGTCCGCCGACCACCACGCACTCGGCGTCCGGGACCGCGGGCAATGCCCGGACGACCTCCTGGAAGCCCGTGCCTTCGGCCATCCGCCCGACGGTGAGGATCCGGGGCCGGGTCGGGTCGCGGGGGGCGACCGGCCCGTCGGGGCGGAACATCTGTTCGTTGACGCCGGAGGGGACCAGCGCCATCTTCGACCGGGGCACACCGAGGCGGACCAGTTCGCCGACCTCGTCCTGGCACTGCGCGATCACCCGGTCGGCGGCGCGTCCCAGCGCCCGCTCGTAGCTGATCCGGCCTGGTGGGCTGGTGTCCTTCGCTCCCTGGTGGCGGCGCCTCACCGAGCCCAGCGCGTGGTACGTCAACACCACCGGGATGTCGGTGCCCCGCGCGGCGTGCACGGTGGCCAGCCCGCTCATCCAGAAGTGGGCGTGCGCCACGTCCGGACGCCAGTCCCCGTGGCGCCACTGGTCGGCCATCCAGCGGCCGAACTCGCCCATGTACGGCAGCAGGTCGTTCTGCGGCACCCGCATCGCCGGCCCGGCCGGCACATGTCGCACCTGGTAGCCGGCGGAGGTGTCCACCACGTCGGGCAGCTCGACGGCGTCGCGGCGGGTGTAGACCCGCACATCGTGACCCTCGCCGACCAGCGCCGCGGCCAGTTCGGCGACGTGGGTGTCCTGCCCGCCGCCGTCACCGCCGAGCACGGTGAGCGGGCTGGCGTGCTCGGAGATCATCGCGATGCGCATGTTTCCTCCTCCAAGATCCGGTCCCAGTCGAGCGGGGACTCAGCGACTGGCTTCGGTCGGCTGCGCCCGGCGTGCCCCGCGTTCCCTCGGCCCACTCCCACCGCGCCGAGACTGTCGACGTTGATTCCGGCGCCAGCCCGGCACCACCTGGCCGTCGACCACCAGGGCGGCAGCGAGATCGTGGACGATCGAGTTGATGCCGAGGACGCGCATGCCCGGTCCCCTACCCTGGGGGCCCGCAGCTAACCTCTGGCTCATCGACTTCTCGGCGGGAACAAACCTCCGTAGTGGACCTCCTGCCCCGGCGTCGCCCCCGGGCGGCGGCCCGGCGGACGACCGTTCCCCGGGGGAAGATCGCACCGGACCGGCGCGTTGTGGCCAGGGTGGCGCAGGGCCGCCGCCGCGCGGTGTCGCGTGGGGCTGCGCCGTCGTGTCGGGCGGTGCGGCTACGCTCGCTGCGGCGCGCCGCGCCTGACATCGAGACGGTGAGCGGCATCACACCGCCGAGACCGGGGAGTACGACCAGTTGACCGCACAGCCTGACACCCTCTACGGAGCCGACGACCTCACCCACCTGGAGGGCCTGGACGCCGTCCGCAAGCGTCCCGGCATGTACATCGGCTCCACGGACAGCCGTGGCGTGGGTCACCTCGTCAACGAGATCCTCGACAACTCGACCGACGAGGGTGTCGCCGGTCACGCCACGAAGATCGAGGTGATCCTGCACGCCGACGGCTCGGTGCAGGTCGACGACGACGGCCGTGGCATCCCCACCGACGTGCACGCCAAGTCCGGCATCTCCGGCGTCGAGCTGGTCCTCACCCGGCTGCACGCGGGCGGCAAGTTCGGCGGCTCGGGCTACAAGACCTCCGGCGGCCTGCACGGCGTCGGCGCGTCGGCGGTCAACGCCCTGTCCCGACGCTTCGACGTCACCGTCCGGCGCAGCGGCAAGATCCACACGATGTCGTTCCGGCACGGCGTGCCGGGCGTCTTCGACGGCGACGGCCCGGACGCACCGTTCACTCCCGGCCCCGGCCTGCAGGTCGTCGGGGCGATGAAGCGCGGCCAGCGCACCGGCACCTCGATCCGCTACTGGCACGACGCCCGCTACTTCGAGACCGGCGCCAGGCTCGACGTCGACGCCGTCCGGATGAAGCTGCGCAACACCGCCTTCCTGGTTCCCGGGGTGGACTACCGGCTGCGTGACGAGACCGGCGAGCAGCCCACCGAGGAGGCGTTCCACTTTCCCAACGGCCTCACCGACATGGTGGAGTTCCTCGCCCCGGCCGGCGACCGCCCGGTCTCCGGCACCCTGATGATCACCGGGGAGGGGGCGTACCGGGAGAACGCGGCCGACGCCAACGGCGTCATGCAGGCCAACGTGCCGCGCCGTGCCGAGGTCGAGATCGCGTTCCGCTGGGGCACCGGCTACGAGCGCACCGTCGAGTGCTTCACCAACACCATCCGCAACGCCCACGGCGGCACCCACCGCAAGGGCTTCGAGCGGGCCCTGGTGCGGACCCTCGCCGACGCCATCCGCAACGCCCGGGGTCTGCTCAAGGCCAAGGAGGAGCCGCCCACGCTGGACGACGTCCTGGAGGGGATGACGGCGGTGGTGCACGTGCGCATCCCCGAGCCGCAGTTCACCTCGCAGACCAAGGACGAACTCTCCACCGCCGGCATCACCAAGGTGCTCCAGGCACTGGTCGAGCAGCATCTGAGAGCCTGGCTGGACGACCGCCGCACCAGGGCCGAGGCGCGCACCGTGCTGCAGAAGATCGTCGACGCGGCGCGGGTGCGGCTGACCCAGAAGCAGCAGAAGGACGCCGCTCGGCGCAAGACCGCCCTGGAGGGGGCGGCCATGCCCGCGAAGCTGGTCGACTGCCGGTCAGCCGGGATCGAGCGCAGTGAGCTGTTCATCGTGGAAGGCGACAGCGCCCTGGGGACGGGGCGACTTGCCCGATCCGCCGAGTATCAGGCGCTCCTTCCGATCCGGGGCAAGATCCTCAACGTGCAGAAGGCGAACCTCCAGCAGGTGCTGGACAACGTCGAGTGTGCCGCGATCGTGCAGGTGCTCGGGGCCGGGTCGGGGCGTACCTTCGACCTGTCGGCGCTGCGGTACGGTCGCGTGCTGATCATGGCGGACGCCGACGTGGACGGCGCGCACATCCGTACTCTGCTGATCACGCTCTTCGCCCGGTACATGCGTCCGCTGATCGAGGCCGGCCGGCTCTTCGCCGCGATGCCGCCCCTGCACAAGATCACCACCAGGGGCCGCAACCCGCAGACCATCTACACCTACACCCAGGCCGAGATGGAGGCGACGGTCCGCAAGCTGGAGAAGGCCGGCAAGCAGATCGTCACCCCGATCCCGCGCTTCAAGGGCCTCGGCGAGATGGACGCCGACGAGCTGTGGGAGACCACGATGAACCCGGCCACCCGGGCGGTCCGCCGGATCACCCTCGACGACGTCGACGCCGCCGAGCGGATCCTCGAACTGCTGATGGGGGAGAAGGTGGAGCCGCGACGCAACTGGCTCATCGACTCCTCCGACCGGGTCGACCGCGAGGCGATCGACGCATGAGCACCCTCGTCACGGGAGAGAGCTGAACGATGGCACGCCGCAAGGACGACCGCGCCAAGGTGGACCTGTCCGCCTTCGACCAGGCCGGCGCGCGGGTGTTCGACAACCCGCTGGTCACCGAGGTCTCCGACTCCTACCTGGAGTACGCCTTCTCGGTCATCCACTCCCGCGCCCTGCCCGACGCCCGGGACGGGCTCAAGCCGGTACACCGGCGCATTCTTTACTCGATGCACGAGAACGGTTTCCGGCCGGACCGCGCGCACGTCAAGTCGGCCCGCGTCGTCGGGGACGTGATGGGTCGGTACCACCCGCACGGTGACACGGCGATCTACGACGCCATGGTCCGGATGGCGCAGGACTTCTCGCTCAACGTCCCCCTCATCGACGGGCATGGAAACTTCGGATCCCCGGACGACGGACCGGCTGCCGCGCGTTACACCGAGGCCCGGCTCGCCCGGGAGGCGATGCTGCTCGTCGGCGAGCTGGGCGAGGACACCGTCGACGTCGAGCCGAACTACGACGGGTCGCTGAACCAACCCACCGTGCTGCCGGCGGCCTTTCCCAACCTGCTGGTCAACGGCGCGTCCGGGATCGCGGTCGGGATGGCGACCAACATGATCCCGCACAACCTGGGCGAGGTGGTCTCCGCCGCCCGCTGGCTGATCAACCACCCGGACGCCACCCTCGACAAGCTCATGGAGTACGTTCCCGGGCCCGATTTGCCCACCGGTGGGCTGCTGCTGGGTCTGGACGAGGTGCGCCGCGCGTACGAGACCGGGCGCGGTGTGGTCCGGATGCGGGGCCGGGTGGAGATCGGCCCGCTGGAGGGCAGTCGTGGCCGGCAGGCGATCACCGTGGTCGAGCTGCCGTACGGCGTCGGCGCGGAGAAGGTCATCGCGGCGATCACCAACGAGGTCACGAAGACGAAGCGGCTGACCGGTATCGCCGATGTCAAGGACCTCACCGACCGGGAGAGCGGCACCCGCCTGGTCATCGAGTGCAAGGTCGGGGTGAACCCGCAGGCGCTGCTGGCCGACCTCTACCGGCTCACCCCGCTGGAGCAGTCCTTCGGTGTCAACAACCTGGTCCTGGTCGACGGCCAGCCGCGTACCCTCGGGCTGAAGGCGTTGCTGGAGGTCTTCCTGGCCCACCGGTACGAGGTCGTCACCCGGCGCAGCGCGTACCGGCGGCGCAAGCGCGAGGAGCGGCTGCACCTGGTCGACGGTCTGCTGATCGCCCTGCTCGACATCGACAAGGTGGTCAAGCTGATCCGGGCCAGCGAGGACGCGCAGGCCGCCAAGGAGGGCCTGATGCAGAAGTTCAAGCTCTCCGAGATCCAGGCCACCTACATCCTGGACACCCCGCTGCGCCGGCTGACCAGGTACGACCGCATCGAGTTGGAGGCCGAGCAGGAGAAGCTGCGCGGGGAGATCGCCGAGCTGTCGAAGATCCTCGACGACGACAAGGTGCTCAAGAAGGTCGTCTCCGACGAGTTGGCGGCGGTGGTGAAGCAGTTCGCCGCGCCGCGCCGTACCACCCTGGTCGACGGTGACCTCAAGGAGGTGCTGGCCGCGTCGGTGCCGGCGGGTCCGCTGGAGGTCGCCGACGACCCCTGCCAGGTGATTCTCTCCGCGACGGGGCTGGTCGCCCGGACCGCGGCCGAGTCGGAGGAGGCCGCCGAGGGGCGCCGGCGCAACGGCCGGGTCAAGCACGACACCGTGCGCGCGGTCGTGCACACCACGGCCCGAGGTCGGGTGCTCCTGGTGACCAGCGCCGGCCGGGCCTTCAAGATCGACGTGCTGCCGCTGCCGGTGCTGCCCGAGCAGGCCGGCACCGTGTCGCTGCGTGGTGGCATGTCCGCCGCCGAGCTGGTGCCGCTGGAGCCGGGCGAGACGGTGGTCGGCCTGGCCCCGCTCGGCGCCACCGCGCAGGGCTCACCCGGCCTGGCGTTGGGCACCCGGCAGGGTGTGGTCAAGGTCTGTTCCCCGGAGTGGCCGGTGCGCTCGGACGAGTTCGAGGTCATCTCGCTGCGCGAGGGGGACGAGGTGGTCGGGGCGACCTGGCTGACCGACGGGCAGGAGGCGCTGACCTTCGTCACCAGCGAGGCGTCGCTGCTGCGGTTCGCCGCGACGCTGGTCCGCCCGCAGGGCCCCAAGGGCGGCGGCATGGCGGGTGTCAACCTGCCGGCCGGGGTCCGGGTGGTCTTCTTCGGCGCGGTTCGCACCGACGACCCGGTGCACGGGGAGCCGATGGTGGTCACCTCGACCGGTGCGACGGTCAAGGTGACGCCGTTCGAGGCGTACCCGGCGAAGGGGCGGGCGACCGGCGGCGTGCGCGCGCAGCGGTTCCTCAAGGGTGAGACGGATCTGGTGGTGGCCTGGGTCGGGCCGCGACCGGTCGGTGCGACGGCGACGGGGGATCCGGTGGAGTTGCCGCCGGCGGATCCGCGCCGCGACGGCAGCGGCTTCGCGGTGATGCTCGGCCCCACGGTCGTCGGCCACCTCATCGAACGCGACTGACCCTCGACGACGGAAGCCCGGGAGCGGATGCTCCCGGGCTTCCGTCGTCTCCGCGCCCCCGTTGTGCAGGGGCGGAGGCGGGGCGGGGTCAGAGTTCGGGTTCGGGGCCGCGGCGGGTATCCGCGGTGGTGCCGCGGAGGCGGGCCACCGTGCGCATGCCGTGGTAGACGACCAGGGCGGCGGCGGTGCCGAGGGCGATGCCGTTGAAGGAGAGGTCGCCGGCGGTGAGGGTGTAGTTGGCCGCGCCGACGATCACCGCGACGGCGGCGGTCATCAGGTTGACCGGGTCGTGGAAGTCCACCCGGGCCTCGATCCAGATCCGCGCGCCGAGAATGGCGATCAGGCCGTAGAGCGCGGTGGTCGCGCCGCCGAGCACCCCCGCCGGCACGGTGAGGATCAGCGCGCCGAACTTCGGGCTGAGCCCCAGCAGCACCGCCGCCACCCCGGCCACCCAGTACGCGGCGGTCGAGTAGACCCGGGTGGCCGCCATCACACCGATGTTCTCCGCGTACGTGGTGGTGCCGGAGCCGCCACCCGAGCCGGCCAGCACGGTGGCCAGGCCGTCGCCCAGGAACGCTCGGCCCATGTCCTTGTCCAGGTTGCGCCCGGTCATCGCGGCGACCGCCTTGACGTGCCCGGCGTTCTCCGCGACCAGCACCAGGATCACCGGGATGACCAGCACCACCGCGCGCAGGCTGAAGCTCGGCGCGTGGAACTCGGGCAGCCCCACCCAGGCCGCGTCGCGCAGCCCGTCGACCGCCTTCGGGTCGAGGCCGCCGAGGAGGGCGGCGAGCACCCAGCCGACCACCACGCCGAGCAGGATGGACAGCCGGGCCACAAAGCCCCGGAACGCGACCGTGGCGAGCAGGATCGCGGCCAGGGTGACCAGGGCGATCAGCGGCTGGGCCTGCACCCCGGTGCCGCTGCCTCCGCCATCCCAGGCCACCGGGGCGAGGTTGAGCCCGATCAGCGCGACGATCGCGCCGGTGACCACCGGGGGCATCAGCGCGTCGATCCACCGCGCCCCGGCGAGCTGCACCACCAGGCCGACCAGGGCGAGCGCCACGCCCGCCACGACGATCCCGCCGAGGGCCGGGCCGATGTCGCCGCCGGCCTTCGCCGCCAGCACCGGCGCGATGAAGGCGAACGACGAGCCGAGGTACGACGGCAGCCGGTTGCCGGTGATGACCAGGAACAGCAGGGTGCCGAGGCCGGAGAAGAACAGTGTGGTGGCCGGCGGGAAACCGGTGATCAGCGGGACGGTGAACGTGGCACCGAACATCGCGACCACGTGCTGCACGCCGACGCCGACCGTACGCGGCCAGGTGAGCCGCTCGCCCGGATGCACCACGTCGCCCGGGGTGACCGAGCGGCCGTCGCCGTGCACCGTCCATGGCGACCAGCGGGAGGAGGGGGACTGCGTCATGGCACGCCCTTCGCGTCAGGTGACGGGGGCATGATCGACCCTGAGGGTCGTTTCTAGCACGCGTCCCCGCCCGGCCCCTAGCTGCGCCAAGCCGTTGACCATGAGGTTTGCGTCATATCGGGGACGGATCCGGGCGCGAACCTGTTGGTCGACCCGGTCAGGCGACGCCGGTGGGGCGGAACTGGACGCTGACCCGGGGGCCGACCGGGCGGGCCGTCTTGGGGATGGCGTGTTCCCAGGTGCGCTGGCAGGAGCCGCCCATCACCACCAGGTCGCCGTGGCCGAGGGGGAAGCGAAGGCTCTCGCCGCCGTCGCGCGGGCGCAGCAGCAGCGGGCGGGGTGAGCCGAACGACACGATGGCGACCATGGTGTCGGTGTGTGCGCCCCGGCCCAGGGTGTCGCCGTGCCAGGCGACGCTGTCGCGCCCGTCGCGGTAGAGGCACATGCCGGCGGTCACGAACGGCTCGCCGAGTTCGGGGGCGTAGTGCGTGGTCAACGCCGTGCGAGCCGCGGTCAGCACCGGGTGTGGCAGCGGCCGGCCCGGGCCGTACCAGCAGAGCAGGCGGGGCACGTCGACCTGGCTGTCGTACATGGTGCGGCGTTCGGCCCGCCAGGGCACCTCGGTCAGCAGCGTGTCGAGCACCGCGTCGGAGCCGCGCACCCAGCCGGGGAGGTGATCCACCCAGGCTCCCCGGCTGAGCGGGTGTCGGCGCACCGCCCCCGACAACGGACCGAGGGTCGGCCCGGTGTCGCTGAGGTCGAGCATCGACGGCTGGTAGGCGGGCATGCCGCCACCCTATCAGCGGTTTAGCACACCCGTACGAGACAGTAGCGCGTCGGCGACGCGGCCCCGGCCCTGCCCGTCGACGGTCGCCCAGCCGCGCGCGGAGAGCGCGGCCCGCCGTCGGGGGGAGCCGAGCAGGCCGCGCAGGATCCCGGCGGCGGCGGCCCGGGCCGCCCGGCCGGCCATCCCCGGCGCGGCAAGTTCCGGCAGCTCGCCCAGCCCGGCGGCGAGCCCGTGCGCCACCACCCGGTGGTACGACTCGCGCTGGTTGTCCACCACGCAGACCAGCGCGGACGGCGCGGCGAGGCAGCACAGTTCCCAGGTGGAGGTGCCGGCGGCGCTGACCACCAGGTCGGCTGCCCGGATCATCGTGGGCAGCCCGTCGGTCGGCGGTACGACCCGCAGTGTCTGTCCCCGGCCGCAGGTGAGCGCCGCCAGTTCGGCCTCGATCCGTGGTCGGGCCGCCAGCACGGTCAGCTCCATCGGGTGTCCGGTGTCGAGCAGCACCCGGGTCAGCAGCGGGGCCGCGCCGACCGCGTCGGTGCCGCCGAAGAAGGCGAGCACCCGGGGTCGTGCCACCGGGGTGGCGGTGCGCGGCGCCGACGGCCGGGCGGCGATCACGGAGTCGCGCAGCAGCGCGTACCGGGTGCCGGCCAGCAGCGTTCCCGCGTCGCTGCCCGGCGCCGTGCCGCCCGGGGCGTCGGCGCCGAAGTTCTGGTCCAGGTAGAGGTCGGCGTCCTGGCCCCGGGTGTCGCCGTCGACGATCGCCAGGGTCACCACGCCGGCGGCCCGCAGCGCCGCCGCCCCGGCCGGGTCCAGCTCGTACGAGTCGAGCACCATCGCGTCGAGCCGGTGCTCCCGGGCCGCCGCGACCAGCCCCGCCGGGGTGTCCGGGCCAGGATGCAGCGGGATGCCCCGCGCGGTGAGTTGCGCCGACGCCCAGCCGACCTCCTCGACCGTGCCGAACAGCGCGACGGCGGCGCCGCGGGCCAGGAACTCCTCGCCGAGGGCCAGGCAGCGGACCAGGTGCCCGACGCCGCGGCGCGGCCCGGCGTCGCAGCGCAGTCCGATCCGGGGGGCGCTCAGGACTCCTCCAGCCGTTTCTGCCGCACGTCGGCGTTGAGGGAACGTAGCGCGGGTTGCCCGTGCAGCCAGTCGGCGAGCTTGGCCAACGGGACGCTGACGTCGCCGAAGTGGTCGGTCACCGCGCGTACCAGGGCCCAGTCCTGTTCGGTGTCGAGGGTGAGCCGCAGCGTCGAGCGGTCCGGCGTGAGGGTCACCCCGAGCACCCGGAACAGCTCCGGATGGGTGTACGCGTACGAGGTGACGTGCACCCGGTGGTGGTCGGTGGCGAGCCGGTCCAGAGTACGCAGCGCGTCCGCCCGGATGATCTCCACGTCCAGCCCGCGGGGCAGCGTCCGGGCGATCGAGGTGCTGGCGTAGTCCAGTCCGGGCACCGCCCGGTACACCGTCGCCACCAGCGCCACGATCTCCGGGTCGAGCAGCGGGCAGTCGGCGGTGAACCGCATGACCGCGTCGCCGGGGTGGGCGTCCAGGGCCCCGACGAAGCGGGCCAGCACGTCGTCGACCGGCCCTCGGTGCCAGGGCACGTCCAGCCGGCGGCACTCGGCCACCACCGCGTCGTCGACCGGATCGGTGCTGGTCGCCACGACCAGGTCGGCGAGGACCCCGCTGTCCCGGGCGGCCCGCACCACCCGGCCGAGGACGCTGCGCCCGGCCAGCGGACGCAGCACCTTGCCGGGCAGGCGGGACGAACCCATCCGGGCTTGCACCACCCCGACGATCCGGGCGGCGTTTCCGGTGTCCCGGCCGGGTGCCCCGCCGCTGACCGGGGGCGTGGTCGTCGGGCCGGTCACTGCTGCTCCGGCTCGGAGCGGCGCTGGTTCAGCGCGGCGGTGGCCCGGCGCTTGGCGGCCCGCGCACCGCGCTTGGCCAACCGGGCCGGGGTGATCGCCAGGCGGCCCACCCGGTAACTCAGCGAACCGCTGAGCAGGTTGATCGTCGCGTCGGCGCGGCGCAGCGCCCGTTCCCGCGAGGTGAGCAGATCCTCGGTCCACTTCAGCAGGGCGGCCAGCCGGGTCATCTCCTCCCGCTGGCGCAGCCACGCCTCGCGGAGCTGCTGGTAGCTGCGCGGCCCGGCGGGCGGATCGGTCGGGGAGACCGCGCGCAGTTCGTCGGCGAGGCGGACCCGGCCCTCGGCGTCGAGGCCGCGCAGCGCGGCGGTTATCGCGGCCTCCGCCTCGACGGCGGCGGCCACGGTCGCCCGGGACAGGTCGCGGCCGGCAACGCCGCCCAGCACCACGGTCAGCCCGGCCACGTCCAGGGTGGACGTCCACGGGTGGGCGTACCCGCCGGTCAGCAGCGCGGCGGCGAAGCGCCACAGGGACCGGGCCAGCACCACGTCCAGTTCCAGCGGGGCGGAGGCCCGCCAGCTCGGGTCGAGGACGGCGAACTCGTCGCCGGCCACCACCACGTTGTCCGTGCCGGCCAGCGCGGTGGCTCCCGACAGCCGGCCGTCGGCGTCAGCCTGGGTGCCGAGCCAGGTGGCGTACCCGTGTAGCAGGTGACGCAGAGTGTGCAGGTCGCGGCGCAGGCAGGCGTCGAGCAGCAGGGTACGCAGCAGCCGGCCCTCGGGGATCGGTCCGTGCAGGGCGGTGACGTCGCGGTGGGCCACCTCCCGGGAGGCGAAGGGCGCGGCCTCGGGGCGGGGCGTGGCGGCGCTGGCCCACCACCGCCAGCCGTCCGCCCCGGCGTGCACCTCCACCACTCCGACGCCGGGCGGCCCGGTCTGCACCAGCGCCACCGGCAGGTCACCCCGTCCGGTCCCGTCGCCCGGGGTGGGGTCGGCCCTGCGACGGTCGGCCAGCAGCAGCCAGCTCGGCGCGAGCGCCGAACCGAGCCCGGCGTGCAGGGCGTCGACGGCCAACCGGGCCGGGTCCTGGAGCACCGTCGCTTCCCGGGAGCCCGTGCAGGCTCCGTGCAGCATCGCGTCGAGCAGCCCTGAGGTGGTCCGGCCTTCCAGCTCGTCCGCGTCGACCAGCACCGTCGGGGCGTCCGGGTCGGGGTACGCGGCGAAGGCGGGCCCCGGCCGCAGGCCGGCAGCGGCCAGCCGGGCCCGGACCTGCGCGGGGTTGGCGGGCCGGCCGGCGTCCAGTACCCCACCGACGGACCAGGCCCGGTCGGACCGGTCGGCGTACCAGGGGGAGGCGGCGACCAGGCGGTGCACGCCGAGCGGGTTGTCCACCCGCAGCAGCAGCGTCCCGCCCGGGGCCACCGCCGTGACCAGCCGCTGCAGCACGCCGTCCCAGCCCAGCCGGTTGCCCTCCACCGACTCGACGGCGTCCAGCCCGGCGGCGGCGACCACCACGTCCCACTGCTCGTCGGCGGGCAGGCCGGCCGGTCCGCCGACCACCACCCGGGCGCCCCGGTCGGCCAGCGTCACCCCGTCCGGGTGACTGCGCAGCAGGCAGGTCACCTCCGCGTGGGCCAGCCGGGCCAGCAACGCCGGGTCGTGCGGCCCGGCGAGCAGCACCCGGACGCCGGTGGGCACCAGTCGGGCCAGCAGCGACCCCAACGGGCCGCCCTCGGCCAACCGGCGTTCCGGCAGGTCCGACCAGGCCAGCATCTCCCCGCCGGGCAGGGCGACACGGGGTGTGGTCTCAGTCGTCAACGTCGTCCTCCTGGAGGTTCGCCCATCCGAGCAGCTCGCGCAGCTCGGCCGGCGTGCAGCGGTGGTCGGTGCCCAGCTCGGCGCGGGCGATCTCGACGGCGGTGGCCTGGTCGACCGACTCGCCGTGCAGCTGCGGCCACTGCCGGCGGATGCGCGCGGTGCCGCCGAAGGTGGGGTCCTCGTCGGACAGGATCATCGGGTCGCCGTAGACGGCGGGTTCGCAGCCGGCGGCGATGCCGTAGAAGATCGCGCTGGTGAGTCGGTTGGAGGCGACGCGGGCGTGCCGGCGCAGTTCGGTGAGCTGCTTGTCGAGGAAGAACGGGTCGGTGTCCTTCCACCAGTGACCCCGGTAGCCGTGACAGATCACCCGGAAGCCGGCGTTCTCGTAGAGCCGGCGCACCCGGCGCATGCCGTACTCGTGCCAGTAGAGGCAGACCGTCACCGGACCCGGCTCGGTGGCCCGGATTCGGGCGATCAGCTCCTTGTGGTCGCCCTTGACGTGCTGGCCCTCCCAGCCGTGGAACGGGTACCAGATGGTGCCCTCCCGCTGTGGCTCCGGCGGGTCGTCGCGGCGCAGGTCCAGCAGGTACGCGAAGGGAGCGCCGATGGTGACGACGTTGCGTCGCCCCACCGACCAGGCCCGTCGGCGGGTCTGCTCGGACCAGAGCAGGCTCGGGGTGCGGTCGGCGTACGGGTGGCCGGGGGCGAGCCCGTCGCCGATGTTCCAGCCGTGCTGGACGTACCCGTTGATCCGGGGCGGGTGCCCGTCGCCCAGCCCGCAGTAGCGCGCCAGCACGTGGGCGTGCCCGTAGAAGTGGTTCGCGTGGTGCATCGGTACCCCGTCAGGCGGCGGGACGCACGGGTACGCCGCGCAGGGCGGCGCGGAACGCGTCGATCACGCGGTCCTGGTCGGCGTCGGTGAGGGTCGGGAAGAGCGGCAGGGAGAGCTGCTGCTGGTAGAACGACTCGGCCACCGGGCAGGATCCGCGCCGGTAGCCCAGCTCGGCGAAGGCCGGATGCCAGTGCGCCGGGATGTAGTTGACCTGCACCCCGATGCCGGCGGCGCGCATCCGGTCGTACACCTCGCGGCGACGGCCGTCGAGCACCCGGACCGGGTAGAGGTGCCAGGCCGGGGCGGCCCAGGAGCGGCGGCCGGGGATCAGCACCCCGTCGAGGTCCGCGAGGGCCTCGTCGTACCGGGCGACCAACCGGGCCCGGGCGGCGAGGAAGTCGCCGAGCCGGCGGAGCTGGCTGCGGCCCAGCGCGCAGAGCACGTCCGGCAGCCGGTAGTTCAGACCGAACTCGTGCACCTCCTGGTGCCAGCCGCCCTCGTCCGGCCAGCGCAGCTCGTCGCGTTCGCGGACCAGCCCGATGTTGCGGAAACGACGGGCCCGCTTCAGCAGCTCCGGGTCGCCGGCGACGACCGCGCCGCCCTCGGCCGTGGTGAGGTTCTTGGTGGGGAAGAACGAGAAGGTGGTCAGGTCGGCCAGCGAGCCGACCGGCCGGCCCCGGTAGGTGGCGCCGATCGAGTGCGCGGCGTCGGCCAGCAACAGGGCGTCGCTGCCGGCCAGCGCGGCGCGCAGGGCGTCGTAGTCGGCCGGGTGGCCGGCGTAGTCGACCGCGGCCACCACCTTCGTGCGGGAGGTGGTGGCCGCCGCGGCGGCCGCCGGGTCGAGGGTGAAGGTCTCCTCCGCCACGTCGGCGAAGACCACCGTCGCGCCGAGGGCGACCGCGCTGCTGGCGGTCGCCACGAACGTCATCGGGGGGACGACCACCTCGTCGCCGGGGCCGACGCCGGCCGCCGCGTACGCCACGTGCAGGGCGGCCGTGCCGTTGGACACCGCCGCGCAACCGGTCCCGCCGGTCCACCGGGACAGGTCGGTCTCGAACGCCTCGACCTGCGGGCCGGTGGTGAGCCAGTCGCTGCGCAGCGCGGCGACCACGGCGGCGACGTCGTCGTCGGTGACCGACTGCCGGCCGTACGGGAGCATCGCCATCACGCAGTGATGCCGAGCATGTCGCGCAGCTGCGCCACGCTCAGCCACTCGTCGTTGGTGTCCGACTGGTACGCGAACCCGTCCGGCACCGGCTCGCAGCCGACCGGCGGCTGGTAGCCCCAGGTGGCGATGGTGGGCTGGACGATGAACCGGTCCTTGGCCCGCAGGGTCCGGCGGCTGTCGTCCGGGGCGATCATCTCCTCGTGCAGCTTCTCGCCGGGGCGGATGCCGATCTCGTGCGTGGTCGCGTCCGGGGCCACCGCCTCCACCAGGTCGAGGATCCGCATGCTGGGGATGCGCGGCACGAACAGCTCACCGCCCTGCATCTGGTCGAAGCTGTCCATGACGAACTGGACGGCCTGGTCCAGGGTGATCCAGAACCGGGTCATCCGCTTGTCGGTGATCGGCAGGCTCCTGCCCTCGGCGGCGAGCCGGCGGAACAGCGGCACCACGGAGCCGCGGCTGCCCACCACGTTGCCGTAGCGCACCACCGCGAAACGGGTGGGGTGCTGCGCGGCGTAGTGGTTGGCGGAGACGAAGAGCTTGTCGCCGACCAGCTTCGTGGCGCCGTACAGGTTGATCGGGCTGGACGCCTTGTCGGTGGAGAGCGCGATGACCTTCCGCACGCCGGCCTCGATTGCCGCGTCCACCACGTGCTGTGAACCGGTGATGTTGGTGGCGATGAACTCCGACGGGTTGTACTCGGCCGTGTCGACCTGCTTCAGCGCGGCGGCGTGCACCACGTGCTCCACGCCGTGCATGGCGCGCGTCAGCCGGTGCCGGTCGCGGATGTCGCCGATGAACCAGCGCAGTCGCGGGTCGTCGCCGAGCTGCTGGCGCAGCTCGTACTGCTTCAGCTCGTCGCGCGAGAACACCACCACCCGGGCCGGGTCGGCCTCGGCGAGGAGATGCCGGAGGAAGGTCTTCCCGAAGGAACCGGTGCCGCCGGTGACCAGGATGGAGGATCCCGTCAGCTCACTCAATGTGGTGCTCCCATGATCGCAGGTTCGCCTGCCGGGCGGCCGGGGCCACGCGACCGGACGGACGCTAGCCATGGCGGGTTAACACACCGACGCGCAGCGGTGAACCGCCCGCGCTGCTGTCGTGAATGCCGGGCACCCGGCAGGCGAACACTTGCCCCGTCGACGCGGCACGGTCGGCCGGTGGGGCATGCTCCGACTACAGTGGCCCGCGCGTCCGGTGCGGCCGGCCGTACGCCGCCGTGGTGCGTCCGTCCGGTACCCCCGAGGCGACGGACCGCACATCGCGCGGCGACCTGTCCACCTGGCAGCCCCGGACTCCCGTCACCTTTCGGGCATGAGCCGGAGATCCTGGAAGGTTGTCGTTCCGCCGGAACGAACTCGCCACGATCTCGCGAGGGGTCGACGTGGAGCCGGGCCCGCGTCATCCCATCCGTCCCTGTCGACCGCCGGTCGCCGGGGCACCGACCGAGCAGGAGGCGACGATGGCGTCCGGCACCGACGTGCGAGCACGGCCCGCCGATCCGGCGAATCCGCCGGCCACCCCCAGCCGACGGTGGCTGGTGCCGGCGTTGCTGGTCGCGGGCTGGCTGGCCGGGGTCGGCTGGCGGATGTGGCTGGCCCGGCACGTGACGCTGCCGATCGCGCACACCGACGAGGACAGCTACCTCAACACCGCGCGGGCACTCGCCGGCGGACCGGGTGGTTTCAGCAGCGAGAACGGTCCGCTGCGCCGGGTCGGCTACCCGATGCTGATCGCCCCGGCGTTCTTCGGCGACCGGGAGTTCACCGACAGCTACCGCCTCGTGCACCTGATCAACGCGATGCTGAACAGCCTCACCCTGCCGCTGGCGTACCTGCTCGGTCGCCGGCTGTTCGCGCTGCGCCGGTCGACCGCCCTGGCAGCCGCCGCCGTCGCGGCGACCCTGCCGGCGACCGCCTTCTACGCCCAGGTGGCGATGATCGACACGGTCATGGCGCCGCTGGTGCTGGCCTGGCTGCTCGCCGTGCACCGCTGGCTGTCCCGGCCCACACCGCTGGCTGCCGTCGCCGTCGGGACGCTGGCCGGCGCGTTCCATCTGCTGCACTCCCGGGGCCTGGTGATCGTCGCGGTGCACGTCGGGCTGGTTCTGCTGCTGCTCGTCCGCCGCCGGGCGACCCCCGCCCAGGTCCTCGCCGCGGTGCTGCCGGTGCTGGCCCTGGCCCTGGTCAACGAGGCCGGCATCCGCCTGCTCGGGGATCGGGTGTACCTGCTCGGCAACCCGCCCGGCGGCGGCACCCTACGGGCCGTTGCCTCCGGGCCCGGGCTGCTGCGGCTCTCCGCGGCCGTCGCCACCCAGCTCTGGTACCTGGTGGTGATCACTTTCGGGCTGGCCGGGATCGCCTGGGCCGCCGCGGTGCGCGAGCTGTTCCGGCCGACCTGGGACGCGGCCGTCCGCTGGACGCTCGGCGTCGCCCTGGTGACGAGCGTCGGCGTGGCCGGTGGGGCGTCGGTGATCCTCGCCGGCATCACCAGCAAGCCGCTGGACGCCATCTACGGCCGGTACGTGCAGATGCTGGCCCCGTTCTGGCTGCTGGTCGGGGTGGGGGTGCTGCTCACCGTGACCGGGCGGGTGGCGCTGCGCCGGGCCGCCGTCGCGGTGGCGGTGCTGATCGGCGGGGCGACGCTGATCGCGGCCCGGCTCGCGTACGTGGCCAGCCGGGGCCACGAGCTGCGCTACGGCGGGTTCGGCGCACCCGACCTGATGGCGCTGACCGGTGGTTGGCGCCAGTTCCGCCCGTTCACCGGCGCGGCGGTGGGCATGGCCGGCTGTCTGCTGCTGGTGGTCGCCCTGCGCCGACCCCGGTGGCGTATCGCCGCGCTGGCCGCGCTGGTGGCGGTGAACATCGGCACCATGGCGGTGATCACCGACCGGTTGGTGCGGCCGATGGTGGCGGCCACCGCCCCCACCCCGCGCCTCGCCGAGCTGGGGTTGCGCCCCGGCGAACGGGTGTACGCCTCCGTCGGCGTGCACTACATCCTGCGGTTCAACCTCAGCCACCAGGTGACCTGGACGGACGTGCGGTGGTTCCGGGACCGGCCGCCGGCCGCGGCCGACGTGGTGCTCACCCGCTGGGCGCCCGGCGAACCGGACGACTGGGACGGTGCCCGGTACGGGTTCGTCCGGCTCGGCGGCAATCCGCGCCAGCACTGGGCGGCCTGGCGGCGCGGCTGACCCGCGTGGCCGGGAATGAACTTCCGATGTCCGCCGGGTGAATGCCGGACGGACAATTGTCGAAATCAGCGACGGCGGCGATTCTCCCGGGTCAGGGAAATCGGGATAACCTCGATTTCCCGCCCGTCGTGCACCTGCCGTTGCGGGATCCCCTCGACGAACCGGAACCGATGGTTCATCTGACGTACCACCGTGTTGTGCGCCAGCACCTCCCCGTCGAGGCGGTCCAGCGCCAGCGTGTCGAACGCGTGGTCCACCGCCTCGCGCATCACCTCCAGCCAGGCCGGTAGCGTCTCGCCCCGCCCGGCCAGCCCCTCGGCGTCCAGGTAGAAGCCCCACGCCCCGGTACGCGGGCCGTCCAGCCGCAGGTCGAAGAAGGTCACCACGCCGCAGGGCAGCCCGTCGCGTTCGTACACCAGCACCCGCCTGGTGGGGTCGTCACACACCCGGGACCACCACGCCGCGTGCTCGGCGGCGGAGATCACGTGACTGGTCTTGCTGACCTGCCGGTTGGCTTCCTGATTACGCCAGGAAAACATCAGGTGAACGTCGTCCCCGGTCGCTTCGCGTAGCACTGGCGGCCCTTTCCGTGCGATTCCTTGTCAGTCCTCCAGACCCTACCCGGGAAATGTCGCCAGCATTTTCCGGGCGCTACACTCCGCCGCATGAACGAACTGAGCCGCGCGCACATCCGCGACCTCATGTCGCAGGTGCTGGCGAACCAGGGCCGGGTCTTGCCGGACGACGACGCCGCCGACCTGCGGGAGATCGGCTTCCGGTCGCTGGACTTCTCGGAACTGGCCCTGCGGGTCGAGGACGCCACCGGGGAGGAACTCAACTTCGACGCCCCCGGCCTGCGCCGCATCGCCACGGTCGGGGACGTCCTCGACTTCCTCGAGTCCCTCCAGCGCCAGTGACCGTCGGCACCCTCGCCGGGTTGGACAACCGGATCGTCGTCGCCGGCCGCGTCACGACCTGGCGCGACCTGCCCGAGCCGGCGCTGCCGTCGCCGGCCGCCGTCCTCACCGCCGGCCCGGCCGAGGCGCTGGCCGCGGCCCGGCACCACGCCGCGTACGGCACCGAGCTGCTGCTCACCTCGGCCGCCCGGATGGACCGGGCGATGCGCGACGAACTGCGGGCGGCCGGCTTCACGGTCACCGGCCCGGGGTCCGACGCCGAGCCGGCGGTCCGGTCGCGTCCCGCCGAGCCGGGTCGGCTCTGGCTGCTCACCTCCGGTTCCACCGGGCGACCCAAGCGGGTCGGGCACACCCTGGAGTCGTTGACCACCGTTCGCGGTGTCCAGCCGGCCCGCACCTGGCTCTGCCCGTACGCGTCCGGCACGTACGCCTGGTGGCAGGTGGTGACCCTGTCGCTGACCCAGCCGGGGCAGCACCTGGTGGTGGTGGACGCCGACGAACTGGACGACTGGCCGGCGCTCGCCGCCGCGCACGGGGTGGACGCCGCCTCCGGCACCCCGACGTTCTGGCGGCGCACCCTGCACCGGGACCCGGCGGCGCTGGCCCGGGTGCCGCTGCGCCAGCTCACCCTCGGCGGTGAACCGGTCGACCAGGCGGTGCTGGACCGGCTGCGGGAGGTGTTCCCAGCCGCCCGGATCTCTTGGATCTACGCCTCCTCGGAGGTGGGGGCGTCCATCGTGGTCCACGACGGTCGGGCCGGCTTTCCGGTCGGGTGGCTGGACCGCCGCCTGCCCGGCCGGCCGACGCTCTCGGTCGACGGCGAGGAACTGGTGATCATCTCCCCGCACCACGGCGCCGGGCTCGACGGCCCGGTGCGTACCGGCGACCGGGTGCAGGTCGTCGACGGCCGGGTGCTGATCACCGGTCGGCTGGACTCCGACGAGATCAACGTCGGCGGAAGCAAGGTCTCCGCCGGCCTGGTCCGGGGTGTGCTCGCCGCCCACCCGCGGCTGGCCTGGGCGCGGGTCAGCGGCCGTCGGGCGCCGCTGCTCGGCCGGATGGTGGTCGCCGAGGTGGTCCCGACCGCGTCGGACGACGCGCCGGACGAGGCCGAGCTGGTCCGTTGGTGCGCCGACCGGCTACCCGAGCACGCGGTGCCCCGCCGCATCCGGCTGCTGCCCGAGATACCCGTCAAGGAGACGTTGAAGAGCGATGTCTGACACCCCTCTGGTCCCACCCAGTTCCGTGGTCCTGGTCTCCGGCGGATCGCGCGGACTGGGGCTGGCCATCGTCACCGACCTGCTCGATGCCGGGGTGAAGGTGGCCGCGTTCGCCCGTACCGTCACTCCCGAGCTGGCGAAGTTGGCCGACACGTACCCGGACCGGGTGCACGTCGGCACGGTCGACGTCACCGACCTGTCCGCCGCGCAGGCTTTCCTGCGGGCGGCCGAGGAGCGGCTCGGCCCGGTGGACGGGCTGGTCAACAACGCCGCCGTCGGCCAGGACTCGATGCACACGCACACCTCCACCGCCGACATCGCCCGGATCGTCGAGACGAATCTGACCGCGCCGTTGCAGCTGACCCGCCTGGTGGTCCGGCGGATGCTCGGCGGCGGACGCCGTGGCCGGATCGTCAACATCACCTCGATCTGCGCGCAGCGCGGCTTTCCCGGCCTGGTGGCGTACTCGGCCACCAAGGGCGGCATGGACGCCGCGACCCGCTCGCTGGCCCGGGAGCTGGGCGGGCGGGTGCTGGTCAACGCGGTCGCGCCGGGGTTCTTCGCCTCGGAGATGTCCGCCGTGCTGGGCAGCACCCAGCTGGACCAGATCGTCCGCCGCACGCCGACCGGGCATCTCACCGAGCCGGCGGAGGTCGTGCCGGTGGTACGGATGCTGCTGCGCGAGCACACCAACATCAACGGCCAGGTGATCGTGGTGGACGGTGCGGCCTCCGTCTGATCCGCGCGGGGGACCGGTCGGGGTGGCCGGCCGGCCGGGCCCGCCCGGCCCGGCCGGCACACGTCCGGTGCCGGCCCTGCTGGCGGCCGCCGAACGGCACCTGCGGGTCGGCACGCCGGCCGAGCTGGCGTACGCGGTGACCCGCAGCCACCTCGACGACGGGCGCTGCGTCGGCTGGTACGGCCCGCCCGCGCCGGGCTGGCGGGTGGCGGTCGACGCCGAACGGGCCGACGCCGAGGTACCGCCGGCGTTGGCCCGGCGCTTCGGGCCCACCGACTTCTGGGCCCGGTGGACCCGGGCGGAGAGCCTGTGCAAGCTGGCGGAGGTGCCGGTGGCCCTCTGGTGGCGGCGGCACGGGCTGGTCGTACCCCCGCAGACGCCGGCGGTGTGGCGGACTCTGCGCGTGGCCGACCTGGTCGTCACGGTGGCCTTTGCGCCCTGACCGGTCCGTCCCCGACGGCCCACAATGGTCGCCCTGCGCGGGTGGGTTACGGCAGGCGCTGACTTCCAGCGTGCCCGACACCCCACCTGGCGCAATCGGCGACGGCGTCGCCGAGGCGCAGGCCATCGGCGGCAAGAACCCGCGTGCCGCCGGCCGCGCGGTGGCGCGGCCGGCGGGCGAGCGTCAGATCAGGTCCCAGCTCAGCGGGGTGCCCCGGGGAACGTCGACGGCGAAGGCCCGGCCGAGCACGGCGTCGATCGCCGCCGGGGCCAGCCCCCCGGCCGGGCGGATCGAGCGGACGTTGCGCGTGGTCACCGGCTCACCGGCCCGGACGTCCTCGACCACCCACAGGGACCGGCGGAAGCGCAGCCCCTCCCGCTCGGCGGGGGTCGGGCCGACCAGCGTTCCGCCCAGCGCCGCGTACGCCCGCTGCGACTCGACGACCAGGGCGGCCAGCTCGTCCGGGTTCAGCGAGAAGTCCGAGTCCACCCCGCCGTCGGACCGGTCCAGCGTCACGTGCTTCTCGACGAAGCAGGCGCCCAGCGCCACCGAGGCGATCGGCACCCCGATGCCGGGGGTGTGGTCGGACAGGCCCACCGGTACCCCGAACAGGTCGGCGAGCACCGGGATACGCCGCAGGTTGCTGTCGGCCGGCGGAGCCGGGTAGGAGGCGGTGCAGGCCAGCAGGACGATGCCACCGGCGCCCGCCTCCCGCGCGGTGCGCACCGCGGCGTCGATCTCGGCGACCGTCGCCATTCCGGTGGAGATCACCAACGGTTTACCGGTACTGGCCACCAACCGGATCAGCGGCAGGTCGACCAGCTCCGATGAGGCGATCTTGTACGCCGGCGCGTCCAGCTCCTCCAGCAGTTCCACCGCGCTCGGGTCGAAGGGCGAGGAGAACACCGTCAGCCCTCGCTCCCGGGCCCGGGCGAAGATCGGCGCGTGCCACTCGTACGGGGTGTGCGCCTTCTCGTAGAGCCGGTACAGGTTTTCGCCGCCCCACAGCTCGTGCTCGCCGGAGATCCGGAAGGCGGGGGAGTCGACGTCGATGGTGATGGTGTCGGGCCGGTAGGTCTGCAACTTCAACGCGTGCGCCCCACTGGCCGCGACGGCGTCCACGATGGCCAGCGCCCGGTCCAGGTCCCCGTTGTGGTTGCCGGACATCTCGGCCACCACGAACGGTCGTTCCCCCGCCCCCACCACGTGCGGTCCGATCTTCACTGCCACCGTCATGCCCGACCCCTGTTCACTGTGCGTCCGCGCCCATGCGCGGTCCTTGCCCCGTCGTCCCCGGACGATGCGAACGCCCCGCGCGCCGAGCCGCCGGTCCGGCTCCGGAGAGCGGAACCCGCGACCGGGACGCTCACGGACTGCCCCGCCCCGCCAGCACGTCCGACTGCGACCCGTCGACCCGCGCCGGACCATCCGCCGCACCGCTGGGCTCTGGCAGAGCCGGCGCGCTCGGATGTCCGGCGGTGGACGGGGCGGGCTGCCGTACCCGGCCGGCCAGCCGGTGCGCGCGTCGCAGCGCCGCGTACGCGAGGTAGCTGTCCCGGCCGACCAGCCGGTGCTTGAGCCCGGCCACCCCACCGGGGCGGGGGTAGCCGCTCGCCGGCAGATGACGACGGTACTGCTCGGCCACCCGGCGGAAGAAGGCACGGCGCAGATGCGGGTGCAGCCGGTCGTCGTTGCCGACCACCACCAGCATGTGGTTGACCATCAGTCCGAACAGTTCGGCGTGCAGTCGGTCGTCCGGGTACCGCCGCCGGACCCAGTCCAGCAGCCGGTCGTACTGGTCGAAGGCGTCGAAGTGCCGGCCGCTGCGGGTGGAGGTGATCGCGCCCTGTCGGCCCTGGCGGTAGTGGTAGCAGACCCGGTCCAGTACGCAGATCCGCTCCGCGCCGATCAGCAGCGGATGACTGAACGGGATGTCCTCGTACCAGCCGGGGTGGAAGCGCAGCTCCAACTCGTCGAGGAAGGTCCGGCGGACCACCTTGTTCCACGCGGTGTGCTGCACGCGCAGCAACTGGGGCCGGTCGGCCAGCCGTACCACGTCCGGCACCCCGCGCAGCAGCGGGCTGCTGGCATCGGTCTCGTGCCGGCCGTCCTCGTGCACCCGCAGATGGTCGATGATCATCACGTCCGGGCGGTGTGCCCGCAGCCGCGCCAGTACCGCCGGGATGGTGCCCGGCGGCAGCCAGTCGTCGCTGTCGACGAACCAGACGTAGTCGCCGCCGGCCACCTCCAGCCCGGCGTTGCGGGCCGGGCCGAGCCCCACGTTCGTCTCCAGGTGGACGGTGCGCACGCCGGGATGGGTCGCCGCGTACGCCCGCAGCAGCTCGCCGCACCGGTCCGGCGAGGCGTCGTCGACGGCGACGATCTCGACGGTGCCCGCGTCGCCGGCGGGGACGTCCCGGCGGATCGAGTCGAGGCACTGGTGCAGGTACGCCTCGACCCCGTGGACCGGGACGACGACGCTCAGCAGCGGGGTGGGTGCGGGCGGATTGACCACCCCGCCACCCTCGGGCACCCGGGTGGCCGGGCACGGAACCTGACGTATCCGGCAACGATGAGATGGTTGAACAGCTCGCGAGCACAGGGTTAACGGGTGGCCAGTTCCGGTGTCCCGGTGTGGGGCGGCGCGACCCCCGCGCGCCTCATGTGCTGCGCCGGTCGAGGAGCGCCAGGCCGGTCTGGGTGGGGTTGTGCAGCACGTTGTTGTGATGCCTGCGTGTCGTGATCAGGCCTGCCTCGCGGAGGACGGCGGTGTGTTGGCTGGCCGCCGCCGATGAGATGTCCAGGCGGCGGGCCAGGGAGCCGGTGGTGGTCACACCGTCGGCGATGGCGGTGAGCACCGACGCGCGGGTGCGCCCGAGGAGGTTGGCGAGCGCCTGCGTCGATGTGCCGGCCGTCCAGATGTCCGCGGCGTGGTCGATGCCGAGCGGAGCAGGGTAGACCAGGGAGCAGTCGGCGGGATTGCTGGGGTCGTAACAGATCACCGGGGCGGGCAGGAAGAACGACGACACCAGCAGCAGCCCGCGCCCGTCGAGGGTGAAGTCGCAGTCGAACTGGTCGGGGGTACGGACGTAGAGGGTCGGCGGCCTCCACCGGATGTCCGGGTGCAGGCTCGACAGGAGACCGTCGACGCCGTGGTCGAGCAGGATCGTGCCGCGTTGGACGCGCTCGGCGTCAAGGTGCGCGCGCATGCGCTTCCAGTGTGGGCCGACAGCGACGCGGTGGTAGGCATCCATCACGGACAGCACCTCCTGCCGGACGGCGAGAGTGTCGACGAGCCCAGTGAGCACGGTCGGCACCCGGCCGTGATGCTCGGCGTAGAAATCTAGTTCAGCCCGGACGGCCTGCCGGGGGCTGGCCAGGAACGTTTCGCCGCTTTCGGCCAGGTCGCGGCCGGGCCCGGCGAGCATGGCCAGGTCAAGGAACGGCATTCGCGCGGGCGCGATCGCGGCCAGGACAGCGGACCGCGAGTCAAGGGCGCCGCGCACGCGACGCCGCCACCCGCCGAACACTGTCTCCTCCACCCGCCCGCGCAGCTTGAGGAGGCTGAACAGGGTCTCGGCCATGGGGCCCAACGTCGGCGCCACCCGCACCCGTGCCAGGTCGGCGGCCGTGAAGTGAATCCGGTGCATCCGCATCCCCCATGCGCGTCGGCATCGCAGTCGGAGCATGCCGCCAAGCGGTCACCCGAGGCGCTGAGCGGCACGGTTAAGCCAGGACTTACAACCCTCGCAGCACGCGATCTGTTCCTGCGATAGTGAGCGCGTCGAACTCACGACAATTAGGAGTCGAATTGAAAAAGATCATCGCGCCCGTGATGGTTGCACTCGGAGTGGTCTTGGCGCTGTCTGCGCCGGCGAGTGCATCGAATGTGGAGCGGCCTGCCACCGGAGCATCCGGTGCCGGGCTGGCACCCGCGCCAGCAGGTGTTTCGGTCGCTGCGCCGATCACCGCGACCCTGACCGCCCCGGCTGAATCCGGCTTCGTTGTGGAACCGGCCGGTGTGGGAGCCCTGGCCGCCGTCAGCATCAGGAACAGGGCCACCAACCGATGCCTGGAGCAGGCGCTCGGTGGCAGCACGGGGCACGTCTTCACGGCCCCGTGCAATGGCGGGACCAAACAGCTCTGGTATTGGGGGGCTGGAAGTGGCACCTGGACGTACCTCATCAACAGCTGGAGCTCGGAGTGCCTCGACGGCACCGAATCCACCGGCAGGGTGTACACGTTGGCCTGCAATGGCGGCCGCTACCAGCAGTGGCAGAAGGATTCGTTCACCGGCCGCATCAACCACAGAAATGAAATCAATCACTACAGCGCACTCGACAGCAACTGGCAGGGTTCGGTTTATCTGAACTCGCCGAACGCGGGCGACTATCAGAAGTGGTCCTGATAGGCCAGGGGACGGTGGCCGGGGCGATCGCGATCGCCCCGGCCACCGTCCCCGCAGGGTGTGGGTACGAGGGGCGAGGTGCTCGGTTCGCGCAGCCACGCATCCCGACAGCCGTGGATGAGTTCGTCGTCGGCGCGGCTACGGGCCGGGTGGGTGGACCGTCACCGGTACCCGTCCGTGGCGTATCAGGCCCGTGACGGATCCGCCATCGTCTTCGCCCGAGGCTCGGATGGTCGGAGCAGGTCCGCGACGTGGCCGGCCTCTGACCGGCATTCGCCGGACGAGCGGGTAGGGTGCCCGGCGGCGGTCCTCACCGGGGGCCGTGTGGGACGTCGCCCCGGGCCGTGGCGACGACGCGGCCGAGAAGGGGATGTACGTGGTGTCGATCCGTGTCGATGCGGAAAGGTCCGCCACGAGCACGCCGTCGGCGAACCGGCTGCCCTCGCTGACCGGTCTGCGGTGGGTGGCCGCGATGTTGGTCTTCGGCTACCACGCTGGCACCATGCGGATCGTCGGTGACCCCGACGCCAAGGCCGTCGTCGATGTGATCTTCACCCTCGGTCTGTCCGGGGTGCAGTTCTTCTTCATCCTCAGTGGCTTCGTGCTGGTGTGGTCGGCCCGAGACGGCGAGCGGCACCGCGACTTCTGGCGGCGGCGACTGGCCAAGATCTACCCGAACCACGTGCTGACCTGGGCGGCGGCGCTGGCGGTGATGTGGTGGTTCGCCGACCCGGTGGTGCCCCGGGCGGCCCTGGAGAACCTGTTTCTCGTCCAGGCATGGGATCCCACCCCGGGCTACTTCTACAGCATCAACACGGTGAGCTGGTCGCTCTCCTGCGAGCTGTTCTTCTACCTCTGCCTGCCGTTGGTGTTGCCGGCGTTACGCCGGGCCCGCACCGGGCTGCTCTGGTCGGTGGTGGTGGCCGTGCCACTGGTGATCGTGGCGCTCTGGCCGGGTCAGCTCCTGGTGCCCGAGGAGAGCACCTGGTGGTTCACCCAGATCTTCCCGCTGGTCCGCTCGACCGAGTTCTGGTTGGGCGTGGCCGCCGCCGAGTTGATGCGCCGGGACCGGTGGCGCGGTCCACGGCTTCCCCTGGCCAGCCTGATCTTCGTGGCCACCTGGGTGGTGGCGGGCCTGTGGATCCGCGCCGAGCTGTGGGCGGCGATCCTCTCCGTGGCGTACCTCCTGGTGATCACCGCGGCGGCGGACGCGGACGTACGCGGGCGGCCTTCGCCGTGGCGCCACCGCCGACTGGTCTGGCTCGGCGAGGTCTCCTTCGCCTTCTATCTGGTACACGTGCTGGTGATGGTCACCGTGCTGCGGGCCTCCGGTCACCTCGGGGTGGGGCTGCCGGGCTGGTGGGGGCCGCTGGCGGTGCTCGGCTTCCTGGTGGTGAACCTGGTGTTCGCCGCCGCGCTGCACCGCTGGGTGGAGAACCCGATGATGCGCCGGCTGGCTCCCCGCCGCCGTCCGCCGGTGCCCCCGTCCGGTGCGCCGGTGCCGGCCGGCGACCGGCCGGCGACGGGCGACACCACCGTGCCGGTCGCCCGTCGGGCCGCCACCTCATCGTCGCGATCCACCGCCGGCCGTCCAGGCTGACCGTCCACCGTGCGACACGCCCGTCGGCGCTGCGTCCCCAGCGGTGTCGGCGGTAGCGTGGATCCGTGCTCCCGGTCGCGTTCACCAGTCCCCTGTGGTCGGTGACGCGTTGGGCCTGCCGTCTGCTGGCCAGTCTGGCCATGGCGGTCGCGTTCTCGTTCGGCGGCTCCCCGGCGCCCGACGGCGTGGCCGCGCCACCGGGCCCGGTGGCGACCGCTCCCATGCCGCTCATCGGGGCACCGGTTTCCGCCGGCTCCGCCGAGGCGGCGGTTCGGCCCGGCCTCGCGCGGCCCGTCGCGGTGATCACCGGAGAACGAGCCGTCGCCGGGCCCACGGGCGAGCCGGCCGTCGCGGTGCCCGGCGGGTACACCGCCGCCCAGGACCACGCCGCCGGCGAACTGCCGCCGGGCGCACCCCCCGCGACCGGTCCGGTGGCCGTGCCGCCCGGTGTTCCGGCCGCCGCCGACACCGTGGCGCCTCCCGCCCCGGCCGGGTGGGCGCCGGCCGGCACCGGCCCGCGCGCGCCGCCCGTCGCCTGACCGCCCCGCGCGACCACGCCCTGTCGATCCCACCCCGCACCCGCCCGTCCGCCCGGTCTGACGGCCGGCACGTCGCCGCCGGGCGAGGGTGCGGTCCCTGATCCGCGTCCTGCTCCAGGGAGGTGCCGATTCGTGAACGCCGTCGTCTACCAGTTCCTGATCGAGGTCCCGACCGCCGTCGCCATCTGGTCGGCCCTGCTGGTCCTCGCTCTCACCATGCTCACCGTGCTGGTGGCCCGGCCGGAGCGGGAGAGCCCGCACGGCGACGCCACCGACCCGACCGACGATCCGGCCGTCGAGGCGGCGGACCTGCGCCGGTACGCCGAGGAGGTCGCCGTGGCCGCCGCACACGCCGCCCGGACCGCCGGGCGGTGGCGGGACAGATGGCTGGTCGCCCAGGAGGAGGTGGAGCGCGCCTGGTCCGCCTACGACGAGGCGGAGACGGTTGCGCGCCGGTTCGTCGGCGTCGGGGCGCTGCCGACCCCGCGTACCCCGCGCACTCCGGCGGAGTACGCCGCGCGGGAGCGCTGGCTGCACCGGGCCGCGGTGGCGGCGCACTGGCGCGGCGAACTGCCGGTGGAGCGGCTGTGGGACGTCTTCGCCCACCGGGACGGCTGGGACCCCCGGCGGCACCCGGTCGAGCAGGAGGTACGACTGGTCCGCGCCGTGCGCGACAGCCGACGGGAGGCGTACCGGGCGGCGGTCGACCGGGAACGCGCGGCCTGGCAGGACGCCGAGCGGGCGGCGGAAGCCGCCCGGGCCCTCGCCGTCGAGGCGTACGCGGCGGCGCAGCGACTGCGGCCGGACCGGGCGCCCGTGCGGCGGCGAACCGCCACCGACTTCCGTACCGCCGCCGTGACCCGCTGGCGGCCGGCCCGGGTCGGATGAGCCCGGTTCCGTGCCCGGAGCTGTCAACACCACGCCGGGCACCCGCACCGGGCTCGCGATACGTGCCAGGGCCGGGGTGCGGGCCAGCGTCGGTGTCGGCGGTCGTCGTGTGGTCCCGGTCGTGGGGTGGGCGCGGCGGATCCGCCGAGATCGCCAGCTCGGACTCCGTGAGCCCGGTCACGTTGCCCCGAAAACGGGCATCGGTGACAGTCGGTGACATCGACGGCGGCAATGCGGGGAACTGTCGCCGTCGGTGTCCGGTTGTCGTCCGGTCATGCCGGAAAGGCCGCTCGTCCCATTGAGTCACGTCAGTGGCGAACTGCACCGGAAACAGCGCCACCGAATGATGTTTTAGCAGCTCAGGGGGGTTGGCGCAGGGCGCTTGGGCCAGTAGTGTCACCGCAGTCCGACGCGGTAACCGATCGCAAGAGGCGACGCCGTGTCGGCCCGCCGAATCGTGCCTGTCACGAACCGGGGACCCACAGCACGTCCGGGGTGAATCCGCAGGGCACAGTCCCGTGGTAGGGCGATCTTCCCGCCCGAATCCGTCAGCTAACCCGGTAGGCGGTGTCGGAAGGAGTTCCATCCCCGTGCCCCACACCCCTCACCTCCGCTCCACCTCGGTACCGGGGTGCACCCGCCGGTAGGACACGCCGTCACGGCCTGACTCTGGCATCCGCCCCCCCTGCGCCCGGCGACCCGTCCGGGCGATCCCTCACCGAGCGAGCCGCCCCTGCCCTCCGCGTGTGACGCCTGCCGTCACGCGCCGGTCCGGCGTGCCGCTCCCGCCCCCGTACCGTGGAGGAACCCGTGAAGCACCACCGCAGGCGGCAGTTGCGGCGCCTGACCATTGGCCGCCCGTACCAGCTCGTCGCCGGCTCCGCCGCCGCGCTCGTGCTGGCGACCGGCACCGGCGTCCTGGTCGCCGGCGCCGACCAGCCGCCCACCCGCCACCAGACCTCGGCCGCCGTCATCGAGGCAGCCCCGCGCCTGGCCGACGTGGCCAGCCGGAGCCACGCCCGGGCCGCCGTCGCCAGCCCGTCGCCCTCGGCGAGCCCCAGCCCGCCGGCCACCGCCCGGCCCTCGGCCACGCCCCGCCGCACGGCCGACCCCGACCTGACCCGCACGGCGGCTCCCAAGCCCCCCGCGTCGAAGGTCCTCGACTACGACTACCAGGCCCAGATCACCTACTACTACTGCGGTCCCGCGGCGGTGCGCCACGCGCTCAGCGCCGCCGGCGTCGACCGGAGCCAGGACGCAGTGGCCGGGCCGCTGGGCACCACCGAGATGGGCACGAACTCGGCCCTGGACACCACCCGGGTGCTCAACCAGTTCGTCAAGGGCGACCCGTACCGGACCCGGATGTTCCCGGGCACCCCGAACGCGGCGCAGGTCGCCCAACTCCGGGCCGACGTGGTCACGGCGATCACCGCCCGGCGGGGAGTCGTCGCCAACGTGGCCGGTGACGCCACCGACACCGACGGCGGCTGGCACTCCTTCCCGGGTGGCCACTACATCGCCGTGATCGGGTACCGGGACAGCGGTCGGCTGGTCCGGATCGCCGACTCGGCCGACCCGAACCTGCCGGAGTACTGGATCACCACGGTCGACCTGGCGAACTGGATCGCCACCCGCGGCTACTCCGCCTGATCCCGCCGCGTACGCCACGGGTGCCGACCCTCCGTCGGGGTCGGTCGGCACCCGTCGCCCCTCTGTCGGCGTAGGCGTCGATGTGCACACCGGAACGCCGGCTATTTGAGCAGGTCGGCGACCGCAGATCCCCACTCTGGATGAGTGAACTCGAAGCCGGCATCGCGCAGCCGCTTCGGGACGCACCGACGGCCGGCCAGCGCCAATAGCGGATCGGCGCGCATGAACACTGATCCGACCCGGACCAGCGGCGCAGGGGTGGGAACACCGGCACGACCCATCGTCCGGCGGAGGGTGGCCATGAGATCGCTGTTGCGTACGGGGCTGGGGGAGGTTGCGTGCACAATGCCCGACAGCTCGGGGTCGTCCACGCAGTGGCGCACGATCGCGCACAGGTCGTCGATGTGCAGCCAACTGATCCACTGTCGGCCGCTGCCCATCCGGCCACCGAGACCCCATCGCACGAGTCCGGTCAGTCGATCGAAGGCCGGGGTGTCGCGGTCGAACACGATGCCGGTCCGTAGCGTGACCTGGCGCGCCGCGCTGATCTCCGCCGCGGCCTCCTCCCACGCCCGCGCGACACCGGCCATCTGCGGTGGACCGTGGGCGGGCGGGGCGGACTCGTCGAGCACCGCCTCGCCGGCGTCGCCGTAGATCGCCAGCGTGCTCATCTGTAGGAGCACTGGTATCGGCCGGTCCAGACCGGTGCAGGCGCGGGCGAGCGCCCGGGTGGGTTCCGTCCGGGAACGTGTCAGCAGCGCGATGTTGGCCGGTGTCGGCCGCCGGAGCACCAGTTCACCGCACAGGTTTACCAAGGCGGCGTCGGACAGTTCAGCTGCCCAGGGGCCGACGGTTCGACCGTCCCAGTGCACCTGCCGGCCCCACCGGACCCGCGTGACCGAACGGCTCAGTACCACCACGTCGTCGCCCCGGCCGATCAGGTCGCGGGCGATTCGTTGCCCGAGCGCCCCGGAACCGCCGGCGATGACGACCTTCATCGGCTGCAGGTGGTGACCGGGCCACCGGTGGGCCGCACCGCTATCGGCGGCAGCGACTTCCAGGTGGCTGGGAGATTGCGCATCAGCAGCCCGCAGTCGGGTATCGCGGATCCCGGGGGGAACCGGGCCGGGTCGTCGAAGAACGTGGACTGTACCGAGGCCAGCTCCACCGGCCTGACCCGCCAGCCCTGGGTGAGCAGCTCCACACCGTCGAGGTGGCTCGGATCGGGGGTAATCGAGAAGCCGGTGGCACCGCGCCGGAAAAACTCCGACGCCTGGTCGACGTCATCGAAGAGGTGGCTGCCGGACAGGGCGGCTGCCATACGGACGTGGACGTCGACGCGTACCGCCTCGCCCGGGTCGGCGAAGGCGATCCGCAGCTCGTCCGCGCTCTCTCTGACGTCGAAGCGGCTGCGGTGGTGCCACCCCGGGAAGATCCTGCCGCCGACCCGGGAGTTGAGCCGGGAGCTGGTGTCACGGCGTGGGATATAGACGCCGTGTGCGACGCCGTCGGGTGTGTCCCACTCAACCGCGATCCGGTGCGCGCCAATTTCGCTCCGCAGGCCGAACGGTGTGGGCAGGGCTGGGAGACGGACGCCGCTCAACCGGATCAGGCAGATGCCCGACACAGCCCATCCGTTGACGACCTGCGGCCGCAGCGGGGCGGGTAGCAGCCGTGCGGTGACCTCCGGGTCCGTGCGGTAGTTCACGAGGAGGCGGCGCTGGACGGCGCTTACCAATCGGGGGGCTCTCATCTGGTCGCCTTCCTTTTTCGGCGCGCCGCCGGCGTCGCCGGAGTGGTACCTGCTCGGGCAGAACCCGCCCCGCCAGGTTGAGCGGTCGCTCAATCCGAAGCTTACGACGTTTTGAGCGACTGCTCAACGCCGCTCGCATGTCCCTCTGCCGCGAATCGCCCGTCACTGACAGTAGCGAGCGCAGCGGCCCGCCTGGTATGCACTCGTGTCGATGACAGTGCGCCTGATCAAGCCCACGGGTGTCGCTGCGGGTGTCCTTCGGATGGCAGGAGATGAGGCGTTTCCGGTGGCATCCAGGCGCTGAGCGTTCACCGGCTTGCGTCGTAGACTCGGGCGCTCAAGACCCAGCCGCTGCACAACGCACGCCGTCGCTCTCGGACAGACGCGGAGGCCGATGTGGATGCGACCACGCATACTGGGGGGATGGCGGGGCCGGAGTTGGTGTTCGACGAGGGAGACTGGCACTACCGGACTAGTGGGGACCGCTGGAGCAGAAGCGGTCGACTTCGGGTGTGGCGCGACGCCGACAGCCGTCTGGTGGCGATGGTGACGATACGAGACCATGTCCTGAGAGACGACGGGTGCCTCCTACCCGAGCAGGTCCGGGCACGGTTTCCCAGCGAGGACGTCGAGGTGGTCGCCTACGAGCCCAGCTGGTGGGGCACCTACGAGCAGTATTACCTTGCGGTCGCCGATGACCGCAGGTATCGCTGGGAGGAGATCAACGGGTCCATTCTGGCGGAACGCCTCTCGCCGATCTTCGTGGTCGACGACGAGGGCGACGACTCACCGGGCGGCGACTCCGGGATCTGACGTTGTCGGTGACTGGACGCGCAGGCGTCAGCGGAACGAACTGGCCGACAAAGTCCCGACCTGGCGAGCTCGTTCGCGGCCGGGTTTCGCTGTAGGGACACGTCCGGCTCTGGAACCGTCGTCAGTGCACCCCGGGCCGCACCCGGCCCGGCTTCCTTCCGCGGCCTGCGACCAGCCGCCACGCTCAGCACCTGCGGTGCCGACCTCTCGGCAGCATCTCCGGCACATGATGATCCGGCCGTTCAGGCGGTGGGGGACAGCGGCGAGGCGTCCGCGGCGCGCGGCGACGGCGGCGCCCAGCCCGGGTCCAGCTCGCGCCGGGCCGCCGCGAGGAAGCCCTCGGCGTACGAGGCGGCCGGGAAGTCGCCGAGGTAGTGGCGGCGGGTCGCCCACCGGGCCGGGGCCAGCGGATCGGTGTCCAACAGTCGGGTCAGCACGTCGTCGACGTTGGACATGTCGCGCCGCAGCACGTAACCCGAGGCGGCCAGGGGAAACCGGGCCACGAACTGATCGCCGTCGACCCCCATGTCGGTCACCGCGTACGGCTTGCCGGAGTAGAGGAAGTCGGAGATCACCCCGGAGACGTCGGAGACCAGCGCGTCGGCCCGGTTGACGCAGTCGGTCAGGGTCAGCTCGCGGCCGGCCGCCGCACCCCACAGGTGCGCCCGCCCGGTGCGGGCCCGGTCGGCGGCGAGCAGCTCCGTCAGCCGGGCGAGGTGCCGCGCCGACGCCGGGTTCTGCGTGGTGTACGGGTGCGCCCGCAGGATCACCGTGGCGCCCCGGTCGAGCAGCCGGCGCAGCAGCGTCTCGGCCACCGGCAGGGAGCAGTAGTTGGCGTCGGCGTGGTGCCCCGTCCAGGTCGGCGTGTACAGCACGGTCGGGTTGGCCAGGCCGAGGGCCGGCTCGGGGCGTACCTCGATCGACTCGACCTGGGGGCGGCCGACCACGACGAACTTCTCCGCGGGGATCTCCACCCCGGCGCGGGCGTACCGCTCGATGGCGGCCGGCCCGGCCACGAAGATCCGGTCGAAGATCGCCGAGACCGGGTTGGCGCTGGGGGCCTTGTCGCTGTCGCCGTGGTGCAGCTGGACGTGGGTGAGCTGGGTGAACCGGACGCAGTGGCTGTTCTTCGCGCCGTGGTTGACGTAGAACGCCACCCGCAGGCTCGGCACCAGCGCCTCGTCCATAGCGTGCAGGGTCGGGCAGTAGACCACCGGGGCGGAGGTGGCCGCGGCGATGGTGGGCAGGAACTCCGGCTCCCGCAGCAGCACCAGGAACGGGCGGCCCAACCGCTCCAGGTAGGGCAGCCACATGGTGACCTGGTACTCCGAGCCGGGCGGGGCCGAGAAGTAGAGCAGGAACTCCGGCTGGTGCGCGCGCAACGCCCGGGCCACCGGCCCGCCGCCGGCATTCGGCCGGAACCGTCGCCGGGCCAGGTCGAGGCCGACCGCCGCGCACGCGCCGGCCACCAGCAGGGCGGCGACCAGCGCGACCACGGCAGGTAGGGGTGGGGCGGCGGCGACCGCGATCACCGCGAGCAGGACCAGCAACGCGCCGTCGAGCCGGGCGGCCAGCACCGGCGTCCAGGTGCGCACCGGCAGGTTCGCCGCCCGCAGCTCCAGGTTGCCGGCGTCGCGCAGGGGACCGACCAGCAGCACCAGCCCGAGCAGCACCAGCCCGGTCAGCGCCAGCACCGGGTCGAAGCCGGCGTCGAGCCGGCGCGCGTACCCGACCAGGATCCCGGCGGCGAGCAGCACCGTCTCGGCCGTGATGTCCGCGTTCGGACGGACCCGGCGTTCCGCCGCGGCGGCGACCAGCGCGGCCACCGCCAGCGCCAGACCCCACCCGGTGGCGCCGGTGAGCGCCACCACCAGGAACGCCACCACGGCCAGGCCGGTGGTCAGGCACCGCGCGATCAGTTTTCTGACCAGGTCACCACGCATGTCGATCGCCCGCCTCGCAGATACGTGGGTCAGCCGGCGCTGGCGAGCCGGTCGGCGCCGACGGCGGTCTGCTGGGCCGGCACGGCGGCCGGCTCACCCGGCGCCCGGCGGACGTCGATCACCTGGCCGGTGAGGTCGGAGATCAGCACGTCCAGCGACGACCGGGCCACCGTCTCGGCGGCGAGCAGGGTGTGCTCGGGCTCCTCCCCGAACGCCTTGGTGCGCATCGGGGTGGCGGTGCGCTCCGGGTTGATGCAGTTGACCCGGACGCCGAACTCGGCCCACTCGTCGGACAGCGCCTGGGTGAGATTGACCAGGGCCGCCTTGGTGGATGAGTAGAGCGCGTACTGGGCCCGCCCGCGGGTGTAGGAGCTGGAGGTGTAGAGCAGCAGCTGGCCCTTGGTCTGCTGGAGGTACGGCAGGGACTGCCGGGCCACGATGACCGGACCGACGAAGTTGACCTGGAGCACCCGGTCCATGGTCTCCTCGTCCAGGTCGGCCAGGGCGCCCTTCTCCAGGATCCCGGCGGTGACCACCACGTGGTCGATCCGGCCGGTGGCCTCGAAGGCCGTCTTGAGTGCGGCCGTCACGTCCTCGGCGCGCTCGACGTGCGTGCCGGTGCTGGAACGGCTGAACGGGAAGACCTGGGCGCCGTACCGGCGGGCCAGTTCGGCCAGGTCGTGGCCGATGCCGTAGCTGCCGCCGAAGATGACGACCGTACGGCCGGTCAACTCCTCGGTGTAGCTGCGGTGGTCGGTCAGCCGGGGGGCCTGGGCGGCGGCGAGCTGGAAGAGCTTGTCGGCCAGGTGCACGTCGACCGGGTGGGTGACCTTGATGTTCTCGTCCGAGCCGTCGATCACCTTGATCGGGGTGCCGGGCAGGTAGCGCAGCACCACGCCGCAGTCGTCGGTGGCCGCGAAGTGCGGGTCGCCCTCGGCCCGCCGGTACGCCTCACGGATCGTCCCGGACCGGAACGCCTGCGGGGTCTGGCCGCGACGCAGGGTGGAGCGGACCGGGATGTCGGTGATGCAGTCGTTCTCGTCGACCTGGATGATCGTGTCGGCGGACGGGATCGCCACGTCGACGGCGGAGTACGTCCAGAGCGCGTTGACGCACTCGCGGACGATCCGGGCGCTGACCAGTGGCCGGACGGCGTCGTGGAAGAGGATGTTGACATCGCCCTCGCCCACCGCGTCCAGCGCGATCCGGGTGGTCGCGTTGCGGGTGTCGCCACCCTCGATCACCTTGCTGACCTTCCGAAAGCCGGCCTTGTCGACGATCTGCTGGGCCTGCTCCACGTGGCCGGTGGCCATCAGCACGATGATCTCGTCGATCTCCGGCGCGGCCTCGAAGACGGCCAGGGTGTGCTCGATGATCGGCTTACCGGCGATCTTCAGTAGCTGCTTGGGGATGCCCAGGCCGAGCCGGGTCCCGGTGCCGCCGGCCAGCACCACCGCCACCGTCCGCGAGGGCCGCCACGGCGCCGGGGTCTCCGGTGCGGCGTCCGGGCCAGTGGTGTGGTCCTGCGTCATTGCCGATCCTCACTCTCAGGGGGAGCTGAACGAAAGATGGCGCCCGAGCGGCGACGGGTTGAACCTTAACGCGCGGACCGCGCCGCCCCAACGGGGCGACGCGGTCTCCGGCGCGGTGTCGTGGGATAGATTCTACTTTTTGTTGGAAAATGCCTCGTATGCCCGGATGACCTCGTCGGTGGGCCCGTCCATCCGGATGAGCCCCGACTCCAGCCAGATCGTCCGTTCGCAGGTGTCCCGCACCGAGGAGAGCTGGTGGCTGACCAGGAACACCGTGCCGGCGCTCTCCCGCAGCTCGCGGACCCGCTGTTCGCTGCGCTTGCGGAAGCCCTTGTCGCCGGTGGCGAGCGCCTCGTCGATCAGCAGCACGTCGTGCTTCTTCGCCGCCGCGATGGAGAAGCGCAGCCGGGCCGCCATGCCGGAGGAGTACGTCCGCATCGGCAGGCTGGCGAAGTCGCCCCGCTCGTTGATCCCGGAGAACTCGATGATCTCCGGGGTCATCCGGGCCACGTCGTCCGGGTGCATGCCCATGGCCAGGCAGCCGAGCGTGACGTTCCGCTCCCCGGACAGGTCGTTGAGCAGGGCGGCGTTCACGCCGAGCAGGGAGGGCTGGCCCTGCGTGTAGACCGCGCCCCGGTTGACCGGCAGCAGACCGGCGATGGCCCGCAGGATCGTCGACTTACCGGAACCGTTGCTGCCGATCAGCCCGATCGCCTCGCCCCGGTACGCGGTGAAGGTGACCCCCTTCACCGCGTGCACCTCCTGGATGTTCGGTGCGGAGGTGCGCTTGACCAACCGGCGCAGTGCGGCCACCGGGGTGGTGCCGCCGCCGGCGCCCTTGTGCACCCGGTAGATCACGTGCGCGTCGTCCACCACCACGGTGGGGATGCGCTCGCCGACCCGGGGGAGGGTGATGGTGACGTCGTTGGACGCCGCGAGGTGCTCAACCACGGCCGTACTCCTGTTCGCCGCGCCAGAAATAGACGAAGCCACCGATGCCGGCCACCACCGCCCAGCCCGCCGCGACCAGCCAGAGCCGGGTCAGCGACTCGTTGAGCAGCGGAGCCTGTTCCAGCAGCGCGTGCCGGGCCAGCTCGATGTAGACCAGCATGGGGTTGTACTGGATGAGCGTGCTCGCCCACTCCGGCAGCCGGTTGAACAGCGAGACGCTGTACAGCACCCCGGAGCCGTACATCCAGGTGCGCATGATGAACGGCATCAGCTGCTTCAGGTCGCTGGACTTGGACCCCATCCGGGCCACCACCAGCACGATCCCGGCGTTGAACACCGCCTGCAACAGCAGCGCCGGCACCATCAGCAGCCACTCCGGCGTGATCGGCTCGCCGGTCACCAGCACGATCCCCACCAGCACGACCATCGAGGCCAGCAACTGCTGGAACTGGGTGAGCGTGGCGGCCACCGGCAGGCTGGCGCGGGGGAAGTGCAGCGCCCGGATCAGCCCCAGGTTGCTGCTGATCGACTGGGTGCCGGCCAGGACCGCGCTCTGCGTGAAGTTGAAGATGAACAGCCCGGTGGTCAGGTACGCGATGAAGTTCGGGATCTCCTTCTGTGCCAGCACCACGCCGAAGATCAGGTAGTAGACGGCGGCGTTGGTCAGCGGGGTCAGCACCTGCCAGATCTGACCCAGCTTCGCGTTGCTGTACGAGGCGACGAGCTTGGCGTTGGCGTACGCGGCGATGAAGTGCCGGTAGGCCCACAGCCGGCGGCTGTATTCGGCCAGGGAGGGACGCTCACCGGCGACCCGTAGTCCGTGCCGGGCGGCCAGCTGCGCCTGGGTCAGACCCGTTGCGGGGTCCACCAGCGCGGTGTCGGCCATGAAAGGGCGCTCCGATCTTTCGTGCCAAAGGGATGCGCGCGACGATGGAATCTTAGTGGGAGCTGGATGGGGAGGGCCGCCTCGTCGCGGGGTGGACGCTAGTGGAAAACACGTCGCGACGCAACCGTTGCGTCGTTGCGCTAATCTGGCCTGCGTGACAGCTCCGGAGAACCCCAGATGACCAGCGAGAAGAGGCGTGCGCCGGCCGGTGCCGCAGTGCTTCGCGGCGACATCACCAAGGCCATCCGGCGGGCCCTGATGCACGAACTCGCCGCGGTCGGCTACGGCCGGCTCTCCATCGAGGCGGTGGCCCGCCGCGCCGGGGTCGGCAAGACAGCGATCTACCGCCGGTGGAACTCCAAGCTCGACCTCGTTCTGGAAACCGTGGCCGCCGCCGCCGGCAAGAAGCTGCCCGCCCTGGACACCGGCACCCTCCGCGGCGACCTCGCCCTGCTGTTCCAGGTGGTGGCGCACGCGTTGAGCCACCCGCTCGCCTCGCAGATCATCCCGGACCTGCTGGCCGAGGCGGCCCGCAACCCGACCATCGACGAAACCCTGCAACGGGTGCTGCGCGCCCAACAGCAGGAGATCGGCGGGCGGCTGATCGCCCGGGCGGTGGACCGGGGGGAACTGCCCGCCGGCACCGACCTCGACGCCGCGGTGGACCTGATCGCCGGCCCGCTCTACTGGCGGCTGGCCATCACCCGGACCCCACTGCCCGACACGTATCTCGACACCCTGGTGGAAGCTGTCGCCGCAGCGCTGGCCACCGACGCGGCGGTGCCCCGGCAGCGCGACGGGTCGGTCTCCGGATAACGGCCGCCCCGCCGCGACACCCCTGGTACACCCGCCGGACATCTTCGGCGGGCGATTGCGGCTAGTCTCTTGCCAGACCGGAGCTGAGC
>NZ_SMKF01000361.1 GCF_004348325.1 Micromonospora sp. KC213 | reverse complement strand
GATTCTCCCGGAGCAGCCCGGAGCGGGCCAGCCAGAGGTCGAGCACGGCGACCACGCTCAGCACCAGGGCCCACCCGCCGGGGCCGGTGATCCGCTCGTACGCCAGCAGTGGCACCACCGGTTGCGCGGCGAGCACGGCCGCGAAGCGGGGCGCCCGCAGACCGGTGCCCCGGGCGTACCCGAGTGCGACACCGGTGGTGACCGCGAAGATCAACCCGGAGTACAGCGCGCCGGAGGCACCCCCGTTGCCGATCCGGTCCACCGTCCACAGCGCGTACCCGGCCAGCGGCACCAGCAGCAGGCCGACCGTGGCGATGGTCTCGGCGGTGGAGGTGAGACCGCGGCGGGCCAGCACCGGCGGGGCGAGCAGCAACAGCACCGTGGCGACGAGCAGGATGCCCAGCCGGGCCAGTGCGTCCATCGAGCTGGTGGCGAGGGCGGCGAAGACCACCGCGGCGACCGCGAGCAGCAGCGCGCCGAGCCCGAGCGGGATGTTCTGCACCTCCCGCGAGGAGGCCTCGGGCGGGTGCTCAGGGTCGTCCGCGTCCAGCCAGGTGGCGGTGGCCTGCGG
>NZ_SMKF01000360.1 GCF_004348325.1 Micromonospora sp. KC213 | reverse complement strand
GGGTTGCGGCTGGCGGTGGTGACGAACCAGTCGGGGTTGGCTCGGGGGTTGTTCACGGCGGCGCAGCTGCGGGCGGTGAACGCCCGGGTGGAGGAGTTGCTGGGGCCGTTCGACAGTTGGCAGATCTGCCCGCACGACGAGCGGGCCGGCTGCGGGTGCCGCAAACCCGCCCCCGGGATGGTGCGGGCCGCCGCGCGGGCGTTGGGCACCACCGCGGACCGCTGCGTCCTGGTGGGTGACATCGGCGCGGACATGACCGCGGCCGGCGCCGCCGGCGCCGCCGCCGTCCTGGTGCCCACCGCGACCACGCGCCCCGCCGAGGTGGCCGCCGCGCCCTGCGTAAGGGCCGACCTGTCGGCGGCGGTGGAGGAGATCCTGGCCCGGGCCGCCCTGGTCGCCGCGCCAACAGAGGGTCGCCGGGCGGGGACGGTGCTGGTGGCTCGCAGCGACTCCGCCGGGGACGTCCTGGTCACCGGCCCCGCCATCCGCGCCGTCGCCGCCAGCGCCGACCGGGTCGTCCTGCTGCACGGACCTCGCGGACGCGACGCCGCCGCCCTCCTACCCGGCGTCGACGAACACATCGAATGGCCCCTGCCCTGGATCGACGGCAACCCCACCCCC
>NZ_SMKF01000359.1 GCF_004348325.1 Micromonospora sp. KC213 | reverse complement strand
GACTGTCGTGGAGCTAGCTGGCGGGTTGGAGGTCAACCCGGACCGCTTTGCGCTCGGGCTGACCCCCAGCCACCTGGCCTACGTCATCTACACCTCCGGCTCAACCGGAACACCCAAAGGCGTCATGGTACTTCACGGTGGCGTGTCCAATTTGATGAACATGCAACGCGCCACCTACCCGTTAGGGGCGCACGATGTCGTTCCGGTCAAGACGCCATTCGGCTTCGATGCCTCGGTGCGCGAACTGTACTGGCCCCTGATTTGCGGGGCCAAGCTGATCATGGCGAGGCCCGAAGGACACAAGGATCCCGCTTATCTGACGCAACTCTTTCAGCAAGAGCGAGTGACAGCGCTCTACGCCGTTCCTTCGACCATACGCGCACTACTCGAGCAGGGCGAGCTATCTCGCTGCACCAGCCTTGCAATGTTGTTGACTGGCGCCGAACCGTTATCGGCGCAGATGGTGCATCGCCTTCGCGAGCAGCTGCCGGGACTCAGAATCTTCAGCCACTATGGGCCAACAGAGACAACCGTGTATGCCACTCAATGCGCCGTTGACGACGTTTGTTCCGTTGAAGGCAATGTCCCCATTGGCCGTCCGATGGCGAACACGCGGGTTTATGTGGTCGACGTTCATGGGGGGTTGTGTCCTGTTGGGGTGGCCGGGGAG
>NZ_SMKF01000035.1 GCF_004348325.1 Micromonospora sp. KC213 | reverse complement strand
GACGGGGCGGTGGGGCGCTGGACGGACGCCGGTCAGGCGGGCGCCATCCGGTAGGCCCGGATCACGGTCTGCTCGACGACGTTGCCGGCCTGGTCCTCCGCGCGAGCCCGCAGTGACACGAACCCGGTGGTGTTCGGGTGGGTCACGCTGGCCGTGCCGACGCCGTTCGTCGCGTTCACCGTGGCGCTCTGCCAGGTGGCGCCGTCGTTGACCGAGTAGTCGACGGTCAGGCTGCGCAGGGTGCTGGTCGCCGACGCCGGCTGCGCGGACGCGCTGAGCGGGATGACGAAGGTGGTACCGGCCGGCGCGGTGCTCTGGGCGTCGAGGCTCGGGCTGAACGTCACCGCCCACAACGGCAGCCGCAGCTTCGCCGTCGGGGACACCGTGTCCGAGATGAACGTCCAGGCCGCGCTCACCTTGGTGGACAGTGTCACCGGCGCTGCCCGCTCCACCGTCGCTTCCAGCCGGTACGTGGCGTTGCCGGCCGGCACGGTGAACCGTCTCCATTCGTACGCCGGGTTGGCCAGTTCACCGATGGTGACGCCGTTGCGCTTGAGCACCAAGGTCCCGCTTGTCGTCGCCGGATCCGGCAGACCCGCGTGGCCGTCGCCGTCGCCGAACAAGGGCACATTGGCGGTGATGACGTTGCCGGTGCGGGTCACCCAGTTGTCGTTGTAGATCGACGAGGTGAAGGCCGGGCCGTACACCGGCCTGTTCCAGGTCTCCTGCGAGGTGGCGCCGCCGGTGTACGTCTTCACACCGGAGTTCAGGTAGTTGATGCCCGGCCCGAGGTAGTAGGTCGATTCCAGGAAGGCCGAGTGCCACCGGATGCCGCCGTCGGTGTTGTACACCTCGGTGCGCGAGAACGGGAGGCTGAACGACAACCCGACACCCGCCACGTGGCCGACCTGGGTGCCGTACAACGTGCCGCCGGGGTGCGCGTACGCGGCCTTGGTCCCCACCGTCCCGGGGATGTGCCCGGCGTAGTGGGTCTCCACGGTGGCCAGATCGCTGCTGGCCACCGTCCGGTTGAAGCCGGTCGGTAGGCGCTGGTCGGTGAACCAGGCCAGGTGGTAGACCCGGGGCGAGTTGAACGAGCCGCCGCCCGGGCCGGGTCGGGCCACCGTGAAGCCGACCTTGGAGAAGGAGCCCCACACGTACTGGCTGCCGAGTTGCCCGATGTAGGTCGTCCCGGATCCGACACGCTGGGTGTAGTAGGCGCTCTCCCCGCTGCCGTTCATCTGCACGCCGACTTCGGTCATCATGACGCTGGCCTGCGGGTCCGGCACGGAAACGCTGACCGGCTGGGCCAGTCTGGCGTCCATGACCAGGCTGCGTGCCTGGTTCATCTCCACCCGTGGCGCGGCCAGCACCGTGGTCTCCGGTCCGGCCGGGCCGCCGCCGTACACCGCGCTGGTCACCAGGTACGCGCCGGCGGGCACCCGCGGCACGGTGACCGGACCGGGGCCGCCCACGATCCAGACCCTGCTGCCGTCGGCGCTCTGGACCAGGCCGAAGTACGCCGTGGTGGGGTTGCCCGCGCGGTCGAGGTGCTGCAGCGTCAGGTCGTACGCCTCCACCGCCCGGTCCACCGCGAACGGCGTGCTGACCAGCACGCTCGGGCCGGTGGCGGTGAGGTACCCGGTGTGGTACCCGTCCGGGGCGGTGACCCTGGTGTCCGTGGTGAGCTGTACGGACGCCTGGCCGCCAGCGGGGACTGTCACCGAACTGGCGCTGAGGGTGAACATGCCGGCCGGGGCCGCGCCGCCGCCCGGCCCGGACGTGGTCAGCGCGAGGTTCAGGGTCAGCGGGCTGGTGCCGTGGTTGCGATAGGTGACCGTCCTGGTGAGCACCGGGTCGTCGCCGTGCGGCCACTGCTGCCGGCCGAGGCTCAGGCTGGGCGGGTCGGCGACCACCGGTTGCTGGACGCTCCGCGCGACGTCGAGCCGCCCGGCTCCCTGCGCGAAGACCCCCTGCGCCGGGTGGCGTGCGGCCGAACCCATCAGGGCCGCCTTGATCTGCGTCGGCGACCAGGTCGGGTGGCGCTGCGCGAGAACGGCCGCGGCGCCCGCCACGTGCGGCGTCGCCATCGACGTGCCGCTGTTGTCGATGTACGGCGCGCCCGGGGTGCCGATCGGAGCGGTGGAGCTGCGGGCCGCGGTGATGTTCACGCCGGGTGCGGTGATGTCCGGCTTGATTGCCGCGTCATCCGGGCGCGGGCCCCGGCTGGAGAAGCTCGCCAGGTTGTTCGAGCCGTCCACGGCGCCCACGGTCAGCGCCGCGTCCGCGCTGCCGGGCGAGCCGACTGCCTCGTCCGCGCCGTCGTTGCCGGCCGCGATGACGAAGATCGTGCCGCTGCTGGCGGTCAGCTCGTTCACCGCCTGCTCCAGCGGGTCGATGCCGGGCCGGTCGCGGCCGCCGAGGCTCAGGTTGACGACGTCGGCGCCCTGGGCCACCGCCCATTCCATTCCGGCGATCACGGCCGAGTCGGGGCAGTAGCCGGAGGCGTCGCAAACTTTGCCGTTGAGTAGCTTGGCTCCCGACGCCACGCCCCGGTTCGCGCCCTGCGACGCCGCGCCGGTGCCCGCGATGGTCGAGGCCACGTGGGTGCCGTGGCCGTTGAGGTCGCGGGCGTCGGGGTCGGTGGTGAAGTTCTGTGCGGCGACGACGGCATTGGCCAGGTCGGGGTGGGTGGCGTCGATGCCGGTGTCCAGAACGGCAACCTTCACGCCGGTGCCGTCGTAGCCGGCTGCCCAGGCGGCGGGTGCGCCCACCTGCGGAACGCTGACGTCGAGCGCCGTCTCCCGCAGCCGGTCCAGCCACACCCGGCTCACCGCGGGGCGCAGCGCCCGTCCCTGCGAGACGGCGGTGGTCAACTCAAGCCACAGGTCGGCTGTGCTGTCGTGGTCGGTTTTGGCGGCGAGGCTGTCCACGCTGGACAGCTCGCGGCCGACGGTGGCGCCACCGGCGGCGAGGTAGCCACGGGTTGCCGCCTCACCGGTCGGCGCGTACGTCACGATGAGCGGGAGGCCGCTGCCGTTGGTGCCGTGGCCGGCGGCGAGCAGCGCGGTCACGTTGAACAGTTCGTGATCCAGCTTGCCGGCGGTCAACGCGGGCAGCGCGTCGGACGGGAGGACGTAGGTGTTTCCGTCCCGGCGGTAGTTGGTGAACCGTACGCCGCTGCGTTCCGGATCGTGCTCGACGACGACCTGGCCGTCTTCGCTGACGGTGAGCCGGTCGCCGGTGATGAGTGTGACCTGGTTGTCGGAGGGCGAGCGATCGGGCGAGCCCGTGACCGCGGCCGAGCTCGCGGTGGGCGTCGCGACGACGAGTGAGCCCGTCAGGGTCACCGCTAACAGGGCGCGGGCCACTCTTGTGCTGATGGACATGTTCCTCCCCGTTCGATGGTGGCCGACGCCTGAGACCGGAGCCGGGACATGGCCACCTGTCGATCTTTGCCATCATCGTGACATCTGGTAATCGAATCAACACCAATGTGTGACTCGAGTGACAGGTGCTTGCGCTCGGTGTCGGCGGCGCTCTAGGCTCCCGCGTCCCTCCAATGTGGATGCGCCGAGGGCTTGACCTAGCCGTGAGCCACCGGTAACACTTCGACACATGCAGATGCGTAGGCTGCTCCGCGTCCCGGCCGGCGTCGCCCTCGGCGTTGCGGCGCTCCTCGTCGTCCTGCCCGGGCAGTCCGCGTCCGCGGCGTCCCTCACCGTCGCCGGTTCGGGCCAGTCGGTCGCCTCGGTCAGGGGGATCACCCTCCGGGGCATGGTCCAGCAGGTGGGCATGAACTGTCGCGTCCTTCGCACTGACTGGGGCAGCTACACCCTCCTCGGCGGAGACCCGGCTGTCGTCCGCCCCGGAGCCTGGGTGGAGGTGCACGGCAGCCTGCACATCGGGGCCAACGTGTGCGCGAACGGGCTACAGCTGCAGGTGGCCGACGCCCTGCCGATGTAGCCGTCACCGGGCTCCAAGGGGCGACACGCGCACGATCCCTTGCCCGGTCACCGCAGCTGCGGCGCTTCCGGGGTCGGGGTTGGCGCATTGGTGCAAGTCAGGGCCGCCGGCATGCGGTCGATGGCCATCGCCGCCGCAAAGAACGCGGCCGGCCGGCTCCAGAAATGTGATGGCAATGTGAAGAAGATTTGCATCCCTGTCAAGATCATGGCTAATTTCTCCGCACCCATGCCGCGGACGGCGCATGCGCGGACCCTCGTGGCCTGCCGCCGCCCGCGGATCACATTGACACGGGGAGTTTCCTTGACACTGCTGCACAAGGCCGCATCCGTCCTCGGCCTGGTGGCCGCCTTCGGCGTACTGACCGCCGGCCCGGCCGCCGCGGACCCGGGCCGCGACGGCACCAACTGCACGAACGTCTGCTCGGATGGGCACGCCGACTTCACGCACGACTACGTGAGCGGCAAGGAGCTGCTGCATGCCTACGACGACAAGGCCGACGGGCACTCCGTCGTCATGAAGTACAACCGCTTTGACAACGACAAGGGCTGGGAGTACCTCTGGGCACACCAGGGCAAGGGCACCTCCACCAGCAGGGTGATCAACATGCCCGAGGGAACCCGGTTCGACTTCACGGTTTGCCTGGGCGACTACGGCGACCGGAAGATCATTTCTGGCAGCTGCGGCGCGTTTATCGTCACCTCGTACGCGTGAGCGCGTAGGACCGGGTACTGAACCGCAGCGGGCGGCCGGGGCGAGATTCCCCGGCCGCCCGCTCGCGTTTGCCGCAACCGCCGCCACGTGTGGAACGGAAGGTCACCGCGATTTCGAAGGTCACGGTGTGGTGAACGCCTACCGGATCACGCGATTGCCGAAGCCGGAGGCGGCGCCGCCTGTATGACGGTCTTCGCCGCCTGCGCCATCACCGCACCGAGGGCCAGGCCCGCGCAGAGCAGGAAGATGTACGAGTCGAGCTCGGTGACGTCGGCGATCAACCAAATCTCATCCCCGGCCAGCCCAGGCAGTCTGAGGCCGGCGACGCCATCACCGTAGAACCCGGCCAGCAGCCAGATCGGCGCTGAAGGCCGCGTAGCGTGTCCAGCCCGCGGGCCGCCTGGCTCTTCACCGTAGTCAAGCGTTCATAAATGCCAAGCTGTCCCGATGCCGTCAGGAAGGCGTCTGACGGATCCCCACGGGAGCGGGGCGGAGGATCAATCCGGAGTTGTCCACGGACGGGGCAGGCTCTGGAGGTGCTGTTCCCATCCGATGGCGAGGCGCGTGGCGACGTTGCCGGCGCGTCCGAACGCTTCCTCTACGGCATCGTTGTCGAAGATCCACGGCTTGCGGCTCCGCCAGCCCCGCACCCATCTGCGACGGGCCCCGCGCGGACAACTCTAAACGCTGGCATCAAATCCATGACCTGCTCGGCCAGGGCGTAGGTCTGCTCGAATCCGCCCGCCCCGGCCCAAGCGGATGCTCCGCGTCCCCAAATACCGTGCCAACCTCGTCGACCCCTACCGTGAGCGCCTGCGCACACGTCGGGCCGAGGACCCCGGCGTCGGCGTCAAGCACCTCTTCGACGAGATCAAGGCCTTCGGCTTCACCGGCTGTCTGAACCTGCGGCACAAGGACATCAACCAAGGCCGCGCGGACGTCGACCGCAGCCACATCTCCCCGCGCCGGCTCGCCCGGATGATCTCACCAGACCCGACAACCTCAAGCCCGAGCATCGAGATCTTCCGGTACGACAAACGGTCCCTTCTCCGGGTGGAGCAGGGATTGTCAGGCGTTGGGGTCAGGCGGCGCCGCCTTGCTGGCGGCGCTGCAGTCTCTGGTTGTGTTGAAGGGCTTCCTCAAACTGGTCTTCCAGGACGATGATCCCGGCAGGCGGCTTCCAGAGCGGTGCCCTGGTCGACCATCTCCCGGGCTCGTAGCGGCCAGGCGCAGTTGGTAGCGGGTGTAGCGGCGGTGGATCGAACAGATCTTCCCCCTGCCGAGCCCGGCCGGGTCGTAGGCCTGGGCGCCAGCCGCACGCCCTCATCCCGCGCCGACACCCGCGGCCGGGCTGAACGAAGCAGCCATCACCGCCTGCTGGCTATCGGCGGTAGGGATTTGCTGGCCCGGTGGTGGTCGGCGCCGGCCGCGGTGCGGCGGGTGTCGCCGTGCCCGCCGTGCCAGTCGAGGACGAGCAGGCAGGCGTCATCGGGTAGGACAGGTCCGGCGACTTCGAGGACGAGATCGCCGAGGACCCGGACGACCTCCCGGGGGTGCAGCGCGCTCAGATGCAGCAGCCGTGCGGGCAGGTCAAGGGCGGCGGCGCCTCGTTCGAGCATGCCGTCGGTGAGCAGTACCAACCGGTCGCCGGCCTGCAACTCGACCTCGGCAGCCCGGTAGGGCGCGGCAGGTCGTACCCCGAAAGGCCGACTGATGGGCAGGACCACTGGCAGCACCGCCCGGTCGCGCACCAACAGCGGTGCGGGGTGTCCGGCGTTGACGACGGCAAGGATCCCCGTGGACAGGTCCAACCGGCCGAGAAGTCCCGTGGCGAAGGGCGAACCGGCCGCGGCGTTGGCGACGAGCGCCTCGTGCGCGGCCTGCGCCTGTTCGAGCAGGGTGCCGCCGCGGCGCCGTGCGTTACGGAGTCCGCCGACGCACAGGGTCGCGGTGAGTGCGCTGTGCACACCGTGGCCCACCGCGTCGGTGATACTCAGGTGCAGCAGGTCGCGGGCCAGGCTGTAGTCGAAGGTGTCGCCGCCGATGCTGGCGGCCGGCTCCAGCCATCCCGCCACGGTGAACGAGTCGGCCTCACAGGTGAACGAGGAGGGCAGCAGCCGCCTTTGGATCTCCGCGGCGAGGGTGAACGCCGTGGTTCGCTGCCCCCACTCGAACAGGTCGGTGTGGCGCCGGTTGGCGATGACCACGAACGCCAACGTGTGCGCGGCACGTGACACCTGATGCGCGACCGCGTCGGTCGGTGCGGCAGACACGGCGATCTCCAACAGCCCGATGGCCTCGCCGCGCTGGGTGACCGGCGCTCGCACCACGTGATGATCACCGGCGTGCTCGACCAGAACCTGTTGCGTGCGCAGCGCCTGCTCCTGCGGACCGCCGTCGAAGGGCAGCACCACTGCCAGGTCCTGGTCCTGCCGGCGTCCGTCGGGCACGTCACCGATAGGGACGTGGACCAGGCGCACCAGGGCGCGCCCGCTCATGTCGGCCACGAGGAACGACACCCACAACGCGCCGAGGTTCACCCCGGCGCTGCGCGTCACCGCCTCGACGGCGTCGACCGGGGCGGCTTTCTCCACCGCTAGCAGCACCTCGTTGAGATCCACGCCGTTCATCTCGATGTCGCTCACTCGGCGCAGCATAAACGGCAGCAGGTCAAAGCTGCGGCACGGAGCCACGTCGCTGATCATGGTCTGAGGTGACGAGCCTCGGCGTCACGTCGAAGACACGACGCGTGCTGGCCTGCCGTCCGAGCGTCCCTTGTCGGGCCGGGTAGGCTCCTCGCCGGGATCACCCGACTGTTCTCGGGTCGGCGCTCGACGTCGAACTGGATGCCCATCTTGACGAGGCCGGCGTTGACGAGGCTACCGGTCGGCGGGTCAACGTTCGGTAACGCCTCACCCAGTTACGAGACATCCTTTACGACCTCGTGCACGGTTGCGGGTCTTTGAGCATCGATGATCATTGTCCCTCCGTTCCAGCCGGTCAGGCGTTGAGGTATGCCAGGACGGCGAGGACGCGGCGGTTGTCGTCGTCGGAGGGTGGCATGTCCAGTTTGGTGAGGATGTTGTTGATGTGCTTGCTCACGGCTTTCTCGGTGATGCGGAGCTTGGCCGCGATGGCGGCGTTGGAGCGGCCTTCAGCCATGACACCGAGCAGCTCCCGTTCCCGGGCGGTGAGTACCGCCAGTGGCTCCCGGCGGACGAGTAGTTGGGCGATCACCTCAGGGTCCATGGCGGTGCCGCCGTCGGCGACCCGGCGGACGGCGTCGACGAACTCCCCGACGTCGGACACACGATCCTTGAGCAGATAGCCCACACCGCCGTGCGGGGTGCTGAGCAGTTCGCGGGCGTACAAGGGCTCGACGTGCTGGGAGAGCATAAGGATCGGCAGGCCAGGCACCTGGGTTCGGGCCGCGATCGCGGCTTGCAGACCTTCGTCGGTGAATGTCGGGGGGAGGCGGACATCGATGATCGCCACCCGGGGCTTGTGCGTGATCAGGGCGGGCAACAGGGCCGGTCCGTTGTCGATGGCTGCGACGACGTCGAAGTCGAAGGCCTGCAGGAGCCGGGTCAGTCCGTCTCGGAGGAGGGCATGGTCCTCGGCGATGACAACGCGCACGGTATCTCCATGGTGATGACGGTGGGTCCCCCGGGCGGGCTCGACAGGGCCATGGTGCCATCGAACGCGGCGAGGCGGCGTTCGATACCGCGCAGACCGGTGCCGGCTGCGGGGTCGGCGCCTCCTGCGCCGTCGTCGGTGACCACCATGGTTAGCGCGCCGTCCGCGTGCCGTACGGACACCGACCCGCTGTGGGCGCGGCTGTGCCGGATCATGTTGGTCAGCGCCTCGGCGACGGCGAAGTACGCCGCGGACTCGACGGGTGTGTCGGGCCGTCCCGGTAGGTCGATGTCGACCGTGATCGGGACCGGCAGGCTGAGCGCCAGCGCACGGACCGCGCCGCCGAGTCCACGTTCGGCCAGCACCGGTGGGTGGATGCCGCGGACGAGGTGCCGCAGCTCGACCAGCGCCGTACCGCTGGACTCACGCGCTTCCGCGAGCAGCTTGTGGGCCTCGGCCGGGTTCCGGTCGATGAGTTCGTCGGCCAGGCCGATGATCATGCTCAGCGAGACGAGGCGGGCTTGGACGCCGTCGTGCAGGTCGCGTTCGATGCGGCGCAGCTCGGCCGCTTGGGCGTCCACGGTGTCAGCGCGCGTGAGGGTCAGCTGCGTGACGCGCAGCCGGAGCTCAGCGGCCCTGGTTGGCGCGAGGAAGAGCCGGGCGAAGAGGGCGTCAACGCGGCGCAGCCACGGCGCCGCCCACAGGCCGACCGCAAGGATGACGGCGCCTTGCGGTAGGCAGAGCAGCCCGGCGGGCGCCGTATCGATGGACCAGATGGCGCCGTAGTGGTACCAGCCGGTGGCGAGCCAGATCCATAGCGGCGTCAGCGTCAGACCCGCGAGGCCGTACAGGGGCACGACGACAGCGATCGTCCCGAGTGTGAACCCGACGATCGCGCCGGGCAGGAGCCAGGCGAGGTCACGCCAGGTGGCCGGGTCCGTCACGGTCCACCGGAAGCGCTGCCAGCCGTCGGCCATGGCCCGTTCCGGGGACGGGTGGTACGGGCGGGTCACCAGGACGCCGGTTCGTGAAGCACGTCTGCGCTCGAGATCGGCGCGCTTGCGGACCAGCGTCATCGTCCACGGCACCAGCGCTAAACCGAGGAACGGCACCGGCGTCAGGGCCAACGCGACAACCGACGCGGTGAGCAGCGGCAGGTTGGTGAAGGCCAGCCCGATCGCGGCCATGCCGCCCAGCACGGAGTGCGCACCGCGCCGGCCCCATCGGCGCAGCCGTGCACCGGTCTCGGGCATCTCCACAGGTCATATAGTGCCGGCTGGCGGGCGGTTCAATGGTGGTGCTAGCACCACCGGGCCGTAGGACGTAGCACTCCTGACGATGCATGCCCCTGGCGGTTTGATAGAAGCATGACAATAACCATGGCACCGTTGAGGACAACGACGGGCAGCGACTTCGCCGTGCTGTCCCGCCGGATCAGCGGCGAGGGGCTGATGCAGCGCCGGCCCGCCTACTACCTCGCACGGCTGAGCGTCGTCACGCTCATGTTCCTCGGCGGTTGGACCGCGTTCTTCCTCATCGGCTCGTCCTGGTGGCAGTTGGTGACGGCCGCGTTCCTGGCCGTCACGTTCACCCAGGTCGCGCTCGTGGCGCACGATCTGGCCCATCGCCAGGTGTTCCGCACCAAACGCCCCGGCGAAGTCGCCGGACGGCTCACCGGAAACCTCTGCGTCGGGATGAGTTACGGCTGGTGGATGGACAAGCACACCCGTCACCACAACAACCCCAACCACGACGACCTCGACCCGGACGTCGCGCCCGAGGTTCTCATCTGGGCCACGAAGTCGGCCCTCGGCCGGCGCGGGCTGAAAGGCTTCATCACCCGGCACCAGGCCGCGCTGTTCTTCCCGCTGCTCGCTCTGCTCGCCGCCGACCTGAAAGTCTCCAGCATCAAGGCCTTGCGCAATGGCACGGTGAAGCGACACCGCCTTGAATGCACCCTGCTGATCCTGCACGCCGTCGGCTACCTCTCCGCACTGCTGATCGTCCTGTCGCCACCGCAGGCCATCGCCTTCCTGCTGGTGCACCAGGCGCTGTTCGGCGTCTACCTCGGCATGACATTCGCACCCAACCACAAGGGCATGCCGCACCCGACCGGCGACGAGGACTACCTGCGCAAGCAGGTGCTGACCTCCCGCAACGTCCGCGGCGGCTGGCTGACCGACGCGGCGCTGGGCGGCCTCAACTACCAGATCGAGCACCACCTGTTCCCCGGCATGCCGACGCCCAACCTGCGTAAGGCCCAGCCGATCGTGCAGGCATACTGCACTGAGATCGGCGTCGCGTACGAACAGACCAGCCTCGTCACCTCCTACCGCCAAGCCCTGCAACACCTGCACCAGGTAGGCGCACCAGCCCGCGCCGAACACGCAGCGCGCTGAGCCAGCCTCACCGACTGAACTAAACCAAGAAGGGGGCCTCCTGGCCGGATCGCGGCCGGGCTGCAAGCAGCCTCCCGAACGGCCCGCGCCATGACCCAGCCGGCCCGCCGTCGACTCCGGCCTCCTGCTCGTCAGAATCGGCGTACGGTCAGGGCATCCGGCATCGGTCAGCGCACGGGGCCCACCACACCGGCTCCGGAGGAAGGCGACAGGCGCTGCCCACGTGATCAGCTGGCGGCGTTGCAGCCGTTGCGCCGGCGAGCGCGCGAGGCGGCACGCCATTCACACGTATCAACGCTCAGGCGCGAAGATCCAACGGTACCGCACGTCGCCTACCTCAGACGGTGACGACAGCAGCGGCCCCCTTGCGATATCGGTCGACGGTGAACTCGTCCGGAGAGGCCAAACAGGAGTACGATAGGGACATCCCGGAATCGACGACATCCGCCCGAGGTGCCCGCCATACCGGCTCCCGTCCAGGAGACGTCACGGCTGCTCTGCACCCCGCCACGCCCGTCGGCCGACGGACCTCCATGGCTCCGATCCACTCCGGCGGTCGTTGAGTTCCCCGCTGGCGCCCACCCGGGTCGCGACCGCATGGATCGCAATCAATCGCCAACGTCGCCGGCTTTCACGCCGCCGCTGAGCTGCGGCTTAGCCGAACCGCAGGGCTCCTTGTGGCTCGTTACGCCCGAGCCGTCGACCGCGGCCGGCCTGCGGCGGCTCGCCGGAGCACCCGACGAGCCGGCCCTACCGACTGGGAAGGAACCACCCATTGTGCCCATCACCAAACCTCGTACCGCGGGCGCGACAGCGCCACCGCGAATGAAGCTGGAACCAACGTCATCACGCACGACGCTGCTCGGCGGGGACTGGTGGCGCAAGAGGCGACGCCAACGCTGAACGTCCGACGCTGACCGCGGCGCTGCACAGCCGCCGAAGACCCATCACCCACGTGCGGTTGAACGCCACCCATCGGAATCTGCCCCACCAGCGTCGGCCGAACGGTTCGCCTCGGCTGGTACCCCATGGGGCGGCTCCGCAACACAGTTTCGCTCGGTGTTGCGCCGCACACGGCTCAGAAGGGTGGTCCGCCGACAGTCCAACAGCCCGGGGTGCTCAGGCGCCAGCCGGCGCCGCGCCAGCGGACGGGAGATTGCCTCAGACGGCCCACTCAGTGGGGCGCCGCACCGAGGACACGAAACGACAGAAGTGAGGCATGAGATGACATCGATGGTGCAGCGGATCAAGGCATTCCTGGCCGGCCCTCGGGGGCGGCGTATGGTGACGCGGGGACGGCAGGAAATGGCCAAGCCGCAGACCCAGCGCAAGCTCCGCGAACTGGCCAACAGGTTCAACCGGAAGCGGTGATCGCAGTATCAAGGGCAGCCGGTGGCGGGCATCGGGTCGCTTCCTGGCCCCTCGATCTGAGCTGAGCGAGCGAGGCTCAGCCGGGTCGGCACCCGCGGCTCAGTTGCTCGCCGACGACTCCGGGCAGCTCGCCCGAGAGGCTGTCAAGGAGCTGGCTGCGCGCGGATAGCTCCAGCCCGTCTGCTGGGCGCTTCGGATGGCGGTGACGCGGTTCGAAGCGCCCAACTTGGTCATGGCGCTGAACAGGTAGTTGCGCACGGTCCCCACGCTGAGTTCCGCCCGCTTCTCCGGAGTCTTCTGATCATGGTCTGATGGCCATGGGGAGGACGTTCCGTGGCAGCCCTGAAGAAGTACCCCGACGAGTTGCGTCAGCGCACTGTGCGCTTGTACCGCGAGTCGGAGCCCAAGCCCGTGATCTGGCGTTTGGCCGAGCAGTTCGGTGTGCATCACGAGGCGTTGCGGAACTGGATCCGTCAGGTCGAGACTGATCGCGGTGATCGAACCGACCGGCCGACGACGGACATGATCGAGGAAAGCCGCCGGCTGCGCGGGAGAACGCGGAACTGCGCCGCGTCAACGAGGTGCTCAAGGCGGCGAGCGCGTTTTTCGCCGCGGAGTGCGACCCGGCGTCGGTCATGACGTTCGTCGACGAACACCGTGGCCGCTACGCGGTCGCACTCCTGCTACGGGTCCTGGCGTATGCGAGTCCACCTACTACGGCTGGCTGGACAGGGCTAACCAGCCCTGCTACCGGGACGAGGGTCGACCGCGGGTTGCTGTCCAACATCTTCCGAGATCTGGACCGCCTCAGGCTGCACCTACGGCGCCGACCGGGTGCACCAGCAGTTGCGCTGCGACGGCATCCGCGTCGGGCGCGAACGCGTCGAGCGGCTCATGGCGTCGCCGGGGCAGGGCGCGTTCCTGCGCCGCGGCTGGCGCGGCGGGTCCACCCGCCGCGACCTGGGCGCTGCGTCGGCGCCGGGCCTACGGCTGGTACAGCACCTACCGCATCCAATGCGAGCTCGGCTACTCAGCCCGGACAAGTACGAGACCGCCTGGCACCAGGCCCACACCGATCAGCCAGACTCGATCCGCACCACCCGGACGCCAACCGGCGGCAGGTAACCACCGCTCCGGCAAAGCGGGGAACTGAGGTAACCGATCAGGACTATAGGTACGTAAGGCGTTCCGGTGCCCTGGTGGTGTTTGGGCGCGGCGTTGGTGTGGGTGGTCAACGGGCATCGTCGAAGGGCTTCGCGCATGTCACAGCGGGGTGCGATCCGGCTTGTCATCGGAGCTCCGGCCGCGGGTGACGATCATCCATGGCGTGGGTATAGATCGCCCGTTGACGTAGTCGAATAGGGGGTTGCCATGTGCTGGGTCGCGTCGGTGCGTGAGCGGGCGCGAGCGCGTGTGGCGGCCGCGCGGCAGGGCGGCTCGCTGCCGCCGTTTCGGGCTGACTTCCCGTCGGGTGAGTCGACAAGGCCGGTGGTCGTCGCGGAGGCGGCATCGAGCGTGGACGACGGCATTCCCCGCGGTGTGCGGATCGCCGGTGCGTGGGCGTGGCGGCTGATCTTGTTCGTGGCTACCGCCTATCTGCTGATCAGACTGATCGGGTTCTTGCGTATCGTGGTCATCCCGGTGGTGGTGGCGTTGCTGCTCGCCGCCCTGTTCGAGCCGGCGGTTCGGGGGTTGCGAAACCGGGGAGTCAACCGGTCGCTGGCTGCCGGCATGGTGCTCGTGGGTGGGTTGGCGGCCGTGTCAGCCGGTCTGGGTCTGATCGTCGGGACGGTCGTCTCCCAGTTCGGTGACCTGTCCGTGCAGGTCCGTGAAGGGGTGGAGGAGATACAGGCGCGGCTTTCGCGCGGCCCGCTGGGCATCTCCCAGGCGCAGCTCAGCGCCGCGCTCGAACGGCTGCAGCAGCAGGTGTCCGAGAACCAGGGGGCGATCACGTCCGGCGCGTTGAGCACCGCCACGACGTTGGGCGAGGTGGTCGCCGGGTTCTTCCTGGTGCTGTTCACCCTGTTCTTCTTCCTGCGTGACGGGGCGCAGATCTGGCGGTTCCTGTGCCGGATGTTGCCGCGCGCGGCTCGCGTCCCGGTGGCCCGGGCCGGCCACTACTCCTGGCACACCCTTGGGTCGTACGTCCGCGCCACGGTGCTCGTCGCGTTCGTCGATGCCGTCGGTATCGGCATTGGTTTGGCGGTGCTGCGTGTCCCGCTCGCACTGCCGCTGGCGGGGCTGGTGTTCCTGGGGGCGTTCATTCCGGTCATCGGCGCCACCCTGTCCGGCACGGTCGCGGTCCTGGTAGCGCTGGTCACCCAGGGCCCGGTCAGCGCGCTCATCGTTCTTGCTGTCGTCATCGGCGTGCAACAGCTGGAGGGCCATGTCCTGCAGCCGCTCATCATGGGCCGTGCTGTCGCCCTGCATCCGCTCGCTGTCATCCTCGCAATCGCCACCGGGCTCGTTGTCGCTGGCATCGTCGGCGCGCTCGTGGCCGTTCCGCTGCTTGCCGTGGCCAACACGGCCGTGCGCTACCTCAGTGAGCACCCGCAGGGCGAGCCCACTCCTGACCGGGAACCGCCGGGAACCCGACCGGTCGACGAGAACCAGCGCGAAGGCGCGCAGATCGTGCGGCCGGCCGACGAGCCTACGGAAGGGGGAACGCCGCCGGTTGCCACCTCTGTCGGTCCCGCCCCAGGGACGCCGGCCGCGCCGTGAAACCTGGCGTGGTTTGGTGGCGTGTCGTGCGTGACCGGGACCGCCGTCGGGTACGGCAAGCGGCGTGACGGTCGGGAGCAGGCGACAGCGGGGCGCCGCGATGTGGTGGCGGGCACGCCGCCGGCACGGTTGGCTGGACCACCTGGCCCGGGCCGCGGTGCGCTACGCCGAGGCCGACGGCGGTCGGCTCGCCGCGGCGGTGACCTACTACGCGTTCTTCGCCACGTTCGCGCTGGCCCTGCTCGGCTTCGCGCTCTTCGGGTTCGTGCTCGACGATCCCGCGGTGCAACGTTCGGTGCAGCGCTATCTTGACCAGAACCTGCCCAACCTCGACGTGCAGGCGCTACGCACCGCGCGCGGCGCCGCCGGGGTGATCGCGTTCCTCGGCCTGCCGGTCACCGGCTGGTTCTGGGTAAACGCGCTGCGCTCCTCGATCCGCAAGGTCTGGCGTCTGCCCGAGTATCCCGGCACCTTCGTCGTCCGCCTGCTGATCGACCTGCTCGTGTTGACCGGACTCGGCCTCCTGCTGGTCGTGTCCCTGGCGACAGCGTTCACGACAACCGCGTTGGCCAGCCGACTGATCGACACCACCGGCGCGGACGCCGCCCTGACCCGCGGGTTGCTCGCCGTGGTCGGCCTCGTGGTCGGCGTCGCCGTGAACACCTTGCTGTCGATCGCCGTGCTGACCGGGTTGCCGCGGCTGCGGATGCCGCCGCGCCGGGTCGCGTTACCGGCGCTGCTCGTCGCGATCGGGCTGGAGCTGCTCAAGACCGTCGGTGGCTTCTTCGTGCAGCGCATCGAGGCCAACCCCACCTATCACGTGGTCGCGGGCACGGTTGGGCTGCTGGTGTCGCTCAGTGTCGTCAACCAGCTCGTTCTGTTCGCGGCGGCGCTCACCGCTACCGCCACCATCGGCGATGTCACCGACCTCGCCCTAGGAGGCAAATTGCCAAGGATGTCCAGCGATCAGGACATTGCCACGGCGGAACCAACCACCGTCCCCGATATTGGGTCGGCGCGCGAACAAACCGCTGATCACCGGAGTCCGGGATAGGGGCGGCCGGCGTGAGCGCGGGCAACGGCAGCGGGCCGCTACCCGCAAGCCTGGTCCGATTCGCCGCCAGCAGCTGGCTCAGTGAGCGAGAGTGGGATGTGGAATCCGCGACGTCCCCGGGTACAGGTTGGGCGGCGGCCGGTGGCAGGCCGGTGCTCGCGAGCCGGAGCATGGGCTCGACGTGCGATACGCCTCCCGGAAGGAGTCGAGCGTGGCTGAGAATGTCGAACTGATCATTCGGTTTCACCCGGTAGGCGGTGAGGACGTCTCCGTGCTGACCACCGATTTCACCGGCCCCGACGAGGCGCTTGGGGTGATCGCCAAGGCATTGGACGAGCGGCGCAGTCTGGTCCTGACCCGTGCCAGGTACAACCGGGAGGCAACCGAGAATGCCGTCATCGTCAACCTCGCCAACGTGGTAGCCGTCCGGGTGGCCAGGCAGGACAGCGAGACGACCGGCCAGTATCTGTAACGGCGGTACGGACCAGCATCACGGTGCGGTCGCGTACCGAGTGCCGAGAACCCGCTGGTGCCGCTGCGAGGCCTGCGACAGCTGCCGTTTACCACCGCGTGTTCCGGCACCGGAACCGGCGGTATTTCCTGCCGGAAACGGCATTGACCGCGGTCGACGAGACCGCCGAGAAGCAGTTCCGGCCGAACAGGCGTACGATGGGCATATACTGGAAGCGACATGCCGTCTTGAGGTGCCTGACCCCGGCCAACCCGTAGGGGACGTCATGTCTCACCACACGCACCGCGAACGTGCGGACCGGGCCACCACTGCACCGCAACGGCCCACGACCGCTCCGCCATGAACGCTGACCGCCAGACGGATGTCCACCCCGCACCGGTGCCGCCTGGGTAGCCACGTTGCTGGCCGTGGCGTTGATCGTCTTCATGCTGCAGAACACGCGCAGCGCCGAGGTCAGCTTCCTGTGGATGCACGAGGGCTTGCCACTGGCGCTGGGGCTGCTGATCGCCGGTGTCGGCACGGCCCTGCTGACCATGGCGGTCGGCGCCGCCCGGATCACCCAACTGCGCCACCAACGCTGACCCGCTCCCGCGCCGTCCAGGGCGGCTCGGTACCTATCGCGATCGCGCACGCCAACCCTGCCTGACGTCGAAAACTGGTAACCCCAGGGCGACGAGGCGGGAGGGAGAGGGATATGACGCTCAACGGTACGTCCCGCCGCAGGACGGCGATCTCGCCAACGCCACCGTCTACGCCTCGCCTGCGGATGCAGCCCACCGGGTCGCGCCGCACCCTTTTGGATGGCGGATGGTGGCCCCGTTCGACTGACCCCGTCGCCGAGCTGCCCGGCCTGATCTTGGTTATCGACCGGCTGCACGGACCAATCACCCGGCTGGTCCTCAGCTCCGCCGGCTGGACCGACCACCCCCGCCGCCGGCTAGGCGTGGCCGGCCGGCTCCTTCGCCTCGGCTACTTCACCAGCCAACCCGCCAGCCTGCTCACCGCGCTGATCGAGGACAGCGACCGAGTCGATCTGCTCGTCGTACCGCCGGGCACCGCGAAACGCACCGCCGACGCGGCCCTGGCCATAGCCGCGTCCAGCGACAACCGCGTCCACGCACAAGACATCCTGCACACCGTCGGCATACCGGCTCCTGCCGGGGCCGATCCTGCTGCCCAGGACTCATGGGAGGGCGAAGGCGGCCACCTAGCCGCCGCACCCAGGGTGCCTTAGCGGTACCGCGCATCGCCTCCGATCTGGCCGCGAAGTACTCCGCGAATGCCGCGTCACGATCGCCCATTCCGTCCTCCGATCCCTGATTCCGGGATAGTCACGGAGTCGGCGACGCCGGGGGTTGCCCGGCGGGGCGAAGTTTCTCGTGGCGACGGACCGTGGGCAGCGAGAGGCGGGACGGGTGCGGCGGCCGGGGTCAGTGCTCCCGGTAGGTGGCGAGGTCGAAGTCGGCGTGGCCGCCGTCGCCGCCGAGATCCTGCACCCACAGGCCGAGGAACGCCCCGGTGAAGCCCCACGCCGCCGGCTCCCCGTCGATGATCAGCGCGGCGTGCTCGTCGGAGAGGATCGTCGCGTCCAACTCCACCGGAAGCTGCCGCCAACCGGCGCCGAGGTCGTAGCCGAAGCGGACGACGGGCCCGTCGAACTCCGCACGCAGGCCGACCCGGGTGACGCCGTCGGCGTCGACGGTCAGCTCGGGGTACGCGGTGCGCCGCCCGCTGTCGGCGCTGAGCAGCTCCAGTACCGTCCGGCCGTCGTCGGCCCGGGTCAGGTAGAGGTGGTGCCAGTTGAGGGTGTTGTAGTAGGTGGTGACCCCGGCCAACTGGCGGTGGTCGAGCGGGTCGAACTCGACCACCGTCTCCAGCGAACAGTGCGTCGCCCCGACCCGCCGCGCGACCAGGCTGGGCGTCTGCCGCCCCACCGGCGACTGCCCACCGTGCACCCGCAGGTACGACGGGCGGGACCGCAGGTCGATCCAGTCCGGGGTGGCCGGTCGGCGCAGGGTCGACCAGCACGGGCCCAACTCCGGGCCGTCGAAGTTGTCGGTGGCCGGCTCGGCCGGCCACGGGTGCGCGGGCAGGCTGGGCGCGGTAACCTCGTCCGCCGGGACGCCACCGGGGATCCGGGGCCAGCCGCCCGCCGGCCAGTCGACCCGTTGGATCGCGGTCTCCCGCCCCAGGACGCAGTTGCCCAGCGGAGTGTAGGGACGACCCACCAGGTGGGCCAGGTACCACTCGCCGTGCGGGGTGCGGACCAGGCTGCCGTGGCCGGCCTTCTGCAACCGCAGGTCGGGCCGGCCCACCGAGGTCAGCAGCGGCCCGGCCGGGTCCACCTCGTACGGCCCGAACAGCTCGCGGGAGCGCGCCACCGTGACCTGGTGCTCCCAGCTCGTGCCCCCCTCGGCGGTGATGAGCCAGTACCAGCCGTCGTGGCGGTACAGGTGCGGGCCCTCGGTGAGCCCGACCGGGGTGCCGGTGAACAGGAGGCGGGGCCGGCCGACGAGCCGGCGGGCGTCCCGGTCGTAGCGCTGGATCTCGATGCCGCCGAAGCGGTCCCGCCCGGGCCGCCAGTCGGCGCTCATGCTCAGCAGCCAACTGGAGCCGTCCTCGTCGTGGAACAGCGAGGCGTCGAAGCCGTGACCGTGCAGTTTCACCGGATCGGACCAGGGGCCGGTGATGTCGGGGGCGGTGACGAGGAAGTTCTGCGGGTCCCAGTAGCCGCTGGCGAAGCTGGCGACGTCGCTGTAGACGAGGAAGAACTCGCCGTCGTGCCAGGACAGGTCGGGTGCCCACACCCCGTTGGAGTCGCCGCAGCCGCGCAGGTCGAGCAGGCGGCGTTCGGTGATGATCCCGCCCAGCGGTCGCCAGTGCACGAGGTCGCGGGAGTGGTGTACGCGGACCCCCGGATACCACTCGAAGGTCGAGGTGGCCAGATAGTAGTCGTCGCCGACCCGCAGGATCGAGGGATCCGGGTGGAACCCGGCGAGGACGGGGTTGCGGATCGACCCGGCGGCGGTCGCCACGTCAGCGGTCTCGGTCGACACGTCGGCTCCTCTGATGCAGCTCTCGAAAACTTCCGAATGGTGTCCGGATACTCAGGAGGTCGGGAACACGCTATCGGTTCGAGTCCTGACACGACAGACCCCTTGACCCGGGAGGGAACAGCTCGTAGCGTGCCGCCCATCGATCGGTAATACCGGTGAAGCAGTGAAAGTTTCGGAGATACACGTTCCAGATCCCGCCGGCTCGGCCGGCATCCGAGCACCTCGTGAGTCCTCGAAGGGATGGATCATGACGACGCACCTCTCCCGCAGAACCCTGCTCGGTCTCGCCGGCGCCGGTGCCGGCGCCTACCTGCTCAGCGCATGCGGTGACGACACCTCTCAGGACCCGAACGCCGCGCAGACCATCAACTGGTGGCACATCCAGAACACCGAGCCGATGCTGCCGGTGTGGGCGGCGATGGCCCAGGAGTACAAGAGCGCGCACAGCAACGTGACCGTCGAGGTCCAGCCGCTGGAGAACGAGGCGTTCAAGGCCAAGCTCACCACCGCCACCCAGGCCGGCTCACCGCCGGACCTCTTCCAGTCCTGGGGCGGGGGCGTGCTCCGGCAGCAGGTCGAGGCCGGCCTGGTCAAGGACATCACCGACCAGGTGCAGCCGTGGGTGGGCAGTCTGCTGCCCGCCGCCATCCAGCCGTACACGATCGACGACCGGATCTACGGCGTGCCGTTCGACCTCGGCATGGTCGGTTTCTGGTACAACAAGGATCTTTTCGCGCGGGCCGGGGTGAGCGCCGTTCCCACCACCTGGGCCGGCGTCCTCGACGCCGTCCGCAAGCTGAAGGCCGCCGGCACCGTGCCGGTCGCGCTGGCCGGCAAGGACAAGTGGCCGGCCCACTACTACTGGGCCTACCTGGCTATGCGCATCGGTGGGCTGCCCGCCCTGCAACAGGCTGCCAAGGACAAGAACTTCGACACCCCGGATTTCGTCGCCGCCGGCGAACGGCTCAAGGAACTGATCGACCTGCAACCCTTTCAGCGAGGTTTCCTCGGCGCCGAGTACGGTTCCGCGGACGGCCAGGCCGCCACGATGGGCAACGGTGGGGCGGCCATGGAACTCATGGGACAGTGGGCCCCGGCCGTGCAGGCGTCCAGCTCCACCAGTAAGAAGGGTCTCGGCGACAAGCTCGGCTTCTTCCCGTTCCCCGCCGTCGACGGCGGCAAGGGTTCCGCCTCGGACGCGTTCGGCGGTGGCAACGGCTTCGCCGTCGGCAAGGACGCCCCCGCCGCGACGACCGACTTCCTCAAGTTCCTGCTCACCGTCGACAACCAGCGGCGGTCCGCCAAGACCGGCGCGGTCCTGCCGACCGTCAAGGACGCCTCGGACGCCATCTCCGACCCGAACAACAAGATCGTCGCGGAGAACCTGGCCAACGCCAGCGGCTTCCAGCTCTACCTCGACCAGGCGTACCCGCCCGCCGTCGGCCAGCAGGTCAACGACAGCGTCGCCGAACTGATCGCCGGCACGAAGACGGCCGCGCAGATCGTCAAGGACATCACCCAGGTGGCGAAGAGCCAGTAGCGATGACCACCCCCTCCCAGCGACCCGTAGCCGTCGGCGAACACCCAGTGGAGCAGGCATGACCAGGCCATCGACCGTGCCGGACGCCGGGCGGGGCGACGCGGTGGCCGGCCCCCCGGAGTCGGGGTCGGCCACCGCGTCGCGGCGCGCTTCCCGGTCCCGGCCGGGCCGCCGTCGGGCCCTCGCCGTCTTCCTGACGCCGGCGCTGACGCTGTTCCTGCTGCTGGTCGTCGCGCCCATCGCGGTGGCCAGCTACGCCAGCCTGTACAAGTGGAACGGCTTCGGCCTGCCGCAGAACCACGTCGGTCTGGACAACTACACCCGAGCCTTCGCCGACCAGGTGTTCCGTGGCGACCTGTGGCGCGGGTTCGTGTTGATCGTGCTCTCCCTGGCCGTTCAGCTACCCGCTGCGCTGGGCCTGGCGATGCTGCTGAACCAGCCGCTGAAGGGGCGCAGCCTCTACCGGCTGGTCTTCTTCGCCCCGTACGTGCTCTCCGAGGTCACCACGGCGGTGCTCTTCACCCTGGTGTTCTCGCCCAACCGGGGGTTGGGCGACGTGATCTCGCGGTGGCTCGGGGCCGAGGCGGGAGCCGTGTTCGCCGATCCGGACACCGTGCTGTACGCCGTCTTCCTGGTGGTGTCCTGGAAGTACTTCGGCCTCTACCTGATCCTCTTCCTGGCCGCCCGGCAGGGCATCCCCAAGGAGCTGCACGAGGCCGCGGTCACCGACGGAGCCGACGCCTGGAAGGCCTTCCGGCACGTCACCCTGCCCCTGCTCGGACCGACCATCCGGATCGCCGTGTTCCTGTCGGTCATCGGCACCATCCAGCTGTTCGACATGGTCTGGGTGCTCACCGGCGGTGGCCCGATCCACGCCTCCGAAACCATGGCCGTGACGATGTTCCAGTACGGCTTCCGCCGCTTCGAGGTCGGATACGCCAGTGCGATCAGCATCGTCATGTTCGTCCTGAGCCTCGCCTTCGCCCTCGTCTACCAGCGCTTCGTCCTGCGTCGGGACACCGAGGGCGCCCTCACCGTCCAAGGAGACCAGCGATGACCAGCCCGGCGCACCCGGCCCGGCGGGCCCGCAGCCTCGTGCTGCACCTGATCTGCATCGCTGTCGGCGCGCTCATCGTCGTACCGGTCTGGTTCGGGGTGATCGGCGGGTTCAAGGACAACGGCCAGCTCTCCACCAACCCGCTCGGCCTGCCCGACCCCTGGGTGCCGGGCAACTACACCGACATCGTCACCTCGGGCGTCTTCTGGCGGAACCTGGGCAACAGTCTGCTGATCGCGGTGAGCACCACGGTCATCGTCGTCGGTGCCGGGGCGATGGCGGCGTTCGTCTTCGCGCGCTTCGCGTTCCGGGGCCGGGAACTCCTGGTCACCCTTTTCGCCGTCGGGCTGATGTTTCCCTTCGCGGTGGCGATCCTGCCACTGTTCGTCCTGCTGCGCGGCATGGGTCTGCTGGACAACCCGCTCGGGGTGATCCTGCCGCAGGCCGCCTTCGGACTGCCGATCACCATCATCATCCTGCGCCAGTTCTTCCGCACCATCCCCGGCGAGGTGGAGGAGGCTGCGACGCTGGACGGCTGCGGTCCCTTCGGGTTCTTCTGGCGGGTCCTGCTGCCGATGGCCCGCCCGGCTCTGGCCACTGTCTCCGTGCTGGCGATCGTCGCCAGTTGGAACAACTTCATGCTTCCCCTGGTCGTCTTCACCGACCAGGGATGGTGGACCCTCCCACTGGGGGTTCAGGCGTTCCAGGGCCAGTACTCCGACGACACCGCCCGGGTGCTCGCCTACGTGGTGCTGTCCATGGTGCCGGCCCTGGGCTTCTACGCCGTGGCCGAACGCCAGCTGATCGGCGGCCTGGCCGGCAGCGTCAAGGGGTGACGACACCACCTACGGTAGCTTCTGCCACCGTAGGCTCCCGCCACGACGAGAGGTGGACCGTGGGCGCAGACGACAACAGGAACGTCACCATCGCGATGATCGCGCGCTTGGCCGGCGTTTCCGTGCCCACGGTCTCCCGGGTCATCAACAACCGATCCGACGTCGCCCCCGGCACTCGGGAACGGGTCGAGGAACTGCTCAACCAGCACGGCTACCGGCGCCGCCTGCCGAGCAGGCGTACCAACTCGGCCCTGATCGACCTGGTCTTCAACGACCTGGACAGCCCGTGGGCCGTGGAGATCATCCGCGGGGTGGAGGACGTGGCGCACGCCAGCGGAGCCGGCACCGTCGTGTCGGCCATCCACCGGCGCACCTCCGCGGCGAAACAGTGGCTCGACAACATGCGGACCCGTTCCACCGAGGGAGTCATCTTCGTGACCTCGATGGTGGAGCCACCGTTGCAGGCCGAGCTGCGCCGGCTGCACGTTCCCGTGGTCATCGTCGACCCCGCCGGGGTGGCCCCGCAGGACGCGCCCACCATCGGCGCCACCAACTGGGCCGGCAGCCTGCGCGCCAGCCAGTACCTGCTCGGCCTCGGTCACCGCCGCATCGGCTTCATCGCCGGCCCACCGCAGCTGATGTGCAGCCGGGCGCGGCTGGACGGCTACCGGGCCGCTCTCGACGCCGCCGGCATCGCCGTCGACGACACCCTCGTCCGTCCCGGCAACTTCTACCACGAGGCCGGTTACACGGCCGGCAACCACCTGCTGGCCCTGCCCGACCCGCCCACCGCCATCGTGGCCTCCAGCGACCAGATGGCACTCGGCGTCTACGAGGCGGTCCGCAAACGCGGCCTGCGGGTGCCCGACGACGTCAGCGTGGTCGGATTCGACGACCTGCCCGAGGTCCGGTGGTGTTCGCCGCCGCTCACCACCATCCGGCAGCCGCTGGCCGAGATGGGCATGCTCGCGGCCCGTACGGTGCTACGACTGGCCAACGGAGAGAAGATCGAGAGCCCACGGGTCGAGCTCGCCACCGAACTGATCGTCCGCGACAGCACCTCGTCCCCCCGACACGGCTGAAGGCCCACTGCCGCCGGCTTCCGGCACGCCGTCCGCCTGCGACCACACGCCGCCGCTGCGACCAGGTGGGGTACGCCCGTGTCGCGCCGCCACGGCCCGGATGACCGTGGCGGCGCGAGCCGGATCAGCGCGTCTTGGGCAGGTCGAACTGGTCGGCGGCCTTGCAGTCCTTCTGCCCGCCGATCGCCCGTGGCCCGAGCCGGTCGAGTTCGGCCCGGGCCCGAGCCCGGCCCAGGTTCCACGCGTACCAGGGGTCCGCCCGGTCGAGGTCGTCGTCGATCCAGCTCAGCGTGCAGCGACGGACCCGGTCCGGCAGCGTGGCCAGCGCCGGGGTGGCGTCGGCGGAGAGCGCCCGCAGGTACCAGGCGTCGATCTTGCCGGTCTGCTCGTACCGGGCGATGTTGCGGCGGGCGGCGTAGTCCTCCGGGTTGAGCACGGCCAACCCCAGCAGCATCGCCACGGCCAAGCCCACCGTGACCCCGGGGATCCACCGCCCCCGCCAGCGGACGCCGGCGGCCAGGATCATCAGGAAGACCGTCCCGAGCAGCAGCTCGAACGCCATCACGAAGATCCGTTCACCGGTGAAGCTGTAGACCTTCTGGTAGGTGTACATACGGGACAGCGCCGAGATCACGATCACCACACTGAGCGCACTGAGCAGGCCGAGCAGCACCCGCAGCAGGACGCTCTCCGCCCGGCGCTCCCGCCGCGCCCACCGGGTCACCCCACCGAGGACCGCCAGGGTCAGCAGCGTGACGACCACGAGCTGCCAGAAGCCGCTGCGGGCGTACTGGGCGTAGCTGAGACCGGCGGTACGCAGGACGTGCCGCTGCCCGCCGAAGAGCACGGTGAACTGCACCACCACGAAGCCGGCGAAGAGTGCGGTCAGCGCGGCGATGGCCGGCGCCCACTCCAGGACGCCGAGCCGGCGCTCGCCGGGCCGGTCCACCGTGGAGAGGTCCGGCGGGGCGGCCAGGGTGTAGACGGCGGCGACGGCGATCAGGCCACCCACCGCGGCCAGGAAAAGCCACCGGAACAGCCCTCCGACGTTGATCTCCGGCATGATCGCGCCGAGGACCTCGGAGAACGCCGCGTCGGCGGAGGAGAGCAGGCCACCGAAGACCAGCAGCACGAGCCCGGTGGCGACCGTCGACCAGACCACTCGACGGATCACCCCCGTGTCGGGGGCGGCCGTGAGGTGCCGGCGTACCCACGGCAGCCCGCGGAACGCCGCGAACGGGGCCGCGACCATGCTGTACAGGATCGAGCGGATCAGTGTCCCTCCGATGATCGCCAGCGCCGCGCAACCGAGCGCTCCGAGCACGCAGAAGGTCACCAGCCACCAGGCGTTGCGGAAGGCGAGCACGGCCAGCAAGGCGAGTGCCGCCCCGGCCCAGCCGGCCCGGACCAGGCGTTCGGTGCGGGCCATCCCGACGGTGCGCGACCGCACCGCGGCGAGCACCGCGACGGTCAGCACGAGCCAGCCGAGGAACCAGCCGATCCCGACCCGACCCAGCGGGACGAAGGAGGCCACGCCCAGCGCCCCGGCCGCGACGGCGGCGGGTACCGCCCAGCCGGTGGCCGGCTTCGGGCCGGGCCAGCACCGCTGGAGGAAGCCCGGCGGGGCCGGCCGGGGCGCCCAGGAGACCGGCGGCCCGCCGTACTGCAGCGCGGGTGACCCGTCGGGCGGCGTGGGCCCGGTGACCGGGCCGGGACGAGCCGGTGCGGTCGGGCCGGTGACGGACGCCGAGCCGGCACCGGTGCCGGCCGGCGGCGTGGCGGCGGCGTGCGCGGTCGCCCCGGCCGGGCCGCCGGCCCCGGTCACCCCGGCCCCGGCGGCGTCGGTCACTCCGGTACCCGTTGCTGCGGTGGGGTCGGTCACGGCGGTACCGGTCGACGGAGCCGACGGCGGCCCGACGGCCGGGCTGGCCGGCCCGCCGGTCGGGTCGCCGCCGGGTCCGGCGGTGGCCGCCGCGGCCACGACGGGCACCATCGGAGTGGCGGCCGGGTCGTCGGTCGCCGGCACCAGGGGTACGAACACCGCGAACCCGCGGGTACCGGGTGGGACGGCGACCGGGATGGCCCACCCGGGCTGACCCTCCGGGCCGGGCCAGACCAGGTTCGGCGGCGCGCCGTCCGCGGTCGGCATGACCAGCAGGTACGGCGTCGCGTCGGGGGGCGGTGGACGGTCGTTTCCGCCGGCGGGCGGGTTGGCTCCGGGGGAGTCCGGTGGTGGTGGCGGCTCGGACACGGCACGCTCCTTGATCAATGAGGTGTGGTCACTGTAGAGCCAACCCCGCCCGGCCCGCCGTCCCTGGAACCCCGGCAGGTGGCACAGCCTCGCGGCCGTGCGCCCGCGGCGTCGGCGGTGAACCTTTGCCGCGCGCCGTCCGTACCAGTGCGCGGGAGGTCCACCGTGAAGCCCGTACGTCGAGTGCTCGCCGCCGTCGCGGTCTGCGTCGCGACCGTTGCGCTGCCTGCGGCACCGGCCGCGGCGCACGGCGCGCCCACCAGCCCGGTCAGCCGCAACGCGGCCTGTGGCCCGGCCGGGGAGTACGCCTCGACGCCGGCCTGCCGGGCCGCGCTGGAGGCCGGTGCGGCGCTGCGTGAGTGGGACAACATCCGGCAGTACGGCGTCGCCGGCCGGGACCGGGAGAAGATCCCCGACGGCGAGCTGTGCAGCGGCGGCCTCTCCGCGTACCGGGGTCTGGACCTGGCCCGCGACGACTGGCCGGCGACCGAGGTGACCGGCGGCGCCAGGTTCACGTTCCGCTACGCGGGCACCGTCCCGCACGAGGGCACCTTCCGGCTCTACGCCACCCTCCCCGGTTACGACCCGCAGAAGCGACTGACCTGGTCGGACCTGTCGGAGCGCCCCTTTGTGACGGTGACCGACCCGCCGCTGCGCAAGGGCGCGTACGAGTTCACCGGGCGGTTGCCGGTCGGGCTGGCCGGGCGGCACCTGATCTACACGGTGTGGCAGAACTCTGACAGCGCCGACACCTACTACTCCTGCTCCGACGTGGACTTCGTCGAGCCGGCGGCCGAGTCCCCGACCGCCGACGTCACCGCTTCGCAGGTCCTGGCCGGGCCGCCCGGCGCTGCGGGAGTACCCGGGCCAACCGGCGTGCCCGCGTTCACGACGGAGCCGGCGCAGACCGGGGCGGGCGGCGTACCGGTGGCGGCGGTGTCCCGGCTGCGTGACGACACCTACCTGCTGGCGAGCGGGGCCGCGGCCGCCACGGTGCTGCTCGGCGCGATCGTGGCGTTACGGCTGCGCCGGCCCAGTGCCCCGCCCCCGGGTCGCCCCTGCGGGGTGCGCAACCACCGCGCCGGCCGCCGCCGGGTCTGGTGACGGCGTGCCGGCGTACCCCTCGGCGCTCGCCGACGCCGGCTCAGCCGAGTAGCCGGTCGATCTCGGCCAGCTCGTCGGCGGTGAAGTCCAGGTTGTCGACCGCGGCGACGTTCGTCTCCAGCTGGGCCACGCTGCTCGCCCCGATGATCAGGCTGGTCATCCTCGGGTCGCGCAGCGCCCAGGCGAGCGCGAACTGGGCGAGGCTCTGGCCGCGTCGCTCGGCGAGCGTGCCGAGTCCTCGGATGGTGGCCAGCTTCTGCTCGGTGAGGTCGCTCTCGTCGAGGAACACGCTGGTGCGTACCCGCGAGTCCTCGGGGATGCCAGCCAGGTAGCGGTCGGTGAGCAGGCCCTGGGCGAGTGGGCTGTACGCGATGCAGCCGGCGCCCACCCCGGCCAGCGTGTCGAGCAGGCCGTCGTCCTCGATCCGACGGTTGAGCATCGAGTACCGAGGCTGGTTGATCAGCAGCGGGGTGCCCAGGTCGCGCAGAATCGCCGCGGCGCGGGCGGTCTGCTCGGAGGTGTAGTTGGAGACACCGACGTACAGCGCCCGGCCGGAGCGGACGATCGCGTCGAGCGCGCCCATCGTCTCCTCCAGCGGGGTCTCCGGGTCGAAGCGGTGCGAGTAGAAGACGTCGACGTAGTCCAGGCCCATCCGGCGCAGCGACTGGTCGAGCGAGGCGATCAGGTTCTTGCGCGAGCCCCACTCCCCGTACGGGCCGGGCCACATCAGGTATCCGGCCTTGCTGGAAATCACCAGTTCGTCCCGGTACGGCTTCAGGTCGGTGGCGAGCATCCGGCCGAACGCCTCTTCGGCGGCACCCGGTGGTGGCCCGTAGTTGTTCGCCAGGTCGAAGTGGGTGATCCCCAGGTCGAACGCGCGGCGGACGATGTCCCGCTGCCGCTCGTAGGGTCGGTCCGGCCCGAAGTTGTGCCACAGGCCCAGCGAGACGGCGGGCAGCCGGATCCCGCTGCGGCCACTGCGCCGGTAGCTCATCGAGTGGTAACGGTCGTCGCTGGCGAGGTAGGTCACGACTGAAGACCCTAACCGTGCCCGACGTGCCACTCGTAGCGGAGCCGGGGCAGCTCCCGGCCGGTGGACGGGGAGACGGAGGTGCCGGCCGGCCTGCGGCACACCGGCGGGGAGTAGCTTCGGACCATGCGTTACGTCCGGCTCGACACCCCCAAGCCCATCTCGAAAATCGGCCTCGGAACGTGGCAGTTCGGCTCCCCGGAGTGGGGCTACGGCCCCGACTACGAGCGCCGGGCCGCCGAGATCGTGCGGCGTGCGCTCGAACTCGGGGTCACCCTCTTCGACACCGCCGAGCTGTACGGCTTCGGCCGCAGCGAGCGCATCCTCGGCGCGGCGCTCGGCGACGACCGGGTGAAGGCCGTGGTGGCCAGCAAGATCTTTCCGCTGCTGCCGATCGCTCCGGTGGTGCAGCAGCGGGCGGTCGCCTCCGCGGCCCGGCTCGGCGTCGACGGTATCGACCTCTACCAGGTGCACCAGCCCAACCCGGTGGTCGCCGACACCACCACCATGAGCGGCATGCGCACTCTGCAGGACGTCGGGCTGGTCGGCGAGGTCGGCGTCAGCAACTACGGCCTGCGCCGGTGGCGGTTCGCCGAGGCCGCGCTGGGCCGCCGGGTGCTGAGCAACCAGGTCCGCTACAGCATGATCGACCGTGGCCCCGAGGAGGACCTGATCCCGTACGCGGAGCAGGCCGGCCGGATCGTCATCGCGTACAGCCCGTTGGCGCAGGGGTTCCTCTCCGGCCGCTACGACGCCATGAACCCGCCGAGCGGGGCGGTGCGCCGGGGCAACCCGTACTTCCTGCCGGAGAACCTGGCGCGCGGCAGCGCACTCATCGCGACCCTGCGGGAGGTCGCCGACGCGCACGACGCCACACCGAGCCAGATCGCGCTGGCGTACCTGCTGCGGCACCCGAACGTGGTGGCCATCCCCGGTGCGTCCGGGGTGGAGCAGATGGAACGCAACGCGGCCGCCGCCGAGATCGACCTGGCCGACGACGAGTACGCCGCGTTGGTCGCCGCCGCGCACGCCTTCCGTCCGGTCACCGGCCTGGCGGCCGTACCGCGGATGATCCGCGCCCGGCTGCGAGCCCGCTGAGCCGATCTCCCCGGGGCGGGGGAGTCGCGGATCGCCCGGCGGCGGGACAATGCCGGGGTGACCATCCGGGGTGTGTTCGCGCCGCTGGTGCGCGGCAGCACCTGGCGGCGTGCCGTGTTCCTGCTCCTCGGCGGCGTGCTCGCGCTGCCGTACGCGCTGCTGGTGGTGGCCTTCGCGCGGCTGCTGGGCAGCGCCGACGTGCCGCGCCCGCTCGGTTTCGGGCTGCTGCTGGTGGGTGCCGGGCTGGCCGTGGTGCCGGTGTTCCTGGCTGGCAGCCGGGCGCTGGAGATCGCCGCCGCCCGGGCGTTGCTCGCCGTCGACCTGCCGGAGCCCGCCCCCGACCACCGGATCGACCGGGAGACCCGGCTGCGCGCCGCACTCTGGATCGCCCTGCACCTGGGCACCGGCGCGGCGGTGCTGTTCGCCGCGATCAGCGCGTTCCCGATGGCGTTGGTGTTCGTCGCCGGCCTGGCCGGGATCGACACGGGCGTCGCGCCGGACGAGCGCTTCGGGCCGCTCGACCCGGCCCACCCGGTTCCGGCCGGGCTGGTCGGGCTCGCTGTGCTGGTCGCCCTCGGCTACGCGGTGGCCGGGCTGGGCGCGCTCGCCGCGTCGATGGCGCCGGTGCTGCTCGGCCCGGCGCAGGCCGAGCGGATCGCCGCGCTGGAGGCCCGGGCGGTCCGGCTGGCCGAGCGCAACCGGCTGGCCCGGGAACTGCACGACTCGGTGGGGCACGCCCTCACCGTGGCGACCCTCCAGGCCGGGGCCGCCCGCGAGCTGCTCGACACCGACCCGGAGTTCAGCCGGCGGGCGTTGCGGGCCATCGAGGAGACCAGCCGGCGCGCCATGGACGACCTCGACCACGTGCTCGGGTTGCTCCGGGACACCGGGACCGGGCGTGGCCCCGCGACCACCGCGCCGCAATCCACGCTGGCCGGTCTGGACCGGCTGGTCGCCGACGCCCGGGCCGCCGGGTTGGTGGTGGAGTCCCGGATCGGTGGGCCGCTGGACGCGCTGCCCGCCGTGGTGTCCCGCGAGGGCTACCGGATCGTGCAGGAGGGGTTGACCAACGCGGTCCGGCACGGCCGCGGGCCGGTCACGCTGCGGGTCGCCGTACCCCCCGAAGGGTTGGAAATCGAGCTGGTCAACGCTGTGCGCGGCAGCCCCGGGCCGACCGGCGGCGGACGCGGGCTGGACGGCATGCGGGAGCGGGTGCTGCTGCTCGGCGGGCAGCTCGACGCCGGCCCCGAGGAGGACCGCTGGCGGGTCCGGGCCACCCTGCCCGCGCCGAGGGAGGAGACCGAGTGACCATCGACGTGCTGATCGTCGACGACGACGAACTGGTCCGGATCGGCCTGCGGGCGATCGTGAGCGCCCAGCCGGACCTGCGCGTCGTGGGGGAGGCGGCGGACGGCGCGGAGGTGCCGCCACTGGTCGCCAAGCTGCGCCCGCGGGTGGTGCTCATGGACGTGCGGATGCCGGGCATCGACGGCATCCAGGCCACTCGCCGGCTGCTCGCCACCTCCGCCGACCCGCCGCGCGTCCTGGTGGTGACCACGTTCGCCAACGACGAGTACGTCTACGAGGCGCTGCGCGCCGGGGCGAGCGGCTTCCTGCTCAAACGGGCCCGCCCGGCCGAGGTGGTGGAAGCCGTGCGGGTGGTGGCGGCCGGCGAGTCGTTGCTCTTCCCGGCCGCCGTCCGGCAGCTCGTCGGCGCGTACGGGCGGCGTGGCGGGGACCGGCTGCGCGCCGCCCGGCTGACCGACCGGGAGGCGGAGGTGCTGCGGCTCATGGCGGCCGGGCTGTCCAACCAGGAGATCGCCGCGCGGCTGGTGGTCGGCGTGGAGACGGTCAAGACGCACGTCGGGAACGTGCTGGCCAAGCTCGGGGTGCGGGACCGGACCCAGGCGGTCGTCGCCGCGTACGAGTCGGGGTTCGTGGTTCCGGCCGGCTGAGGCGTTCCCTCCCACGGGGGAGCGGGTCCACCCCGGGGCGGGAGGAATCCGGCGACGGGCCGGCCGAGGCTTCAGGGCATGACTCTCCCGCTGCGTACCCGACTCGACCTGGCTGCCCCGGTCGCCGCCGCCTGGCTCGGCGTCTGGGGCGTGCTCGCCCTGGTGTCCACGCTGACCGGCGCCGGCTATCCGCTCGGCGCGAACGACCCGCACGGCGGCGACGGGGCCGGTTTGCTCGGGCTGGTGCCCGTCTCCGTCGGCCCGCCGTTGTTCGCGGCCGTGCTGCTGACCGGCGCGGTCGCCGCCCTGGCCATGGCCGGGACGGCCGTCCGGCCGTCCCGGCCACTGCGCCTGCTGATCACCGGGTACGCCGCGACCGTGGCCCTCGCGCTGGCGGTGGTGGTCCCCGGGATGCGCGTGTTGGCCCTGCTCGGCTACGCGCCGATGCTGATCGTCGGCGCGCCGTTCGGCTGGCCGCCGGTGGACTACGCCGAGATCTTCACCTGGCCGCTGTTCGCCCGGCTGGCCGCCCTGGTCGGTGGGATGCTGCTGGCCGGCGCGCTGCTGCGCTGGCGGCACCGGATCGCCGACGGGCGTTCACCCGCGTGGGCCGCACCCGCCTCGGCCGCCCGATGGGGCCGGTGGGCGGCGTGGACCGCGGCCGTCATCCCGGTGCTCTACGCGCTGATCCGGTTCGCCTGGCTGGCCGGGATCCCGCTGGGTATGTCCCGGGAGGCGCTGGCCGACATGCACGCCGACGGCTCGGTCTGGGCGGGCGCCGGACTGGGCGCGTTCGCCGTGGTCGGCGCGGTGCTCACGCTCGGGCTCGTGGCGCGCTGGGGGGAGCGGTTCCCGCGCTGGCTGCCCGGCCTGGCGGGCCGGCCGGTGCCGGTGCTCCTGGCGGTGATCCCGGCCGGGCTGGTCACGCTGGCCGTCCTCGCGGCCAGCGTCGACATCCTGGCCGCCCCGCGGTTTCTGGAACTGATCCGTGAGGTCAACTCCGCCGCCCTGCCGATGCTGCTGTGGCCGGTCTGGGCGGTCGCGCTGGCCGCCGCGACGTACGCGTACCACCTGCGCCGTCGCGCCTGAGCGCCCCCCGGGGGGTTGGTCCCGGCACGGGGCGGGACCGGCCCCCCGGGCGGTGTGGAAATCCTGAGCTAGCGTGGGTCGGGTGACCGCTCCCCACCAGGTTCCCCCGGTCCCGCCCGCCGAGCTGCCCACCACGCTCGGCGGGCTGCGCGCGGCCGGCCACCATTACCGCACGGTCAAGCAGGAACTCCGCGACAACCTTTTCGCCCGGATGCGGACCGGCGGGGAACGCTTCCCCGGCATCGTCGGCTACCAGGACACGGTGCTGCCGGAGGTCGAGCGGGCGCTGCTCGCCGGCCACGACATGGTGCTGCTCGGCGAGCGTGGCCAGGGCAAGACCCGGCTGATCCGCTCGCTGGTGGCGTTGCTCGACGAGTGGACGCCGGTGATCCCCGGCTCGGTGCTCAACGAGCACCCGCTGCACCCGCTCACCCCGGCGTCCCGCGCGCTGGTCGGCTCCGCCGGCGACGACCTCCCGATCGGTTGGCTGCACCGCTCGATGCGGTACGGCGAGAAGCTGGCCACCCCGGACACCAGCGTCGGCGACCTCATCGGCGACGTCGACCCGATCCGGCTGGCGCAGGGGCGTACCCTCGGCGATCCGGAGACGATCCACTTCGGCTTGGTGCCCCGCACCAACCGGGGGATCTTCGCTGTCAACGAGCTGCCCGACCTGGCCGAACGGATCCAGGTGGCGTTGCTCAACGTGTTGGAGGAGCGCGACATCCAGGTCCGCGGCTACCAGCTCCGGCTGCCGCTGGATCTGCTGCTGGTGGCCAGCGCCAACCCGGAGGACTACACCAACCGGGGGCGGATCATCACCCCGCTCAAGGACCGGTTCGGCGCGGAGATCCGGACCCACTACCCGGTCGATCTGGAGCTGGAGTTGGCGCTCGTCCGGCAGGAGGCCGACCTGGTCGCCGAGGTGCCGGAGCACGTGCTGGAGGTCCTCGCCCGGTTCGCCCGCGCGGTGCGCGAGTCGCCGTCGGTGGACCCGCGCTCCGGCGTCTCCGCCCGGTTCGCCATCGCCGCCGCGGAGACGGTCGCCGCCGCCGCGCTGCGCCGTTCCGGCCTGCTCGCCGGTGCCGCCTCCGACGGGGTACGCGGGGAAGCCGCGGTCGCCCGGGTCGGCGACGCCGTCTCGGTCACCTCGACCCTGCGCGGCAAGGTGGAGTTCGAGAGCGGCGAGGAGGGGCGGGAGATCGAGATCCTGGCGCACCTGCTGCGCGCCGCCACCGCCGAGACGTTCCGGGCCCGGCTGGCCGGGCTGGACCTGTCCGGCTTCACCGCCCTGGTGGCGGAGGGCACCGTGATCGAGACCGGCGAGCTGGTCTCCTCGGCGGAGCTGCTGCGCCAGGTCGGCACCGTGCCCGGCCTGGCCAAGGCGCTGGACCGGCTCGACCTGGGCGACGCGCCGACGCCGGAACAGGCTGCCGCCGGTGTCGAGTTCGTGCTCGAAGGGCTGCACCTGACCCGCCGGCTCGGCAAGGACGTCACCGAGTCGGGGCGCACCGTCTACGGCGGCCGGGGCTGACCGTGGCCGGCAACCGGTTCCGGTACGGCCAGTGGCGCGGTGGGCCCGACCCGCTCGCCCCGCCGTACGACGTGCGGGCCGCGGTGGACGAGGTCGGCGCGGACGTCCTCGCCGGCGGCAGCCTGCGGGAGGCGCTGCGGAACCTGCTGCGGCGCGGCCCGCAGGGCCGGGGTGGCCTGGACGACCTGGCGGCCCGGGCCCGGCGGCTGCGCCGGGAGGCGCTGCGCCGCGGCGACCTGGACGGCACCGTCACCCGGGCCCGGGCTCTGCTCGACCAGGCGCTCGCCGCCGAGCGGGACGAGCTGCGGGGCCGCGACGGCGACGAGGCGCGCTTCGCCGAGACGGTGCTGGAGAACCTGCCCCGGTCCACGGCCCGGGCGATGGCGGAGCTGTCCGGGTACGAGTGGGTTAGCGCCGAGGCGCGCGCCACGTACCAGCGGATCCTCGACGGGCTGCGCGGCGAGGTGCTGGAGCAGCGGTTCGCCGGGCTGCGCGACGCGGCGCGGGCCGCCGCCGATCCGCAGGTGCAGCGGCAGCTCGCCGCGATGATGCGTGACCTGAACGACCTGCTGGCCCGGCACGCCCGCGCCGAGGACACCACCGACGCGTTCGCCGAGTTCATGCGCCGGCACGGCGAGTTCTTCCCGGAGCGGCCCAGGGACGTCGAGGAACTGGTCGACGTGCTGGCCCGCCGGTCGGCGGCCGGGGAGCGGCTGATGCGCTCGTTGTCGGAGCGGCAGCGCACGGAGCTGGCCGGGCTGATGCGCCAGTCCCTCGGCGACCGGCTGGCCGGCGAACTGTCCGCGCTCGACGCGCACCTGCGCGCGTTGCGGCCGGACCTGAACTGGCAGCGTGGGGAGCGGGTCCGGGGTGACCAGCCGCTCGGTTACGGCGAGGCCACCGGCGCCCTCGGTGAGATCGCGGAGCTGGACGAGCTGCTGGACGCCCTGGAACAGGGGCATCCCGGCGCCAGCCTGGACGACGTTGACGTCGAGGCGGTCACCCGGACGCTGGGCCGCGACGCCGCCGACGACGTACGCCGGCTGCAGGAGCTGGAGCGGGAGCTGCGCCGACAGGGCTGGGTGGCGCGGGACGCCGACGGGCTGACCCTGAGCCCGAAGGCGCTGCGCCGGCTCGCCGGCACCGCGTTGCGGAGGGTCTTCGCCGACCTGACCGCCGGCCCGCGCGGCCAACACGAGCTGCGGGCGGCCGGCGCGGCCGGCGAGGTGAGCGGCGGCTCCCGTCTCTGGCAGTACGGCGACGAGCAGCCGCTGGACGTGGTGCGGACCCTGACCCGCGCGGTACGCCGGGCCGGCCCGACCGTGCCGGTTCCGCTGGCGGTCGAGGACTTCGAGGTGGTGGAAACCGAGCGGCGGGCGTCGGCGGCGGTGGCGCTCTGCGTGGACCTGTCGTACTCGATGGTCTCCCAGGGGCGGTGGGGGCCGATGAAACAGACGGCGCTGGCGCTGTCGCACCTGGTGGCGACCCGGTTCCCGCAGGACGCGTTGCAGATCGTCGGGTTCGGCCGGGAGGCGACGACGCTGACCCGCCAGGAGTTGGCGGCGGTCGAGCCGGACCTGGAACAGGGCACCAATCTCCAGCACGCGCTGCGGCTGGCCGGGCGGCATCTGCGCCGGCATCCGGGCGCGGAGCCGGTGGTGCTGGTGGTCACTGACGGTGAGCCGACCGCCCACCTGGACCCGGACGACGGGCAGGCGTACTTCCACTGGCCGCCGCTGCCCGAGACGATCGAGGTGACCGTCCGGGAGGTGGACCGGTTGACCCGGTACGGCGCGACGCTGAACCTGTTCATGCTCGGTGACGATCCGGGCCTGCGCCGGTTCGTCGAGGCGGTGGCCCGCCGCGCGCGGGGCCGCGTGTTCACCCCCGACGCCGACGACCTCGGCGAGTACGTGGTCTCCGACTACCTGCGCGCCCGCCGCGGTCGCCGCTGACCCGTCCGGGTGATCCCCGCCCGCCGGGCCGGTGCCGCCGGGCGCGGGGCACGTTGACTGGAACCATGGACAGCGGCGGGCTGCGACGGGCGTACGACGAGCTGCTCCACGAGGTGACGGCGGGCCGGTTCGGCGCACCCCCGGCCGGGCAACCCAGTGCCGAGCAGATCGTGGCGCACCTGGCCGCCAACGACGAACTGATGAGCGAGGCGACCGAGGCGGTGCTGGCGGGAGCCCCGTACGCCTACTACGACCCGGAGACCCTGCACCGCGGCGAGCTGGACGCGCTGGTCGCCGAGCACGGCGGGTTGGCCGGGCTGGTCACCCTGCTGCGCGCCACCAGCGGCCGGCTCTGCGCCCTGGTGGAGCGGCTGGGCCCGACCGCCGACACCCCGGTCGAGACACACCTGCGGGAGGGCTTCGACCTGCGGGTGGACGAGCCGCTGCCGTGGTCGCGCACGCTGGACCTGCACACCCGCGTCCACCTGCCCAAGCACCTGGCCCAGTTGCGGATGCTGCGCGACGGCGGCGACGCGTAGCGTCGTCGGCCTAGAGGGGAGTGGCGTCGGTCGCCGTGAGTGTCTTGATCGACGCGAGTGCGGTGTCTGGATCGGCGCCGAGGCCGCTGAGCATGGTGACGAGCATGGGCACCAGGACACGCTCGGTGCCGTCCTCGCCGAAGTAGCCGCCGACGTCGGCCATCACGTAGCCGTGCATCGCGGTCCATAGTTGGCTGGCAATCGCCAGCGGGTCGGCCGGTCGCAGTCGTCGCTGTTTCACGGCGCGACCGCAGGTCTCCACGATCTCCTCGAAGGTGGGCCGGCCGCGTTTGCGCTCGTCGGCGGTCTGGGGGCGGTACATGCCCAGTGGGGCGGTACCGAACATGACGGCGTACAGGTGCGGGTTTTGGCGCGCGTTGACCAGGTAGGCGCGGGCCAGGCCGGCCAGGTCGGTGATCGCGTTGTCCGTGTGTGGCACCTCGGCGAGTCGCGCGGCCAGCCGGGCGAAGCCTTCTGTGACCACCGCGTCGGCAAGATCGGCCATCGAGCCGAAGTGCGTATACACCCCCATCGTGGAGGTGTCGGCCTCGGCGGCGACTCGGCGCAGGGTGAGCGCCGACGGGCCTTCCTCGGCGAGCAGGCGGGCGGCGCCTTCCAGGAGCCGGACACGCACGGTGGGATCGCTACGACGTTCGACCACGGACTGATCCTAGTGCTATAGCGTTTGATATAGCGCTTGATATGCTGCTCGGTGGAGGTGGTTCACATGAACGACTGGGACGCGATCGTCATCGGCTCCGGCCTCAGCGGGCTCACCTGCGCCGCCTATCTCACGGCTACCGGCAAGCGCACTCTCGTGCTCGAACAGAACCAGGTAGCCGGCGGCTGCAGCCAGGTCTTCCGGCGCAAGGGGAACCGGTACGAGTTCGACGTCGGCATGCACTACATCGGTGAGTGTCACCCCGAAGGGCGGATGACGGCGGCACTGCGCGGTCTCGGACTGGACGGTCGGATCGATTTCCGCCAGCTCGACCCCGACGGCCACTCGACGCTGGTGTTCCCTGATCTCACGTTCCGGGTGCCCAGCGACTGGGACACCTACCTGGCTCGGCTGGTCGAGGCGTTCCCCGACCAGGAGCGTGGCCTACGGCTATGCGTGGGCATCCTGCGACGGATCGGCGCCGAGTTGCGTGCCGCCGCGATCCCCGGGTGGAGCATCGCAGGCATGCTGCGGTTCGTCCGGACGGCGCCGACCCTGGCCTCCGTCGGGCTACTGCCGTTGACCTGGCTGTTCGCCGCATGTCGGCTCAGTCCGCTGGCCAGGGCGGTGATCGTCGGCGAGTCCGGCGACTACGGGGTGCCGCCGTCGCGAACCTCGGTGGCGCTGCACGGCGCTTTCCTTGACCACTATCTCACCGGCGGCGCGTGGTACCCGCGCGGCGGCGGCCAGGTCATTCCGGCTCATCTCATCGACGTCATCCAGACCCACGGCGGCCAGGTGCGCACCAAGGCGCGCGTCACACGCATCCTGACAGACGACGGAACCGTGGTCGGCGTCCAGCTCGACGGGGGCGAGGCGATCCGCGCCCCGATCGTGGTGTCGGGCGCTGACCTCAAGCGCACCTACCTCGACCTCGTCGGCCGCGACCACCTGGCGCCGGCCACCGTCGCCCGGGTGGAGAAGTACCGGATGGCGCTGCCGTTGTTCAGCGTCTATCTCGGACTCGACATCGACCTCGCCGACCAGCTGCCCAACAGCACGTACTGGTGCTACCCACACGCCGATGTGGAACAGGTCTACCGCGACATCTACGACGGCCGGATCCCGGACGAGATGCCGATCTTCCTCACCTCGGCCACCACCAAGGATCCGGGAAACCCGCACGCCGCTCCGTCCGGACACTCCACCCTCGAGGTGATGTGCCTCGCGCCGCAGGGCACACTCTGGCCCAGCGGCGACGACTACCGGAAGGACCCGCAGTACGCCGTGCTCAAGGAACGTCTCACCGAGCAGCTGATCGACCGCGCTACCACCGTGATCCCGCACCTACGTCAGCACATCGTCTGGCAGGAGGCGTCCAGCCCGCTCACCCATGAACGGTTCACGCTGTCCACCCTCGGCTCCTGCTACGGCATCGAGATGGCCGCCGACCAGATCGGTCCACGCCGACCCGGCCCGCGCACCGAAATCCGCGGCCTGTGGCTCACCGGTGCCAGCACCATCTGGGGCAGCGGCATCGTCGGCGCCGTCAGCAGCGGCCTGGGCACCGCCGGAGCGATCCTCGGCCGCCCGCTCAGCGCCGAAGTCAAGAACGGTGCCGTGATCGCCGACCCGTCCAAGCTCACCCCGATCAGCCCCGACTGGGATCCGCTAGCCGTGTCCAAGCCCAGCTCCCCGCTCCGCCGCCGGTCCCGCGCCGCAGCCTAGTCGACGGTCCACTGCTGGGCGGCGGCGCTGGTGCAGGGGACCTGGCGCAGCTCCGCGCCGGCCTCGGCGGCGCCGTCCTGCGGTTGCGCGCACTTGCCGGAGTGCACCGCGACCACCAGCACCGGCCCGCCGCTGCTGCCGATCAGTCGCCACTGCTGGTTGTCCCGGCCGTGGCAGGGGTACTGGAGCAGCTTCGCCCCGTCGTCGCCGCTGCCGCCGTCGACGTCCAGGCACTGGCCGTGTGCGGCGTTGGTGAGGGTGTACACGTCGGGGGCGACCTGGTTGACCACCCAGCGCTGCTCCGGCCCGCCGGTGCAGGCGACCAGTCGGGCCTGGGCCATCTCGTCGTCGCCGTCGGTGCCGACGCAGAGCCCGGAGGTCGCGGAGCGCAGCACCTTCGGCCCGGCCAGCGGGGTACGCGGCGGGAGACTGCGCGGCGACGGTGACGGCGTCGGCGAGGCCGAGGTCGGCGTCGGCTCGGGGCTCTCCGACGC
>NZ_SMKF01000358.1 GCF_004348325.1 Micromonospora sp. KC213 | reverse complement strand
ATCCACAACTCCCCGGCCACCCCAACAGGACACAACCCCCCATGAGCATCGACCACATAAACCCGCGTGTTCGCCATCGGACGACCAATCGGGACGCTCGCACCCCTGAAAGAGGCCGGGGAGATCCACCCTGTGGCGCAAACCGTGCTCTCGGTCGGTCCGTAAGCATTGATGATGTTCGGTCCGGAGGGCAGGGCTTGTATCAGAGACGGGCTGGATGCTTCACCCGCTAGGACAAGTGTCTGAAGGCCGGTCAATTCCTCCAGATTGGGTTGCCCGTGAAGCAGGGCCGGCGGCAAGGTCACGTGACTGATTGCCTGGTCCGCGATGTATTTCCCCAGCAGGACGAAGTCAAGCGACACCGAACGTGCTGGTAGACAAAGCGCCGCGCCAGAACACAGCGCCATCAAGACTTCAGAAATGCAGGCGTCAAAGCTGAAGGACGCGAACTGCATGACACGGCTACGAGAACTGACGTCAAAGAATCTGATCTGAGCCTGGGCCAGATTGACAAGCCCGTGGTGTTCAACCATGACGCCTTTGGGTGTTCCGGTTGAGCCGGAGGTGTAGATGACGTAGGCCAGGTGGCTGGGGGTCAGCCCGAGCGCAAAGCGGTCCGGGTTGACCTCCAACCCGCCGGCTAGCTCCACGACGGTCAGATCAAGCACCCGGCAGGCCGCGCCCTCGTCTTCCAGCATCGCCCCGACAAGCCCGGCCGTGTTCGCGTCGGCGAGCACGACCAAGGGATCGCTGTCCGAAACCATCAAGGCGAGACGCTCCA
>NZ_SMKF01000357.1 GCF_004348325.1 Micromonospora sp. KC213 | reverse complement strand
GCGGGGGCGTGATCGGGCCGCCGCCGTTGACGCTGGCCGAGAAGGAGTTGACAGCCAGCCCCACGCCACCCTGCCACGGCTCGAAGCCGGCCTGGATGCTGGTCAGGTACCAGCTGTTGGTGATCGCGCCCCGGTCGCGGGTGTCCCTGATGAACGCCAGCAGGTTGAGGTTGGCGCTGGAGATCGTCGACGGGCTCAGGTACGAGATGACGTTGTTGGACCCGTTGCTGCCGCGCCAGACCTGCCAGGTCCGCCCGTCGATGGTGGCGTTGCCGACGGGCGAGCCGATGGGCTGGATGGAGCCCTGCCGGTTGAGCCAGATCATGATCTCCATCTGGTTCACCCCGTCGCGCTTCGGCGAGGGGTCGAGCCAGATGTCGTACGAGGCGTTGTAGGTGGCCCCACTCACGTACCGGTAGTTGATGCTGCTGGTGGCGGTGCTGATCCGGTCCACCTGCATCGGCAGGTTGGTGCCGGGGGAGCAGTTGGTGTAATGGCAGCCCACGAAGACCGACGGGTACGACACCGGTGCGCCGTTGGTCGGCGCGGAGCCCTGCTGGGTGGTGATCTCGAAGCCGGTGCCGGTGACGTTGATGCACTGCTGGGCGGTGGTGCCCCAGCGGTTGTTCTGCACCACGTACCGGTTCTGGATGACGGTGGAGCCGTACTGCTCGCAGATCTGGGTGTCGGCGGAGGCCGTGCCGCCGTGCGCGACGGCGACCAGCGCGACGGCGGCCAGCAGGCCGGCCGCGGCTAGCGCGCGGAGTGGACGTCTCATGATGCTCCTCGGGCTGGGG
>NZ_SMKF01000356.1 GCF_004348325.1 Micromonospora sp. KC213 | reverse complement strand
CTCCCACACCCCACGGACCACCTGGAGGGTGACGTCCGCGCCGTCCCACCGGCCGTACGGGACGAGCACGCAGCCGCGCTGGCGGGCGCGGGCGGCCAACCGGCCGGCGACCGAGGCGGAAACGGCCTGCGGCACGGCGGTGACCACCACGTCGACCCCGTCGATCAACGCGGCGACCACGGTGGGCCACTCGGGGCCCGGGTCGGGGACCAGGGCGAGCCGGTCCAGCGCGATGCCCAGCTCGGCGGCGGCACCCGCCCCGAGGGTCGGCACCCCGACCACCGCACACCAGGAGCCGGCCCGGGACGCCTCGGCGAGCAACGCCAGGACCAGCGAGGTGCCGCCGCTGCGCCGGGGGCGGCTGGCGGAGACCGCGATCGTGCTGCCCCGACGCAGCCCCCGGTACGGCAGCAGACCGGTCAACTCGGGCGCCACCGGGAGCGTCCGGTGACCGCCGGCCGGGTCCGGCGCGCTCGCCGGGCGGACCAGAGCGGCCAGTGCGGCGGAGCCGGCCATCATGCGGCCCGCCATGGGCTCAACCCCCCGTCGTGGTGATCGTGGTGGTGCTGGGTCGGGCCGAGGTCAGGCCGCGCGGCCGTCGAGGGTGGGCTGGTGGACCAGACCGAGGGCGGTCTCCACCACCGTCACGAACTGCTCGGCGGCCCGGAGCAGATCGTCGGCCTCCCGCGCACTCACCACCCGGGGTATTCCGGCCTCGGCTGCGGCCCGCTTGCCGGCGCCGGCGGCGAAGTAGGCGGCCCACTCGTCGAGTTCAGGAGCGACCGTGGTGAGCAGCACCCAGA
>NZ_SMKF01000355.1 GCF_004348325.1 Micromonospora sp. KC213 | reverse complement strand
GGCCCCCGCCCACACCACCCGGGAAGCCTGGCTCGCCGAGGCGGTCGACGCCCTGAAGCCGGTCTTCGAGGCGGCCGGGGCGACCGTCCCCGCGGTCCGCGTCTCGGTTGGCTGGCCGGGCGGGAAGGGCCGCGCCCAGATGAACCGGGTCATCGGTCAGTGCTGGTCGTCGGCGTCCTCGGCGGACAAGGTCCCGCAGGTCTTCATCTCGCCGACCCTCGACGACCCGGGCGTCATCCTCGCGACGCTGGCGCATGAGTTGGTTCACGCGGTCGACGACTGCAAGAGCGGGCACAAGGCCGGGTTCGCCCGGCTGGCGCGCGGGATCGGCCTTACCGGCAAGATGACGGCCACGGTCGCGGGCGACGGCCTGAAGGCGACCCTCGCCGAGGTCGCGGCGTTCCTCGGCCCGTACCCGCACGCCCGGCTGACGGCCGGGGCCGGGACGAAGGGCGAGAAGTCGCAGACCTGCCGGCAACTGAAGGTTGAGTGCCCGAAGTCCGGTTACATCGCCCGAACCACGAAGAGATGGCTTGACGAGGCCGGGGCCCCGATCTGCCCATGCCACCGCGAGCCGATGATCCCCGCCTGACGCACAGGCGACACATGCTGAACGTTCAATGCTGGTACGCTCCCCGGGCCGCGCTGACCGGCGCGGGGAGCACCCCTAGCAGGAGACCGTCAGATGCACCCGAACCAGCCGCAGCACTACCCCCACGCCCAGGCCGAGGCCGACCGCCAGCGCGCCGGATTCTTCCGCGCCGGGAAGGTCGCGGCCTGGGTCTGGGTCGTTGCCACCGTCGTGCCAATCCTCCTGATCGTCCTGTGCTGCGGCCTGTGCATGGCCGGCGGCTTCCTCGGGGCGGTCCTACCCTCCCCGAGC
>NZ_SMKF01000354.1 GCF_004348325.1 Micromonospora sp. KC213 | reverse complement strand
CCGTAGGGCGGTGGCGGCCGGGATCCGGCAGGTGGATCGGCGTCGCGCGGAGCGGGATCGGCTGATCAGGCGGTACGGGGATCCGCCGCAGCGGCCGTGGATTTATCTGATCGTGGCGACCGGGGACATCTACGAGGACATTCCGCAGGCGCAGGCGGCTGCTCGGGCGGGGGCGGACGTGATCGCGGTGATCCGTTCGACGGGGCAGTCGTTGCTGGATTACGTGCCGGAGGGTGCCACCCGGGAGGGTTTCGCGGGCACGTATGCCACGCAGGAGAACTTCCGGTTGATGCGGGAGGCGTTGGACTCCTCGTCGCGGGAGTTGGGGCGGTATGTGCGGCTGACCAATTACGCGTCGGGTCTGTGTATGCCGGAGATGGCGACGCTGGCTGGCCTGGAGCGGTTGGACATGATGCTCAACGATTCGATGTACGGGATTTTGTTCCGGGACATCAATCCGATCCGTACGTTCGTCGATCAGCGGTTTTCGCGGCAGGTGCACGCGCGGGCGGGGATCATCATCAACACCGGTGAGGACAACTACCTGACCACGGCGGATGCGGTGGACGAGGCGCACACGGTGACCGTGTCGCAGTTGTTGAACGAGTTTTTCGCGCATGAGGCGGGGTTGGCGGACTGGCAGTTGGGGTTGGGGCACGCGTTCGAGATCAACCCGGATCTGCCGGAGTCGTTGCGGTTGGAGTTGGCGCACGCGTTGCTGGCTCGGGAGTTGTTTCCCGATGCGCCGTTGAAGTGGATGCCGCCGACGAAGCACATGACCGGGGACGTGTTCCGGGGGAACCTGCTCGACGGGTTCTTCAATCTGGTGGGTGCCATGACGGGGCAGGGGATCCTGCTGGTGGGGATGATGACCGAGGCGGTGGTGACGCCGTGGTTGTCGGATCGGGACATCGCTCTGCAGAACGT
>NZ_SMKF01000353.1 GCF_004348325.1 Micromonospora sp. KC213 | reverse complement strand
CTGGGGGCCCGGATGGCGTTGCGTCGGGGTGCCGGGTTCGTGCGGGTGGTGTTGCTGGTGGTGGTGCTGGCGTTGGTGGCGAAGTTGGGTTGGGACCAGTGGGCGGCGCGGTGAGGTCCGGCCTGTTCTCGTGACTGCCGTGGTGGTCGTCGCTTCCGCTCGCTGGGCGTCTCGTTGGGCTTCTCGGGTGGGGCGTGGGTCTCGTGTCTCGCCGTACCCGGCTGAGCCAGCGTCCGTCTCGCCCGCCCGCGCCGCCGCCAGCACCTCCGGCAGCGCCGGAGCGTCCACTGCGGCAACTGGTGGATCGTCGGCGGCGCAGCGAGAGCGGCCTCGGCGTGTCGTGTTCCCAACCATCGCCGCATCGAAAGGTGGGCTGGGGTGTGGGTGGGTCAGCGGCGGCTGGTCGGTGAGTCGAACCGGCCGGCGCGGATTTCGCGTAGTGCCTGCCGGCGGATCTGCCCTTGGAGGGTGTCGACGTAGAGGCGACCGCGCAGGTGGTCGGTTTCGTGCTGGAGGGCGCGGGCGAGGAACCCGCTGCCGGAGATGGTGAGGGGTTCGCCGTGCCGGTCGACGCCGCGTACGGTGGCGTGCATGGCGCGGCGGGTCGGGAAGTACAGGCCGGGGATGGACAGGCAGCCTTCGTCGTCGTCCTGGGTGTCGTCGGACAGTTCGATACTCGGGTTGATCATGTGTCCGCGGTGGCCGTCGGCGTCGTAGACGAACACCTGGGCGTCGACGCCGATCTGCGGGGCGGCGACGCCGGCGCGTCCGGGTGCACCGAGCAGGGTGTCCATCAGGTCGTCGACCAGGCGCTGCAGTTCGCGGTCGAAGCTGGTCACCGGGGTGCAGGCGGTGCGCAGGACGGGGTCACCGATGATCCGGATCGGGCGTACGGTCATGGGTGGAAGCCTATCCGCGCGGCGGCGTCGATGGTGGTGTCCCGGCGCGGGTGCCGATGAGGGCGGCCACGCCGTCGAGGATGCGCGCCAGCCCGAACTCGAACACGCGGGCGGGATGGGTC
>NZ_SMKF01000352.1 GCF_004348325.1 Micromonospora sp. KC213 | reverse complement strand
GCCCACCACACCCCCCTCGTCGCCGCTGCCGCCCTATCCCGCGGCGTCGCGGCGCCCCGCACGCCGCAGCCCGACCGCGACCAGCAGCACCGCCACGGCCAGCCCGGTCAGGACCACCTCCGGCCACACCCCGACGCGGGTCGCCGGGGTCCGCCCGCCGGCCAGGGTCACCTGCCGCACCACCACCGCCCGGGTGTTGAACCCGGTGGCGCCGCTTACCCGCCCGTCGGGGGTCGCGAACCCGGACACCCCGACCGTGGAGGCCATCAACGCCGTACGGCCATGCTCCACCGCCCGCAACCGGACCATCGCCAACTGCTGGCGCGCCTCCGCGACGTCGAAGGTGGCGTTGTTGGTCTGCACCACCAGCACCTGCGCCCCACCGTCGACGGTGTCGCGCACCAACGCGTCGTAGGCGACCTCGAAACAGATCACGTCACCGAGCACCGCCGGCCCGGACCGCACCACCCCCGCCGTCTCGCCGGCCACAAAGTCGTTACGCACCAGGTCGACCTGGTCGCTGACCATCCGGGCGACCTTCCGCAACGGCACGTACTCGGCGAACGGCACCGGGTGCCGCTTGGTGTACAACTGCGCCAGGTCGGGGCCGCTGCCCGGCCGCCACAGGATGCCCGCATTGCGGACCTGCTTCTCGCCGGGACCGAGCAGCACCGCCCCGACCAGGATCGGCGCACCGACGGCGTCAGCGGCCCGGGTGATGGCCTGCCCGGCGGAGACGCTGCGCAGCGGATCGATGTCGGACGAGTTCTCCGGCCACACCACCAGGTCAGGTCGGGGTTGTTGCCCGGTCCGGACCTGTTCGGCCAACGCCACGGTGGCCGCGACGTGGTTGTCGAGCACCGCCTGCCGTTGGGCGTTGAAATCCAAACCCAGCCGGGGCACGTTGCCCTGCACCACCGCCACCGTCACCGTACGACCGGCGTCGGCCACGCCGACCGGCAGCAACACCGCCGCCCCGGCGACCGCCCCAGCCGCCGCCAGCAGCGCCGCCACCGGCGCCCACGCCCGCAGCTCACGCCCCGGCCACCGCCGCCACACCACCACCACGAGCAGCCCACCGGTCAACGCCACCGCGAACGTCACCAGCGGCGCACCCCCCAGC
>NZ_SMKF01000351.1 GCF_004348325.1 Micromonospora sp. KC213 | reverse complement strand
ACCCTCACCACCGCACCACCCGCCCCACGGCCGTCTTCGACGCCAAACCGCTGACCGCTGTCCGGCGGCCGGAATCGGACCTGGCGGTTGCGCCACCGCCAGGTCCGATTCCCGCGAGCCGGTGGGGTTGAGCTGCGGGCATCATCGTGGCGTGGAGTTGGACTTCGAACGGTGCTACCGCGCCGTGGACAGCCGCGACCAGCGCTTCGACGGCTGGTTCTACACCGGCGTGACCTCGACCGGGATCTACTGCCGGCCCTCCTGCCCGGCCACGACGCCGAAGCGACGCAACGTCCGCTTCTTCCCGTCGGCCGCCGCCGCGCAGGGCGCCGGGCTGCGGGCCTGCCGCCGGTGCCGCCCGGACGCCGCGCCCGGCTCACCCCAGTGGGACGTCCGGGGCGACGTGGTCGGGCGGGCCATGCGGCTGATCGCCGACGGGGTGGTCGACCGGGACGGCGTGCCGGGGCTGGCCAGCCGGCTCGGCTACACCGAGCGGCACCTGCACCGGATGCTCCGCGCCGAGCTGGGCGCGGGTCCGCTGGCCCTGGCGCGGGCACAACGCGCGCAGACCGCCCGCACCCTCATCGAGACCACCGAACTGGGCCTGGCCGAGATCGCGTTCGCGGCCGGTTTCGGCAGCGTACGGCAGTTCAACGACACCGTCCGCGAGGTCTACGGCACGGTTCCGTCCGGGCTGCGGGCGGCCCGGGGACGGCGTCCGGCCGCCGCCGGCGCGGGGACGATCACGCTGCGGCTGGCGTACCGGCCGCCGCTGCACGCCGCCGCGCTGCTGGACTTCCTCGCGGTCCGCGCGCTGCCCGGCGTGGAGGAGGTACGCGACGGGACGTACCGCCGGGGTCTGCGGCTGCCGCACGGCACCGGGGAGGTGGCGCTGACCCCGCTCGCCGGCCACGTGCAGGCCACGCTGCGGCTGGCCGACATGCGAGACCTGGCCCCGGCCGTGGCCCGCTGCCGCCGCCTGTTCGACCTGGACGCGGATCCGGAGGCTGTCGACGCGGTGCTGGCCGCCGATCCCGCGCTCGCCGGCGCGGTCAGCGCGGAACCCGGGGTACGCCTGCCCCGCGCCGTGGACGGCTTCGAGATCGCGGTCCGCGCGATCGTCGGCCAGCAGGTCTCCGTCCGCGCCGCCCACACCACCCTCACCCGCCTCCTCGCCCAGACCCCGGCTGATCATGAACTTGGCGACGCTGTGGATCTTCAGGACGGCCGGCAACTTCATGATCAACGCGGCCAGGGCGAGAG
>NZ_SMKF01000350.1 GCF_004348325.1 Micromonospora sp. KC213 | reverse complement strand
CGGGTCCCGCCGCCACGCGGTGTCGATGCCATGGTGTTCGATGGCGGACGCTCTACAATGGGGGCGGCCGTGGCTACGCTGGGTCACGTTCCCTCGGGGCGGCCAGTTAGCGGGGCGCGACATGAGCATCGGGCACAGATCCGGATCCCGCCGCCGATCGGCCGGCGACGACGGCCCCCCGACGTCCACGACCAGGTAGGTCCGCTGTGTCCAGGGGGAATCCGGCCGGCGACCGGCACGCCGGAATGTCTGCTGCCCTCGACGGGCACGCGCTGAACACGCCGAACGCCATCACGATCGTCCGGGCCGTCGCCGCGATCGTCCTCGCCGTGCTGGCGTTGACCCGGGCCAGCCCCGCCCTGCTGATCGCCGCGTACGCCACCTACTGGCTGGGTGATGTGCTCGACGGGCTGGTCGCCCGGCTGCTGCGCCAGGAGACCCGGTTCGGCGCGGTACTCGACATCGTCGCCGACCGCGCGTCGTGCAGCCTCTGCATCGCCGCGTTGCTGGTGCTGCGTCCTGAACTCGCCGTGCCCTGCGCGGTCTTCCTGGTGCAGTTCCTCGTGCTCGACTGCCACCTCAGTCTGGCGTTCCTGCGCTGGCCGATCCTCAGCCCCAACTACTTCCACCTGGTGCACCGGGGCGTCTACCGGTGGAACTGGTGGCCGCCGGCGAAGGTGCTCAACACCGCGGCCCTCGCCCTGACCGCCCTGATTCCCGCCGCCTACTGGTACGCCGTGGCCGTCGCCACGCTGGTGCTGGTGGTCAAGGTGTGCTCGGTCGTCGTCGTCCACCGGCTCACCCGCCAGCCGTTGGGCCCACCGTTCGTCGAGCCACAGCTCCGTGGCCCGTCGCTGGTGACCTCGTGATCGGGCAGATGCTGGCCGCGCTGGGGCTGTCGCTGGTGTCGGCGTTCGTGCCGGCGGTGCCGATCGAGCCGTACGTGGTCGGTGCCAGCGCCCTCGGCGGCGCGGCGCTGCCGGTCGCCCTCGTCGCCGCGGTCGGGCAGACCATCGGCAAGGTGCTGATCCTGCTGGCCGCCCGGGGTTCGCTGCGCAATTCGGCGTTGCGTCGCTGGCTGGACCGCCGCCGGGCCGCGGCGGGGGAGCGGGACCGGACCCGGGGTGGGTTACGACGCCGGCTGGATCACTGGGGCCGGGCGATCGAGGCCGCCGCGCAGCGGCCGGCCCTCGCCGTACCGGTGGTGCTGCTCAGCGCCGGCGTCGGACTGCCGCCGCTGCTGCTGATCACGTTCTGCGTCGCCGCCGCGAAGACACCCGTCACCGTCTTCGCGGCGGCCTGCCTGGTCGGCCGGTCGACCCGGTTCGCCGCCCTCGCCCTGCTCCCCGCCCTCATCCAACCC
>NZ_SMKF01000034.1 GCF_004348325.1 Micromonospora sp. KC213 | reverse complement strand
GCCCCGGGCGGCGTGCCGGGCGAACAGCACCCAGTTGGTGACCGACAGGGCGCCGAGCAGCAGGGTGAAGCCGATCAGCGAGGTGAGCATGAGCCCGGGGGCGACGGTCGAGACGGCCCGTTCGGTGGGGAGCAACCCGTACGCCACCCAGGGCTGGCGGCCCACCTCGCGGGCGATCCAACCGAGGATCGCCGCGATGAAGGGGAGCGGCAGGGCGATTCGGAGTAGCCAGAGCGGGAAGCGCAGCCGGATGATCCAGTCCCGCCAGAGCAGCGGCAGCAGGAGCCAGACGCCGCCGAGGAGCAAGCCGATCAGGATCATGAAGCCGAGCCCGACGCTGGACAGCACCGGCGGGGTGTAGTCGCCGGGGCCGAACCGGGCGGTCCACTCGGCGACCAGCGTGTCGGCGGTCGGGCCGCCGCCGAACTTGGTGGGCTGGACCTGTTGGACCGGGCCGAACTGGGCGAAGCCGAAGCCCTGCACCAGGGTCACCGCCACCGCGGCGGTGACCAGCCCGATCCGCAGCGAGGTGCGGAACAGTGCGAGGTCGGGGGTGCGGCGCAGCAGGTGACCGGCGCTGATCGCGGCCATCAGCAGGCCGCCGGTGAGCAGCGCGGCGGCGACCACGTGCCCGAAGGCTGTCCCGAAGGTGGGGTTGGTGAGCAGCGCGCCGAAGTCGGTGAGGTGGGCGATTCCGTCGCGCACCTGGTAGCCGACCGGGTTCTGCAACCAGGCGTTGGCCACCATGATCCAGAAGGCGGAGGCGTACGCGGTGAGCGCGACGCCCCAGAGCAGCGCGAGGTGGACGCCGCGGCGTAGCCGGTGCCAGCCGAAGATCCACATGCCGAGGAACGTGGACTCCAGGAAGAACGCGACCAGCGTCTCGATGGCCAGGGGTGCGCCGAAGACGTTGCCGACGTAGCGCGACAGGCCGCTCCAGTTCAGCCCGAACTGGAACTCCATCACGATGCCGGTGGCGATGCCGAGCACATAGTTGATCACGTAGAGCTGACCCCAGAACCGGGTCAGCCGCTCCCACGCCGGGTTGCCGGTGAGGTACCCGGCGGTCTGCATCCCGACCAGCAGGGTGACCAGGCCCAGGGTGACCACGACGAACAGGAAGTGGATCGAGGTGGTGGTGGCGAACTGCAGGCGTGCGAGGAGCAGGGTGTCCATGACCGCTCTCCGGGAGTTGGCTCACTTGTCGTAGAAAACCTACACGTAGGCTCTCTACTTATACCTCCGTGAAGATCCCTAAGGGTGGCTCGGCGGCCGGCTCAGTTCAGGAAGAGGGAGACCGGCAGGGCGACCAGGGTGGCCGCCACGGCCAGCGCGGTGGCCCCGAGCACCCGGGGCGGACGGTCGGCCAGCATCAACCGTTGCACCCGCACGTCCAGGTCGCGGTCGCCCACCCCGAGCGCCCCGACCGGGGTGATCCGGTCCCGGCAGGCCGCGAAGCGGCGCAGCGCGCCGGCGAGGGACGCCTCGGCGTGCAGTTCGCGGGCCTTGTCGTCGGCCCGCATCTCGACCAGCAGGGCGACCCGCTCGTGCGCGTCGCGGACCCAGCGGAACCAGGGCAGCGCCCGGCACAGCGCGGTGAACGGCAGCAGTACCAGATCGTGCCGCTCCTGCGCGTGCGCCCGCTCGTGGGTGAGCACCGCCGCCAACTCGGCCCGGTCCAGCAAATCGAGCGTGCCGGCGCTGACCACCACCCGGGGCCGCACCCCGGGCAGGCAGTACGCCGCGGCGCTCGGATGGTCCAGTACCAGCGCGCCCGGCACGGTCGGATCCCGGCGAGCGACCAGAGTGAGCAGGTCCCGGTGCCGGCGCTGGGCGCGGACCGTGGCGTGGACACTGCGTACGGTCGTGGCGAGCAGGACGCCGCCGATGCCGAACCCGATGGCCACCAGCCCGAGCTGCGCGGCACCCATCCCGGCCGGGAGGGTGCCGTGACCCAGGTCGGAGGCGAGGGCGAGCAGGGCGCTGCCGGTCGGTCGGTCGTACGCGGCCAGACCCGACGCCATCGGCAGCCCGATCGCGGACAGGCCCAGTGCCAGCCCGACGGCCTGCCAGCAGACGATGGCCACCCGGGGCGCGCGCCACGTCCATCGGGAGGCGGCGAGCACCTGCGCGGTCAACCAGCAGGCCAGCATCGACGCGGCGAAGTGCACGGCGAAGGCCACGGGTGCCGCCCTACCGGTCCGTCGCCTCGTCGGCGCGCCTCGCCCGCCCGGCGCGCGGGTCGTCGACCCGGTCGGTGCGCCCGGCCTGCGCCCCGAGCGCCGCGCGGAGCACGTCGGCCTCGGTGCCGGTGACCGAGCGGGCGAACCGGACCAGCGCCGCGTCGCGGCTGCCGCCGAGGTCGAGGGCGTCGAGCATGAGCTGCGCGATGTGCGCCTCGCGGCTGGCCGCAGCCCGGTAGCGCCAGGCCCGCCCCTCCCGTTCGCGCTGCACCATGCCCTTGCCGGCGAGCCGGTCCAGCACGGTCATCACCGTGGTGTACGCCAGCTCGCGTCCGTCCAGGGCATCGGCCACCTCGCGCACGGTCACCCCGCCCGACGCGGCGGGCACCGAGTCCCACAGCACGTCCATCACCGCACGCTCAAGATCGCCCAACCGAGTCACGTCCCCAATCCTACCCCCCGTAGTAGATCCCCCCAGGGTTGCACCCGCTCACACCCCCTTGGGATGCCAGACGGTTTTCGTCTCCAGGAGGGTGGTCATCCGGGTGATGCCGGGGTCGGCGAACCAGTCGTGGTCCGCCGGGGCCGGCCGGAGCACCCGCTTGAGGTTCTGCGCCGCACCGACCTCCAGCTCGGCCGCCAGGTCAGCGTCGGTGACGCCGGTCAGGTCGATCGCGTTGACGTCCAGGTGGCTCGCCAGCGTCGGCACGGTCTCCGTCAGGTGACCGGTCAGGATGTTCACCACCCCGCCAGGTAGATCCGAGGTGGCCAGCACCTCGGCCAGGGTCACCGCCGCCAGGGGCGCGGACGGCGAGGCCGCCACCACCACCGTGTTGCCGGTGACCATCGCCGGCGCGATCACGCTGACCAGGCCGAGTAGCGCCGGGGCCTCCGGGGCCACCACGGCCACCACGCCGGTGGGCTCCGGCGTGGACAGGTTGAAGTACGGCCCGGCGACCGGGTTCGCGCCGCCGTACACCTGCGGGAGCTTGTCGGACCAGCCGGCGTACCAGACCCAGCGGTCGGTCGCGGCGTCCACCTCGTCGGCGGGCACGCCGAGCGCGACGAACTGTTCGCGGCGGCCCTCCAGCATCTCGGCGACCCGGTAGAGGATCTGACCCCGGTTGTACGCGGTCGCCCCGGCCCACCCCTGCACCGCGGCGCGGGCGGCGACGACGGCGTCCCGCGCGTCCTTGCGGGAAGCCAGCGACACGTTCGAGTCCTGCACGAGATACGACCGTCCCGACTCGCTGCGCGGGAACTTCCCGCCGATGAAGAGCTTGTACGTCTTGCGTACCGCGACCCGCTCAGACATTCAGGTACGCCTCCAGCCCGTGCCGGCCGCCCTCGCGACCGTAGCCCGACTCCTTGTAGCCACCGAAGGGAGAGGTGGGGTCGAACTTGTTGAACGTGTTGGCCCAGACCACACCGGCGCGCAGCCGGTCGGCCGTCCACAGGATCCGGGATCCCTTGTCGGTCCAGATCCCGGCCGACAGCCCGTACGGCGTGTTGTTGGCCTTCTCGACGGCCTCGGCCGGGGTGCGGAAGGTCAACACGGACAGCACCGGGCCGAAGATCTCCTCCCGGGCGATCCGGTGCGCCTGGGTGACCCCGGTGAAGATGGTGGGTGCGAACCAGAAGCCCCGTTCGGGCAGCTCGCACGGCGGCGACCAGCGCTGCGCGCCCTCGGCGGAGCCGGCGTCGGAGAGTTCCCGGATCCGGGCGAGCTGGGCGGCCGAGTTGATCGCACCGATGTCGGTGTTCTTGTCCAGCGGATCACCGACCCGCAACCGGGCCATTCGGCGCTTGAGTGACTCCAGCACCTGATCGGCGACCGACTCCTGGACCAGCAGCCGGGAGCCGGCGCAGCAGACGTGCCCCTGGTTAAAGAAAATGCCGTTCACGATGCCCTCGACGGCCTGGTCGACGGGGGCGTCGTCGAAGACGATGTTGGCGGCCTTGCCGCCCAGTTCCAGGGTGAGCTTCTTGCGGGTGCCGGCGACGGCCCGGGCGATGGCCCGGCCGACCTCGGTGGAGCCGGTGAAGGCGACCTTGTCCACGCCCGGGTGCTCGACCAGCGCCCGACCGGTCTCGCCGGCGCCGGTGACGATGTTGACCACGCCGGCGGGCAGGTCGGCCTGCTGGCAGATCTCGGCGAAGAGCAGCGCGGTCAGCGGGGTGGTCTCGGCCGGCTTGAGCACCACCGTGTTGCCGGCGGCGAGGGCGGGGGCGATCTTCCAGGCCAGCATGAGCAGCGGGAAGTTCCAGGGGATGACCTGCGCGGCCACGCCGAGAGGCTGCGGATCCGGCCCGCTGTGCTGGCTCGTCGGCGGCCGGCCGAACCCGGCGTAGGCCAGCTTGTCGGCCCAGCCGGCATAGTAGAAGAAGTGCGCGGCGACCAGCGGCAGGTCGACGTCGCGGGCTTCCTTGATCGGCTTGCCGTTGTCCAGCGACTCCAGCACAGCCAGCTCGCGGGAACGCTCCTGGATGATCCGGGCGATCCGGAACAGGTACTTGGCCCGGTCCCGGCCCGGCATCGGGCCCCAGACCTGCTCGTACGCCGTCCGGGCGGCGCGTACCGCGTGGTCCACGTCAGCGGGGCCGCCCTCGGCGACCTCGGCCAGCACCTCCTCGCTGGCCGGGTTGATCGACTTGAGGCTGCCGCCGTCGCTCGGGTCGACAAACCGGCCGTCGATGAACAACCCGTACGTCGGCTTGATGTCCACCACCGAGCGGGACTCGGGGGCGGGGGCGTATTCGAACATCGGGCTCAGTCCAGGGTGAAGTAGTCGGGACCGGGGTAGACGCCGGTCGTCAGCTTGGTGCGCTGCATGAGCAGGTCGTTGAGCAGGCTGGACGCACCGAACCGGAACCAGTCCGGGTCCAACCAGTCCACGCCGACGGTCTCGTTGACCATGACCAGGTACTTGATCGCGTCCTTGGTGGTCTTGATGCCGCCGGCCGGCTTCACGCCGACCTGCCGCCCGGTGGCGGCGCGGAAGTCACGGACCGCCTCCAGCATCACCAGGGTCACCGGAAGGGTCGCCGCGACCGGGACCTTGCCGGTGGAGGTCTTGATGAAATCGGCGCCGGCCAGCATCGCCAGCCAGGAGGCGCGACGCACGTTGTCGTACGTGGCCAACTCGCCGGTCTCCAGGATCACCTTGAGGTGGGCTCGCGGTCGCCCCTGGCGACCGGCATCAGTACCGCGGCATGCCTCCTTGGTGGCCACGATCTCGTCGTAGACCTCGCCGTAGCGCCCGGTCAGGAAGGCGCCCCGGTTGATCACCATGTCGATCTCGTCGGCGCCGGCCTCGACGGCCGCCCGGGTGTCGGCGAGCTTGATCTCCAGCGGGGCCTGGCCGGACGGGAAGGCGGTCGCCACGCTGGCCAGGTGCACGCCGGACCCGCGCAGCACCTCGGCCACGTACGGGACCATCGCGGGATAGACGCAGACCGCGCCGACGTGTGGGCAGGACGGGTCGGCCGGGTCCGGACGCAGCGCCTTGGCGGCCAGCGCCCGGACCTTGCCGGGGGTGTCGGCCCCCTCCAGGGTGGTCAGGTCGACCATCCGGATCGCCAGGTCGATGGCCTGCGCCTTGGCGGTTGTCTTGATGGATCGGGTGCCGAGCTGTGCCGCCCGCTGCTCCGCGCCGACCTGGTCCACGCCCGGCAGGCCGTGCAGGAAGGTCCGTAGCGCGATCTCGGATCGCCCCAGCTCGGACAGGTCCGACCGGGCCGACGTCGCTGTCGCCGTCATGCTCCGAATACTACGCACCGGACCATCCGGTGATCTTGGTCACGCTGGCCTGGTCAGAAGCGCCACACGTGAGCGGCGTCGCTGGTCGGGCCGCACCGAAGGTGGTCGGCACCCCCGAGCGGTAGGTTGAGCGATCGTGGACGTACATGTCATTGACCACCCGCTCGCCCAGTCGCGGCTGACCGCCATGCGGGACGCCCGGACCGACTCCTCGTCGTTCCGGGCCGCGTTGCACGAACTCACCACCATGCTGGTGTACGAGGCGGCGCGTTCCTTCCCCGTCGAGAAGTTCCCGGTGCGGACGCCGGTCACCGACACCGAGGGCACCCGGCTGGCCAACCCGCCGCTGCTGGTGCCGGTGCTGCGGGCCGGTCTGGGCATGGCCGACGCCGCCCTCGGCCTGCTGCCGGAGAGCTCCATGGGCTTCGTCGGCCTGGCTCGCGACGAACAGACCTTCGAGCCGCGCGCGTACATGGAGTCGCTGCCCCGGGAACTGGCCGGCCTGCCGGTGCTGGTGCTCGACCCGATGCTGGCCACCGGCGGCTCACTGGAGCACTGCTGTCAACTGCTCGCCGACCGGGGCTGCACCGACATCACCGTGCTCTGCGTGCTGGCCGCGCCGGCCGGCATCGAGCGGCTGGAGCGCTCCGGCCTGCCGCTGCGCCTGGTCACCGCCGCCATCGACGAGGGCCTGAACGACAACAAGTTCATCGTGCCCGGCCTCGGCGACGCCGGTGACCGCCAGTTCGGCGGCATGCCCCGCTTCTGATCCCACCGCGCCGCCGCGGTGAGCACGCCGGGTGGCCGCGGCGGGCGGGCGCGTTGGGGCCCGGGAGGTGCGGGCAACCGTTAGCGTTCCGGGGCATGACTGGTGTTGCGCTCGCCGAAGAGCTGTTGCTGCTGGCGTACGACGACGAAACGGGCAAGGCGACCATGCCCCGGATCGGCCTCGACCTGGGAATGGCCGCAGCCGTCCTGGTCGAGCTGGCCCTGGCCGGGCGGATCGCGTACGCCGACGGATCGCTGGTGGCGACGGACCCGACGCCGGTCGGTGAGCCGATCCTGGACGGCGTGCTCGGCCGGATCGCGGCGGACACGCCACACACTCCCTCGTCCTGGGTGCAGCGGCTCCGGCACGGCCTGCGTGACCGGATCCTCGACGACCTCGTCGACCGGGGTGTGGTGCGCCACGTCGAGGAGACCGAGCTGGGTTTCATCGTGGTGCACCGCTATCCGCTGGCGGACCCCTCCGTCGAGGAGGACAGCCGACTCCGGCTCGCGGCGGCACTCGCCGGTGGCGAACTCCCCGACGAGCGGACGGCCGCGCTGGCCACGTTGGTCGCGGTACTCCGGATGGAACCGGCCCTCGGCCTGACCGGGCAGGCCGCCGTGGACGCCCACCGCCGGCTGGAGGAGATCGGCGGCGGTGCCGGCTTCACCGGCACGGTCAGCCTGGACGACTCGTTGGTCCGTCCCTCGGTGGCCTTGGTGATCACCGCGCTGGGGCAGGCCGTCGACGCCGCGCTCGGCCCGCCCCGCTGACTCCCGCCTGCGCCGGTCCGCCTCTGATCGGCTACACACCGAGGGCGGCGGCGACCTCCGCGCGCAGTGCCGCGACGGCCGCCCGGGCCCGGTCCCGGGCGGCGGCCACGTCGCCGTCCGCGACCGGCTCCACCACCTCCAGGTACGCCTTGAGCTTCGGCTCCGTGCCTGAGGGACGGACCACCACCCGCGCTGCGGCGGTCCGCAGGATCACCACGTCCGCGCCGGGCAGCAGATCCCGCGCCTCGGTGACCGGCTGTCCGAGCAGCGTCGTCGGGGTGGCCGCCCGGATCCGGGCCATCGCGTCGGCGATCAGCCGCAGGTCGTCCACCCGGACCGAGAGCTGGTCGGTGTGGTGCACGCCGAACTCGGCGGCCAACTCGTCGAGCCGGTCGACGAGGGTGCGGCCCCGCGCCTTCAGTTCGGCGGCCAACTCGGCGACGGTCAGCGCGGCGGTGATGCCGTCCTTGTCGCGGACGTGCCCCGGCGCGACGCAGTAGCCCAGCGCCTCCTCGTACCCGAAGACCAGCGGGTGCGCCCCCGCACCGGCCCGGACGATCCACTTGAACCCGGTCAGCGTCTCGTCGTACGGCAGGCCCCGGGCCGCGCACATCGCCCGCAGCAGAGACGACGACACGATGGTGGTGGCATACAGCCCGGTCACGCCGCGCCGCATCAGGTGGTCGGCGAGCAGCGCGCCGACCTCGTCCCCGCGCAGCATCCGCCAGCCCTGCCCGTCCTCGCTCCCGGAACCGTCGCGCACCACCACCGCGCAGCGGTCCGCGTCCGGGTCGTTGGCGATCGCGAGGTCCGCGCCGGTCGCGTCGGCGAGCGCGACGAGACGGTCCACCGCCCCCGGCTCCTCCGGGTTGGGGAAGCCGACGGTCGGAAAGGCCGGGTCCGGCTCGGCCTGGTCGGGCACCACCCCGGGCACCGGGAAACCGGCCCGGGCGAAGGCGGCCGTCAGCACCGCCGCGCCGACCCCGTGCAGCGGGGTGTAGGCCACCTTCAGGTCACGCGATCCGTCCGGCGTCACCACGGCGGCGGCCCGGTCCACGTACGACGCCACCAGGTCGTCGCCGAGCACCTGACCGGCCGGGCCGAGCGGCACCTGCGCCAGCGGGCCGACCGCCCGGATGGCCGCCTCGATCCCGGCGTCGGCCGGCGGCACGATCTGCGCCCCCGCCCCGAGTTCCCCGCCGAGCCGGGCACCCAGGTAGACCTTGTAGCCGTTGTCCTGCGGCGGGTTGTGGCTGGCGGTCACCATCACCCCGGCGACCGCGCCGAGGTGCCGCACCGCGTACGCCAGCACCGGGGTGGGCAGCGGGCGGGGCAGCAGCAGCGCCGGGCGGCCCGCCCCGGTGGCCACCCGCGCGGTGCGCTCGGCGAACGCCCGGGAACCGTGCCGGGCGTCGTACCCGATCACCAGCGGACCCTCGCCGCCCTGAGCGGCGAGCCAGGCCACCAGCCCGGCCGCGGCCCCGGTGACCACCGCGAGGTTCATGCCGTTGGGGCCGGCCCGCAGCGGGCCACGCAGCCCGGCGGTGCCGAAGGTCAGCGGCCCGGCGAACCGGTCGGCCAGTTCCGGTGCGGTGCCTGGCAAGCCGTCGAGCACGGCCCGGAGTTCGTCCCGGCTGGCCGGGTCGGGGTCGTCGTCCAGCCAGCGCCGCGCCTGGTCACGAAGGTCGTCAAGGTCAGTGGTCTCCGCCGCCATTGCCCCTTGATAGCACGGCGGCGGATCACCACGTCCCGGCGGCCTCGGCTCAGCCGGCCGCTGTGAGCTGGAACGACCGCACCATCTCGTCGAAGATCGGCTTGCTCTCGCCGAACTTCGCCTCGGTGGCGGTGAGGTAGAACGAGTAGATCTTGCCGTCGTGGACCACCCCACGCCACACGCCGTGCCGCTTCGTGTCACCGCCACCGCAGGTGTACTCCAGTTCGGCCGCATCCTTGCCGGCCAACTGCTGCGCGGTCATGTCGATCCGGTTGTAGGGCCTGGCGCAGGACTTGAACTTCTGGAGATTGTCCTCGGCCACCTCGGCCCAGCGCATCGAGGAGCTGCCGCCCCTCTCGACCAGGATGCGAACCTTGCGGCTCTCGTCCGCCGGGTCGACGTAGTCGACGTACACCCCACCGGTGGCCTTCTGCCAGCCCTTGGGGACCAGCACCCGGACACCGCGCGCCGAGTGCTCCTGCATCTCGGGCAGCGAGGCGGCGGCCGGCCCGCCCGCCTGGGGTTTCTGCGCGGTGGGCGGTGCCGGGTCGTCCCCGCCGGACAGCGCCAGTACGCCGAGCAGCAGCACCACGGCCAGGCCACCGGCCGCCGCGAGCTGCGTCCGGCGGGACCAGCCCCGGACCGTGGTGACCAGCCGCCCGCCGGCCGCCTTCGCCCGGTCCACGGCTCCACCTGCGCTGGCGGCGGGGGTGGCCGGCGGCGTGGTCCACGGCTGGCCGGTGCCGGGCACCGACCACTGGCCACCGCCGTACACCGGCTGGGTGGCGTCGGGCGAGCCGCTGCTCGCGTACACCCGCTGGGTGGTGTCGGCGCTGCCGCCGCCGATCCGTTGGGTGGCGTCCGGGTGGCCGCCGCCGATCCGTTGGGTGGCGTCCGGGTGGCCGCCGCCGATCCGCTGGGTGGCGTCCGGGTGCCGGGCGCCGATCCGCTGGGTGGCGTCCGGGCTGATCCGTTGGGTGGCGTCCGCCGCCCTGCCGTACGTGCCGCCCTTCGGGCCGGTCGGCGCGGGCATCGCCCCGGTCGGCGTGTCCAACGGGTTGGCCAGCGCGTCGGCGCTGGTGTCGTCGAGCCCGGCCGACGGGGTGGCCACCGCCGGCTTCGGCTTCTCGCCCCGCCGCAGCGCGGCCAGCCGGTCGGTCAGCGACTCGCCCGGGGCGAGCATCGCCCGGCCGCCGATCTGCCCGCTGGGCTTCGGCTCCGACTTCGGCTCGATCAGCGCGGGCGGTTTCGAGGGGCGCTGCACCGGCACCACCGCATACGGGTCGGTGACCGAGTTTACCGCCGTCGCCGTGCTGGTCAGCGGCCCGGCCAGCAGCTCGCGGAGCATGGCACGGGCGGTGTGCACGTCCAGCCGGCGGCCCGGGTCCTTCTCCAGCAGGCCCATCAGCACCCGGGTCAGCGGCCCACTGCGCTGCGGCGTGGCCGGTGGGTCCTCGACCACGGCGTGCATCGTCTCGATCGGGTCGCCCTTGTCGAACGGCGGTCGGCCCTCGACCGCCGTGTACAGCGTCACGCCGAGCGAGAACAGGTCACTGGGCGGGCCGAAATCCTGCCCCATGGCCCGTTCCGGGGAGATGAAGTGCGGTGAGCCGAGCACCATGCCGGGGGTGGTGAGCTGGACGTCGGTGGGCATCCGGGCCACCCCGAAGTCGGTCAGCACGCAGCGGCCGTCGGTGCAGATCAGCACGTTGGCCGGCTTGACGTCGCGATGCAGCACACCGTTGGCGTGCGCCACCTCCAGCGCGCCGAGCAGCGCGATGCCGATCTTGGCGACCGCCCGGGGCGCCACCGGCCCGTCCTCGATCACCATGTCGGCGAGGCTGCGCGCGTCCAGCAGCTCCATCACGATCCACGGCCGGCCGCCCTCGGTGACCACGTCGTACACCTGGACCACGGCCGGGTGTTGAATGGCCGCGGCGGCCCGCGCCTCGCGCAGGGTCCGCTCGTACATCGCGTCGCGGTCGCTGGGGGCCAGCCCCGGCGGGAGGATCACCTCCTTGACCGCGACGTCCCGCCGCAACAACGTGTCTGTGGCACGCCACACCGTGCCCATGCCGCCGTTACCCACCGCCGAACGCAGCGAGTAACGGTCACCGATGGTGGTGCCGGGTGCCGCGCGGCCGTCGGGGGGACTCACTGGTCCGCCGCTCCAGGTCGGGATCTGAGTCACAGAAAAGCCACCGGGAAGTCGAGGGGGCTGGGACACAACCTCTCTATCTTGCTGGTTCCGACGCCCGATGCGAAACCCGACGCGGCGGTCGTTTGCCTACCGGACGGTACGTGCGCGGCAGCTCACCAAGCGTCCACCGGGGTGTGCGGTATCCCTCACCCACCGATTCGGCCCGCCGTCCTACCATCCGGTAATGAACGAACCCCGGTCGAGCGAGTCCGGCTTCCCCATCAAGGGCGTCTACACGGCGGCCGACCTTCCGGCGGACCTGGAGACCCGGCTGGGTGGGCCGGGCGAGTACCCGTACACCCGCGGCGTCTATCCGACCATGTACACCTCCCGTCCGTGGACGATGCGGCAGTACGCCGGCTTCGGTACCGCCACCGAGTCCAACGCGCGGTACCACCAGCTGCTGCGGGCCGGCACGATGGGTCTTTCCGTCGCCTTCGACCTACCCACCCAGATGGGCTACGACTCCGACGACCCGATCGCGCACGGCGAGGTCGGCAAGGTCGGCGTGGCCATCGACTCGATCGAGGACATGCGGCTGCTCTTCGGCGGCATCCCGCTGGACAAGGTCTCCACCTCGATGACGATCAACGCGCCCGGCTCGGTGCTGCTGCTGCTCTACCAGCTCGTCGCGGAGGAGTCCGGGGTGCCCGGTTCGGCGCTCAACGGCACCATCCAGAACGACATCCTCAAGGAGTACATCGCCCGGGGGACGTACATCTTCCCGCCGAAGCCCTCACTGCGGCTGGTCGCCGACACGTTCGGCTACTGCCGCACGGAGGTGCCGAAGTGGAACACCATCTCCATCTCCGGCTACCACATGGCCGAGGCCGGCGCGTCACCCGCGCAGGAGATCGCGTTCACCCTGGCCAACGGCATGGAGTACGTCCGGGCCGCGCTCGCCGCCGGCCTGGCGGTGGACGACTTCGCGCCCCGGCTGTCGTTCTTCTTCGTCGCCCGGACCACGCTGCTGGAGGAGGTCGCCAAGTTCCGCGCCGCCCGGCGCATCTGGGCCCGGCTGATGCGCGACGACTTCGGCGCGCGGAACCCGAAGTCAATGATGTTGCGGTTCCACACCCAGACCGCCGGCGTGCAGCTGACCGCGCAGCAGCCCGAGGTCAACCTGGTCCGGGTGGCGATCCAGGGACTCGGCGCGGTGCTCGGGGGCACCCAGTCGCTGCACACCAACAGCTTCGACGAGGCGATCGCGCTGCCCACCGAGAAGGCGGCCCGGCTGGCGCTGCGTACCCAGCAGGTGCTCGCGTACGAGACGGATCTGACCGCCACCGTCGACCCGTTCGCCGGGTCGTACGTGGTGGAGGCGATGACCGCGGAGATCGAGGCCGCCGCCACCGAGCTGATGGGGCGGGTCTTCGACCACGGCTCGGCGGTGGACGCCATCGAGGCCGGCTTCCAGAAGCGGGAGATCGAACAGTCCGCGTACCGGATCGCCCAGGAGATCGACTCGGGTGAGCGGGTGGTGGTGGGGCTCAATCGGTTCACCGTCGAGGACGACGAGCCGTACGAGCCGCTGCGGGTGGATCCGGCGATCGAGACGACCCAGGCCGAGCGGTTGGCCACGCTGCGCGCCGAGCGGGACACCGGTGCCGTCGAGCGGGCCCTGGCCGAGCTGCGCGCCGCCGCCGAGGGCACCGCGAACGTGCTCTACCCGATGAAGGATGCGCTGCGGGCGAAGGCAACCGTGGGGGAGGTCTGCGGGACGCTGCGGCAGGTCTGGGGGACGTACCGTCCGAGCGACCGCTTCTGACCTGGGGTTACCGTCCGTGACGGGTCGGCCGGCCCCACCCCCTGGCCGGTCCGGGTCCGGCGGCCTCGCTGCCGGCGGACGCGGACCGGTGGGTGGGGGCGTGTGGCCGCCGACTCGGGCGGGTAACCCGAACGGGTGAACCGGACGGACAGCGTGTCCGGCCGGGCACGGGACGCGCGTGTCACCGTCGGGAGTCGCCCGGCTGCCCTGGGTCGTCGGCTAATTGTCGGAGCAGCGGTTGATTCGGGCGACTAATGCGACAATTCGGTTACGGTCGTGAATTCGGAGCCGATTTCGCGACCGCCAATAACCGGTTACGCGTTGTAGGAGGTGGGGGGCAGATGACGGCGTTCGACCGCGATCTACCTGCTGTCCCGCAGATATTCGAGCCCTCCCACCAGGGCTTACGTGACGCTGTGCGCTCCGATCGCTACCGTAACGAGGTTGCGCAGCGTCACCGTCGGAGGTCTAGGCTGTCTGCTGTCCTTCCCGATGATCCATCCATTCCTAGTGATCGAGAATTCGACGTGACGAGTGCGTTGACGCTGCCGAACGGCGGCCCGCTGGCGTCGTCCTGGCCGGAGGCGCCGTCCGGTTCCCAGCCCCTGCCCTTCGACCTGGATCATCTGCTCGCCCTGCGGGTACCCGGACTCATCGCCACCCGGCGTCACCTGCACTCCCACCCGGAACTCTCCGGTGCGGAGTTCGAGACGGCGGCGCTGATCGCCCGGGAACTCACCCTGGCCGGGCTGCACCCGCGGCTGCTGCCCAAGGGCAACGGCGTCATCTGCGACATCAACGGTCGCCCGGACGGGCCGATCATCGCGCTCCGCGCCGACATCGACGCGCTGCCGCTGACCGACGTCAAGGACGTGCCGTACCGCTCCACGGTCGACGGGGTCTGCCACGCCTGCGGTCACGACGTACACACCACGGTGATGCTCGGCGTCGGCATGCTGCTGGCCCAGCTCGCCGACGCCGGCCAGCTCGACGGCCGGGTCCGGTTGATCTTCCAGCCGGCCGAGGAGATCCTGCCCTGCGGCTCGCTGGAGGTGATCGAGGCCGGCGGCCTGGAGGACGTGGTCCAGATCTTCGCGGTCCACTGCGACCCGAACCTGCCGGTGGGCAAGGTCGGTTTGCGGGTCGGCCCGATCACCGCCGCCGCCGACAACGTCACCGTCCGGCTCACCGGCCCGGGTGGCCACACCGCCCGTCCGCACCTGACCGTCGACCTCGTCGACGCGCTCGGCCGCCTGGTCACCGAGGTGCCGGCCCTGGTCAGCCGCCGGGTACCGGCCAACAGCGGGCTGCTGCTGGTCTTCGGCCACGCCTCGGCCGGCACCCAGTACAACGTCATCCCGTCCGAGGCGCACGCCTCCGGCACCCTGCGGGTGATGGACCGCGACACCTGGGAGCAGGCGCCGAAGATCGTCGCTCAGGTCGTCCGGGACGTCGTCGCGCCCACCGGCGCCACCGTCGACCTGGAGTACCTGCGTGGCCGGCCGCCGGTCAGCAACGACAGCCGGGCCATCCAGATCCTCACCGCCGCCACCGCAGCGGCGCTCGGCCCCGAAGGGATCGCCGAGACGCCACAGAGCATGGGCGGCGAGGACTTCTCCTGGTACCTGGAGCATGTCCCCGGCGCGCTGGCCCGCCTCGGCGTCGGCCGTTCCGGGCCCAACGTGGACCTGCACCGGGCGTCGTTCGACGTCGACGAGCGGGCCATCCCCGCCGGGGTACGGCTCATGGTGCAGACCGCGCTGAAGGCACTGGCGGCGACGCGTCAGTAGCCGAGCCGGCCGAGTGCGGCCCGCCGGAAGCGGGCGGGCCGCCGGCCGTCGTCGCCGCTCGCCGCCGCCACCGGCGGCGCACCGCCAGCACCAGCAGCACGGGTACGCCGAGCGCCAGCAGCCAGGGCAGCAGCGCCCCCAACACGGTCGCCAGGACGCCCATCGAGGCGACGAAGGCTTGCCAGCCGGCACGCAGCCCGACCAGGAAACCCGTCCCGGTCGGCTCGTCCGGCGTGGCGGCCTCCCCGCCGACGAAGGTGACCGTGACGGTGGAGAGCGCGGTCAGGTCCGCCAGCCGCCGCTTCCTCGCCTCCAGCGAGGCGAGGTCAGCCTCCCGCCGGGCCACCTCGTTCTCCAACGACACCAGATCGCCGATCGAGGTGGCCCGGGAGAGCAACCTGCGGGCGCTGTCCACCCGGGCCCGCTGGGTGGCGATCCGGGCGTCCAGGTCGACGGTCTCCTCGGTGACGTCCTGGGTCCGTACCTCCCGGTGCTGCTGCCGGCCGTAGGCGGCCAGCTCCTCCACGAAGCCGGTGAACCGCGCGGCCGGCACCCGCAGTTCCAGCTCCGCCTCCGCGTCGGCGTCCACCCCGCGCCGCTGGTCCCCGCCGACGAATCCGCCGGCCGCGGTCGCGGCGGCCACCGCCCGACGGGCCGCCGCGTCGACGCCCTTGCGGGCCGAACCGTCCACGTCGTCCACCTGCACCCGCAGCGTTCCGGTGTAGACGATCGCCCGCTGGTCGACCCGCAGGTCCGGGGCCCCGGCACCGGCCGACCCCGGCTCGCCGGCCGCACCCACCGCCGCCCGGCCGGCCGGCGCGTCGGCGGCCCCACCCGCGGCCGCGTCGCCGGCCGGGCGCCCCGCCGCCGACTCGGTCCCGCCGGAGTCATCCGACGCACTGCAGCCGACCAACAACGACAACGCCAGTGCCAGCGCCCATCCGGCGCCGGCCCGTCCTCTTCGTCCCATGCTCCCCGCTCCGTCCTTCCGACCCCGGCCGACCCGGGGCGATAGCTGGGACGCGGCGCGGTCACGCGGCGGTTCCGGCAGACTGCGACGAGGACGTCACGATTCGATGACCGAGGAGTCACGATGCAGGTCACCAAGTACCCCCACTCCTGCCTCCGGGTCGAGCACGACGGTGGGGTGCTGGTCGTCGATCCCGGGGTGTTCGCCGACGCGGCGGCGGCGCTGGACGGGGCGGACGCGGTCCTCGTCACCCACGAGCACCCGGACCACGTGGACGTCGAGGCGCTCACCCGTCGGCTGGAGAAGAACGCCGTACCGGTGCACGGTCCGGCGTCGCTCGCCGCTGTTCTCGGCGACGCGGCCGAGGCGCTCACCCCGGTCGCCCCCGGCGACACCTTCACCGCCGCCGGCGTGCCGGTACGCGCCGTCGGCGGCCGGCACGCCGTCATCCATCCCGACATCCCGGTCGTGGAGAACATCGGCTACCTGCTCGACGGTCGGGTCTACCACCCCGGCGACGCGCTGCACGTCCCGTCCGACGTCGAGGTGGACACCCTCTTCGCCCCGATCCACGCACCCTGGTCGAAGTTCGCCGAGGTGGTCGACTTCATCCGGGCGGTCGCCCCGCGCCGCGCGTACGCCCTGCACGACGGGCTGCTCAACGCCAACGGCCTCGGTGTGCTCGACCGTCAGTACGCCGCGCTGTCCCGGACCGACTACCACCGCCTCGAACCCGGCACCCGAATCGACGCCTGACCGTGACCGCGCTCCCGTCCGAGGTGGTCCAGCGGCTGTACCGTACGCCGCCGGACAAGTTCGTCGCCGCCCGCGACGCCGCCGTCGCCGAGGCCCGGCGAGCCGGTGACCCCGCCGGCGCCCGCCGGATCGCCCGACTGAAACGCCCCACGGTGGCGGCCTGGCTGGTCAACCTGCTCGCCCTGGAACGCCCCGAGCTGGTCGCCGATCTGACCCAGCTCGCCGAGGCGCTGCGCACCGCCCAGCGTGACCTGAAGGGGCCGAAACTGCGGGAACTGTCCGCCCAGCGGCGTGCCGTGGTCGCCGCCCTGGTCACCGAGGTACGCCGGATCGCGGCCCGGACCCCGGGTGCGCCTGCGGCGGCCCGGCTGCCGCTGGCCGAGGTGGAGTCCACCCTGCACGCCGCGCTCGCCGACGCCGAAGTGGCCGAGCAGGTGCGCTCCGGACAACTGCTGCGGGCGGCGCACTATGCCGGGTTCGGCGAGGTGCCCCGCCCTCAACTGCGGCTCGTTCCCACCGGGGAGGAGGCGGCCGGCGTACCGGAGAAGGAGACCGACACCGGTGACGCGCGGCGTGCCCGCGACCAGCGGGCGGCGGCGCGGGCCGAGCGGGCCGAGCGGGCCAGACGGCGGCGGGCGCTGGACCGGGAGTTGGCGTCGGCGCACACCGAGCAGCAGCGGGCGGAACGTGAGCTGGACGGCGCTGCGGCGGCCGAGCGGGACAACGCCGCCGCCCTCGACCGGATCGAGGCCGAACTGGCCGAACTGGAACGCCGCCGGGCCGTCGCCGAGCAGGAGCTGAGCCGGTCGAAGCTGGCCCGGCGCGGCGCGGAACGCACGCTCACCGCGGCCCGGCGCCGCACCGGCGAGGTGCAGGCGGCGATCGAGGCGTTGGACGCCGAAGAGGAGGATGCCGCCGACGACGACGGCGAGGCAGACTGAGCGCGATGGATGCGTTCAACGGACGGTGTCGATGACCCCAGAACAGGTGGCGACCGCCAGCAAACCGGCCGTGCTCGAACTGGGGGAGGCGTTCAGCCGCTGCCCCGGCACCCTGCGTCGGGCCCGGCTGCTCGGCATCTCCGGCTGGGCCTTCTACATCACCGGCCGGGCCGGCGCGCTCGGTGACGTCCGCGCCGAGACGGTCGCCGCCGCGATCGGGTTCATCGCGCCGGAGGCCGTCGCCGACGGTTGGGACGCCGCCGCCCGGGTGGTCCGCCCGATCGAGGTGGCCACCGGCAACCTCGCCGAATGCTGCCGCTGGGGTGCCCAGCACCTCGACCACCTGCCCGGCACGCCCCGGCTGGCCACGCTGCTGGACCGGGTCGTCGCCGGCGCGGACGCCACCGGGATGCCGCTCTTCGCCGCCTGGCGGGCGATGCCGGTGCCGGTGCCGGAAAACGCCGCCGGGGCGCGGGCGGCTGCCGGGCTGCTGCTGCTCCGCGAGCACTTCACCGGCGCCTACCTGCTGGCCGTGCGGGCCGGCGGGATGACACCGCTGGAGGCGGTACTGGCCGGGCCGGAGGGAGAGGCCGGCGCGACCGCCTGCGGCTGGTCTCCGCCGTACCCTCCGGTGGGGCCGCTGGTGCGGCGGCGGCTCTGGGCCGAGGCGATGACCGACCGGCTGGTGTCGGCGGCGTTCCGGGTGCTGCGACCGGGGGAGGGCGCGGAGTTGGTGGAACTGCTCGCCGCCACCCGGGCCGGGCTGCGGGCCGCCGATCAATGACCGGCCGTGGTGGCGGTAAGGGCCGGTGCGGGCCTCGCGCGAGGACAAATGCCTACAATCGGCACGCCGGCACGCCGGCACGCCGCGGCGAGTCGCGGCCGGGCGGCGACGCTGCCTCGACCGACGATAAATGAGCGGCGCCCGGCTCGCCCGCCTGCCAGGATGCGTGCCGTGACGCTCCCCGCCGGCTGGACCGCCCGCCGCCCCACCCTCGACGACGTTTCGGCGATCCTCGCCGTGGTGCACGCCGCGGACACCTTCGCCATCGGCTACCCGGACTTCGACGCCGAGGACGTCCGGTCCTTCCTCACCGCCCCCTTCTTCGATCCGGCCCACGACTCCTGGCTGGTCAGTGACCCCGACGGGCGGATCGTCGGCTGGACGTTGATCGACAATCCGACCGGCGTCGGGCGGGAGTTCCTCGACGTGTACGTCGATCCCGAGCGGGCCGCCCCGGTTCGTGCGGCGCTGCTCGCCCGGGTGCTCGACCGGGTCGCCGAACGGGCCGCCGAGCGTGGCCTGCCCGCGCTGACCGTCCGCGCGGCGGCGTTCGCCCCCGAGGCCCGCTGGGCCGAAGAACTGGTCGAGTCCGGCTTCACCCGGGTGAAACGGTACGTGCGGATGGCCCGCCCGCTCGCCGACCTGCCCGCCGAGCCGCCACTCCCGCCCGGGGTGACGGTGCGGACGCTGCGCGCCGACGACGAGGCGGACCTGCGGGAGTTCCACCGGATCTACGACACCGCCTTCCGGGACACCCCGGACTACGAGCCGCTGGACTTCGACCGGTGGCGGGAGGCGCTGCCCAGCTACGGCAAGGTCTGGGACGAGTGGTTCCTCGCCGAGGTCGACGGCGTGCCGGCCGGCGCACTCCAGTCCTCCGACCAGGATCTCGGCCAGGACGCCGGCTGGGTACGCACCCTGTCGGTGCTGCCCGCGTACCGGCGGCGCGGGGTGGGCGCGGCGCTGCTGTGGCGGGCCTTCACGGTCTACGCGGCCAAGGGCCGCACCTCCGCCGGGCTGGGTGTCGACCTGACCAACCCGACCTCGCCGGCGACCCTCTACCGCTCGGTGGGGCTGCAGGAGCAGCGGTGGACCGACATGTACGAGCGCAGCGTCCCCGCCGCCGGTGTGTGACGTGCGGCGTCCGCCGGGGCCGGCGGCGGACGCCGTGGGCCCCGGTAGCAGACTGGAGGCGTGCGACAGTCGCTACGCCGACGCGGTGCCGGTGGGGCGGGACCGCAGCTCGCTGACGTAGTCGTCGGGCGCGCCCGCCTTCTCCGCCGCGTTCGCGATCTCCGACAGGTACCACGAGGTCGGCAGGCCACCCTCGTACCCGTCGAAGACGTAGATCCACGCGGTCACGTCCCCGTCCAGGGTCGAGACGCGGACGTGCAGCTTGCGGTACGTGCCGGCGGTCACACCCTCGATCTCGTCGAGCTGCGCGGCGTCGTACGGGTGGATGTCGTACAGCGCCACGAAGACCCGGTCACCCGGGGACTCCACGACGGTGCTGACGGAACCCTCCCAGCCGATCACGCCCTCGCCCGCGAAGGTGAGCCGCCAGCCCTCCAGCCAGCCGGTGCCCACCATGGGCGAGTGCGGACAGTAGGCACGCATCCGGGCGGGATCCAGGTTTGAGCCGTAGGCGGCGTAGTGACGCACGGCGATGACGATAGCCCGGCGGACGGTTGGGGGAGAATACGACGGTGCGTGTCGGACACGTTGGGGAGAAGAAAGTCACTGTGACCACTGACGAAGGGCGAGCGTTGTGAGCCGGATCGTGATCATCGGCGGCGGCCCGGCCGGCTACGAGGCGGCCCTGGTCGCCGCGCAACTGGACGCGGACGTGACCGTGGTGGAGGCCGAGGGGGCCGGCGGCGCCTGCGTGCTCTCCGACTGTGTGCCGTCGAAGACCTTCATCGCCAGCTCGGAGGTGGTCACCGGCTACCGGGACACCGAGGCGTTCGGCGTGCACTCCGACGGGCTGGAGGCGGTGACGGTCGACGCCCGCGCGGTCCACCAGCGGGTGAAGCGGCTGGCCCTGGCCCAGTCCGCCGACATCCACACCAAGCTGGTGAAGGCCGGGGTCACCTTCGTCGCCGGGACCGCCCGGCTGGGCGAGGACACCCTCGGCCACACCCACCGGGTGATCGTCAACCCGGCCGACGGCGGCGGGGAGTACTCCATCGCCGCCTCGACGGTGCTGGTCGCCACCGGCGCCACCCCGCGCCAGCTGCCCACCGCCGTCCCGGACGGCGAGCGCATCCTCACCTGGCGGCAGGTGTACGACCTGCCCGAGCTGCCCGAGCACCTGATCGTGGTCGGCTCCGGCGTCACCGGCGCCGAGTTCGCCAGCGCCTACCTGGCCATGGGCGTCCAGGTCACCCTGGTCTCCAGCCGGGACCGGGTGATGCCGCACGAGGACGCCGACGCGGCGATGGCCATCGAGCAGGTCTTCCGCAGCCGGGGCATGAGCATCCTGAACAACTCGCGGGCGGACGCCGTCCGGCGGACCGACGACGGTGTCGAGGTCCAGCTCTCCGACGGCCGCACCGTGTACGGCTCGCACGCGCTGATCGCCGTCGGTTCCATTCCGAACACCGCCGACCTCGGGCTGGCGGAGTACGGCGTCGAGCTGGCCCGGGGCGGCTACGTCACCGTGGACCGGGTGTCGCGTACCAACGTGCCCGGCATCTACGCCGCCGGTGACTGCACCGGGGTGCTGCCGCTGGCCAGCGTCGCCGCCATGCAGGGCCGGATCGCGATGTGGCACGCGCTCGGCGAGGCGGTGCGCCCGCTGCGGCTGCGTACCGTCGCGGCGAACGTGTTCACCGACCCGGAGCTGGCCACCGTCGGTGTCTCCCAGGACGAGATGGACGCCGGCAAGATCCCGGGCCGCCAGGTGATGTTGCCGCTGTCGGGCAACGCCCGGGCGAAGATGGACGACCTGGCCGACGGCTTCGTGAAGCTGTTCTGCCGGCCGGCCAGCGGCCAGGTCATCGGCGGGGTGGTCGTCGCGCCCAAGGCGAGCGAGCTGATCCTGCCCATTACCATGGCGGTGGAGAACAACCTCACCGTCAACGAACTGGCCCAGACCATCACCATCTACCCGAGCCTGTCGGGTTCGATCACCGAGGCGGCCCGTCAGCTCATGCTGCACGAACTGGAGTGAGCCGCCACCCCGGCGGGCTGCCGGCGGGCCAGGGTGGCCGCGACCACGGCGAGCAGCGCGACCTCCGCGAGGATGAGCAGCCGCTCGGCCAGGCCGACCAGCACCCCGCCCCCGGGGTAGGCGGCCCAGACCATCGCCCCGGCCAGCAACAGGCTGGTCGGGGCCAGGACGCGGAGCCAACCCCCGGCGCGTCCGCCCAGGTGGCCGGCGAGCAGCCAGCCGGCGATCGGCAGGGCGAGGAAGGCGAGCACCGAGGCGTACCGGTGCACGTGGGCGGCGGCGTCCATCGGCGTACCCGGTTGGTTGGTGGGGGCGACGGCGGCGATGACCAGCCCGGCCGCCCAGGTCAGCAGGAGGGCGGTGGCGGCGGACGGGCGGCGGCCAGCGGCTACCGACCTGCCGGGCGCCGGTCCCGGGCCGGTGCGCCACAGGGCCGGGAGCAGCACCGCCGTGGCGGCGGCGAGCACCGCCATGGCGGCGTCGACGACCCCACCCCGGTCCGAGACGGCGAAGTCGCTGACGGTCAGCGACCACGGGTTCAGGTCGTCGTTGCCGTTCAGGTGACCGATCACGGCGAGGAGCGCCGCCAGGGCGATCCCGCCGAGGGCCAGCAGGCCGTGGGCCCGATTCTCACGCATGCCCCCAGCCTGTCGCCACCGGCACCCGAGACGGATCAGGGAACGTCCCGGACCGGCTCCGGAGAAATGTTCCGCTTCCTCCAGTGCGATCAGATGCTCCTCGAACCGGCGCCGGCCAGTGGCACGGACTCGCGCCCACCTGCGGGGGAGGGCGGATGGGTGCCGGTCGGCGTACCGTTGTCGCCGCGCGGCCCACGCACGTCGGGCCCCCCGTTCCCGATGACCGGGCCGCCGTGGGCCGCCGGCAGGTCCCGTGCCGGCGGCCCACCCCGTCTTGTTGTGGCTGCCTGGGCGCGAGGCAAGACCCGGATCGATGTGGATCATGAACAAGGGTGGAGCCACCGCCTCAACGGCACAAATACATCCGGAGGCTCTGGCATGGTTTCCAAACTGGTAAGAGGCGTGCTCGCGCTCACCCTGGTTCTTGGCGGCAGCACGGTCATGGTCGTCGGCCCCGCCGAGGCGGCGCCGCAGAAGTTCAAGAACTGCACTGAGCTGAACAAGAAGTACAAGCACGGAGTAGGGCGGAAGGGCGCGAAGGACAAGGTTCGTGGTAACACGAAACCGGTCACGAACTTCACCGTGTCCAACGCGGTCTACGACAAGAACACGCACCTTGACCGGGACAAAGACAAGATCTCCTGCGAGAAGCGCTGAGGCTCGGTCGGGAGGGGCGGAAACCCGGTCGCCTCCGGGAAGGTCTCGGTCGTACGGTGGGGGCATGTGCAGTGCGGTGGTGACCACGACGCCGGGAGATCCCGGCGTGCCGCACTGACGTTTTCGTCGACGAGGCCCCGGGCGATCCGCCCGGGGCCTCGTGGCGTTCCCAGGTCGGTCGCTGGCGGGGCGTACCCGATCAAGGAGCGCGACATGATCGACCACCGCAGGCTCGGCCGCGAGCTGGACCTGTTCGTCTCCGACCCGCTCGCCGGGGCCGGCTTGCCGATCTGGCTGCCGGCCGGTGCCGCCGCCCGGCACGCCGTCGAGGAGTACGTCCGTGACCTGGAGCGCCGGGCCGGCTACCAGCACGTGTACTCGCCGCCACTGGGCAAACGGGAGCTGTTCGTCCGCTCCGGGCACCTCGGCTACTTCGCCGACGACATGTTCCCGCCGATGCGGCTCTCCGGCGACGACGAGTTCGTGCTGCGTCCGGCGCTCTGCCCGCACCACGCCCTGGTGTGGCGGGCCCGGGGCCGTTCCTACCGGGAGCTGCCGCTGCGCGTCGCCGAACTGGGCGGCATGTACCGGGCGGAACGCTCCGGGGTGCTCGGCGGGCTGTCCCGGGTCCGCGCCATCTCGCTGAACGACGCGCACAACTTCTGCGCTCCGGAGCAGGTGGGCGAGGAGGTGCGGGAGATCCTGCGGCTGATCGGCGCGGCGCACGCCGCGCTCGGCGTCCGCCCGGCCGGGTTCCGGCTGTCGCTGCGCGGCCCGGGGGAGAAGTACGTCGGGGACGACGCCGAGTGGGCGCGGGCCGAGGCGTTGCTGCGCGCCGCGCTCGACGGGGTGGACTTCACCGAGGCCCCGGGGGAGGCCGCCTTCTACGGCCCGAAGATCGACATCCAGATCGTCGATGCCGCCGGGCGGGAGTCGACCATCTCCACCGTGCAGCTTGACTTCGACAAACCGGAGCGCTTCGACCTGTCGTACACCGACTCGGACGGGGTTCGACGGCGGCCGGTGATGGTGCACCGCAGTCTGGTGGGCAGCATGGAACGGCTGTTCGCGTACCTGATCGAGGTGCACCAGGGCGCCTTCCCGCCCTGGTACGCCCCGGTGCAGCTGGTGGTGCTGCCGGTCGACGGGGCCCAGGCCGAGGCGGCGGAGCGGGTGGCCCGCCGGGCGCTCGACGCCGGGCTGCGGGTCGAGGTCGACCACGCCGGCTCACTGGGTGCCCGGATCCGCGACGCGGCCCGGCGCAAGATGCCGTACGTCGGGGTGATCGGCGCCCGGGAGGCCGCCGCCGACGCGGTCGCGCTGCGGCTCCGTGACGGCCGCGGGCTGGACCCGATGCCGGTGCCGGACGCGCTCGGGCTGATCGGCGCGGTGGTCGCCGCGCGGTCGCCCAACCTGCTTGCAGCGGGCTGAGCAGCCGGCCCGGACTCGTGGACCGGCGGCCTGCGCGGAATCGGGGCCGAGGAGCCGGGGTCGGGACCCCGGCTCCTCAGCGCCGGCTCAGCCCGGTAGCGTCGCCGGCTCCGATGTCGCCCCGGTCTCCTCCTCGTCCACCAGCGCGCCGGTGAACTGCGAGCGGTAGAGCCGGTGGTAGGCGCCCTTGGCGGCGAGCAACTGCTCGTGGGTGCCCTGCTCCACGATTCGGCCGTTCTCCATCATCAGGATCAGGTCGGCGTCGCGGATCGTGGAGAGCCGGTGCGCGATGACGAAGCTGGTCCGCTCCGAGCGCAGCGCCGCCATCGCCCGCTGGAGCAGCACCTCGGTGCGGGTGTCCACCGAACTGGTCGCCTCGTCGAGGATGAGCAGCGACGGCTCGGCCAGGAACGCCCGGGCGATGGTGATGAGCTGCTTCTCGCCGGCGCTGACGTTGCTGCCCTCCTCGTCGATCACGGTGTCGTACCCGTCGGGCAGGCTTCGGACGAACCGGTCCACGAAGGTGGCCCGGGCGGCGGCGAGGATCTCCTCCTCCGTCGCGTCGGGCCGCCCGTAGGCGATGTTGTCCCGGATGGTGCCGCCGAACAGCCAGGTGTCCTGCAGCACCATGCCAATCCGGCCGCGCAGGTCGTCCCGGCGCAGCGTGGTGACGTCCACCCCGTCGAGGGTGATCCGTCCGGCGTCCAGCTCGTAGAAGCGCAGGATCAGGTTGACCAGGGTGGTCTTGCCGGCGCCGGTGGGACCGACGATCGCCACGGTGTGGCCGGGCTCGGCGACCAACGACAGGTCCTCGATGAGCGGCTTGTCCGGGTCGTACCGGAAGGAGACGTGGGTGAACTCGACCCGGCCACGTGGTTCGGTGACCCGGGCCGGCGGCTCCGGATCGCGGCTCTGCTCCTCGGCGTCGAGCACCGCGAACACCCGCTCGGCCGACGCGATGCCGGACTGGAGCAGGTTGGCCATCGACGCGACCTGGGTGAGCGGCTGGGTGAACTGCCGGGAGTACTGGATGAACGCCTGCACGTCGCCGAGGCTCATCGAACCGGACGCCACCCGCAGCCCGCCGACCACGGCGATCGCCACGTAGCTGAGGTTCCCGATGAAGAACATCGCCGGCATGATGATCCCGGAGATGAACTGCGCGCCGAAGCTGGCCCGGAACAGCTCCTCGTTCTTGGCGTGGAAGGTCGCCTCCACCTCGCGTTGCCGCCCGAAGACCTTCACCAGCTCGTGGCCGGTGAACGCCTCCTCGACATGGCCGTTCAGCTCGCCGGTGTGGGTCCACTGGGCGATGAACCTGCGTTGGGAGCGCTTGGCGATCTGGGCGGTCACCACCACCGACAACGGCACCGCCACCAGGGCGACCAGGGCCAGCAGCGGCGAGATCCAGAACATCATCGCCAGGACACCGACCACGGTGAGCAGCGAGGTGAGCAGTTGGCTCAGGGTCTGCGAGAGGGTCTGCGAGATGTTGTCGATGTCGTTGGTGACCCTGCTGAGCAGCTCGCCGCGGGGCTGCCGGTCGAAGTAGGGCAGCGGCAGCCGGTGCAGCTTCTCCTCCACCTCGGCGCGCAGCCGCAGCACGGTGGCCTGCACGACGCCGTTGAGCAGCCAGCCCTGCCACCACATCAGCAGGCTCGCGCCCAGGTAGAGCACGACGGCGAGGGCCAGCGTACGGCCCAACGCGGTGAAGTCGATGCCCACGCCGGGCACCACGTCCATCCGGGCCAGCATGTCGGCGAAGTTCTCGTTGCCCGCGGCCCGGGCTCCCGCCACCGCCTGTTCGATCGTGCTCCCGGAGGGCAGTTGCCGCCCGATCACCCCGGCGAAGATGATGTCGGTGGCGTGGCCGAGGATCTTCGGGCCGGTCACGGTGGCGGCGACGCTGGCCACCGCCAGGCCGACGATCGCCGCCAGGTGCAGCCGGTGCGGTCGCAGCCGGCCCAGCAGCCGGCGGGTGGACGGCCCGAAGTTCAGCGATTTCTCCACCGGCATGCCGGCGCCCATCCACGGCGGTCCGCCGCTTCCCCGGCCCGGCGGCAGCCGCTTCGGCGTCTGCGCCGGGGCGGTCGGCTTCTGCTGCGGTACGGCGCTCATGCCGTCACCTCCGCCGTCTGCTGGGACGCCACGATCTCGGCGTACGTCGGGCAGGTGTCCAGCAGTTCCTCGTGTCGTCCCATTCCGACGACGCCCCCGTCCTCCAGCACGATGATCTGGTCGGCGTCGACGATCGTGGAGACCCGCTGGGCCACGATCACCACCGCCGCGTCCGCGGTGACCGGCCGCAGTGCCGCCCGCAGCCGGGCGTCGGTGCCGAGGTCGAGCGCCGAGAACGAGTCGTCGAACAGGTAGATCTCCGGCCTGCGGACCAGTGCGCGGGCGATGGCGAGCCGCTGCCGCTGCCCACCGGAGACGTTCGTGCCGCCCTGCGCGATCGGGGCGGCCAGGCCGCCGGGCATCTGCGCGACGAAGTCGCGGGCCTGGGCGATCTCCAGCGCCGCCCACAGCTCCTGGTCGGTGGCGTCCGGGTTGCCGTACCGCAGGTTGCTGGCGACCGTGCCGGTGAACAGGTACGGCCGCTGCGGCACCAGCCCGATCCGCCGCCACAGCTCGTCGGGCGCCAGCTCACGGACGTCCACCCCGTCCACCAGCACCGCGCCGGCCGTCGGGTCGACCAGGCGGGGGACCAGGCTGAGCAGGGTGGTCTTGCCGGCGCCGGTGGCGCCGATGATCGCGGTGGTCCGCCCGGGCGCGGCGCGGAACGAGATGCCGCGCAGCACCGGCGCGCTGGCCCCCGGGTACTGGAAGGAGACGTCCCGCAGCTCCAGCTCACCCCGGCGCTCGACCCGGGTCACCGGCCTGGCCGGTGGCACCACCGAGGAGTCGGTGTCCAGCACCTCGACGATCCGTTCGGCGCAGACCGCGGCGCGCGGCACCATCATCAGCATGAAGGTCGCCATCATGACGGCCATCAGGATCTGCATCAGGTACTGCAGGAACGCGGTCAGCGCGCCGACCTGGATCTGGCCGGCGTCCACCCGGGCCGCGCCGAACCACAGGACCGCGACGCTGGAGACGTTGAGGATCAGCATCACGATCGGGAAGATCAGTGCCTGGAGCCGGCCGACCCGCAGGGCCGTCGCCGTCAGGTCGGTGTTGGCCACCGCGAAGCGGTCCGTCTCGTACGGCTCTCGGACGAACGCGCGGACCACCCGGATTCCGGTGATCTGCTCGCGCAGCACCCGGTTGACCGTGTCGATCCGGGTCTGCATCAGCCGGAAGCCCGGCACCATCCGCCGGATGACCAGCCCGAGCGCGATCGCCAGCACCGGCACGCTGACCAGCAGCAGCCAGGAGAGTCCCACGTCCTCCCGAAGCGCCATCACCACGCCGCCGACGCTCATGATCGGCGCGGCGACCAGCATGGTGCAGCTCATCAGCACGAGCATCTGCACCTGCTGCACGTCGTTGGTGTTGCGGGTGATCAGCGAGGGTGCGCCGAAGCGGGCCACCTCGCGGGCGGAGAAGCGGTTGACCTGTCCGAAGACCTCGGCCCGGACGTCCCGCCCGAAGGCCATCGCGGTGCGCGCGCCGAAGTAGACGGCCGCCACCGAGCAGACGATCTGTACCAGGCTGACCAGCAGCATCCAGCCGCCGGTGCGCAGGATGTAGTCGGTGTCGCCCCGGGCCACGCCGAGGTCGATGATGTCGGCGTTGAGGCTCGGCAGGTAGAGCGAGGCCATCGTGCCGACGAACTGGAACAGCACCACCGCCAGCAGCGGCCGGTGGTACGGCCGCAGGAAGTCGCGCAGCAGTCGGGTCAGCACCGGCTGCCTCCCGGTGCGGTCTCGCCCGGATCCTGGATGCGTGAATGCAAAATGCTGTCCTCCCCGTCGGACATCTTCGTGATCAACTCGGTCAGGAACGTCCGGATCACGGCCTTCTTCGCCGGGTCGGCGTCGACGGAGGTGAGCGGATCGTCCCGGTGCATCAGGTCGGTGAGTTGTCGCACGTGCTCCCGGCCCTTGTCGGTCAGCATGAGCTGCACCGACCGTCGATCGGCGGCACCTCGCCGACGGCTGACGAAGCCGTCGCGCTCCAGGGTGTCCACGATGCCGGTCAGGGTCGCGGGCCGGACGAAGCACAGCTCGGCCACCTCGCGGTGGGTCGCCGGCTCTGTCCGGGCCAGGACGAACAGCACCCGGACGCCGGCGAGGCTCAGCCCGTGCCGCTCCGTCAGGTAGCGCCCCAACTGCTGGTCGACGAGGTGGCCGGCGACCGAGACGAGCCGGGCCGTCGACACCTCCCGTAGCGCGTCCGGCCACCGGACCAGTCGTTCCATCTGCACCACGACATGTTAGATCCAAGATATTCAGGGGCCAAACAAAATTCCGAGGCCGGCGGCGATGAAGAGGACCTGCAGTGCGGTGCGTGGGCCGAGCGGGGTGACCGGCCGTCCGGCCAGCGTCAGCCGGCGGCGGGCCGCCGAGACGTTCGCCGGGAACATCGCCAGCAGCAACAGGGTCAGGCCGGCGGCCGCCCAGCGGGCGGTGGCGGGGATCAGCAGGCCGGCCGCGCCGGCCAACTCCAGTACGCCGGTCGCGGTGACCAGCAGTTCGGGGCGGGGTAGGCGCGGCGGGACCATGGCGATCAGGTCCGCTCGCCGGGGGGCGGTGAAATGGGCAATGCCGGTCAGGACGAACATCGCGGCCAGGCCGACCCGCAGGGCGGGCTGCCAGCCGTCCAGCGCGTCGACCCCGGCCAGGCCAGCCAGCCGGGCCAGCGTGGTGCCGACCAGCAGGGCGATCAGTGGAGCCACGGAAAGTCCCTCCCTCGATTTTGCCACTGCCAAGATTGGCCTTCGGGAGGGGTCTTGTCAATGACAAGTTAGGATTGCGGAATGACGAGCAATCGGCCGTACCACCATGGCGACCTGCGTCGCGTGCTGCTCGCCGCAGCGGTCGAGGCGATCGAGGAGGCCGGCCCGGCGGCGCTGAGCCTGCGTGAGCTGGCCCGCCGCGCCGGTGTCTCGCACGCCGCCCCGGCGCACCACTTCCGCGACAAGGCGGGGCTGCTCACCGCGCTCGCGACGGAGGGCTTCGACCTGCTCACCGAGGCGCTGCAGGCGGCCGGCGGCGACCTACTCGAGGCCGGGGTCGCGTACGTGGGTTTCGCCGTCCGGCACCGCGCCCACTTCGAGGTGATGTTCCGGCCTGACCTCTACCGCGCCGACGCCCCCGAGGTGTGTACCGCCCGGGAGCGCTCCGGTGACCTGCTGCGCTCCCATGTGGCGACGGTGTCGGACGGTACCGATGACGCGCGCCGCAACACCCTCGCCGCCTGGTCGATCGTGCACGGCTTCGCCACCCTCTGGCTGGCCGGGGCACTCCCCCCCGATGTCGGCGACGACCCGCAGGCGAGCGCCCGCGAGGTCATCGCCCGGCTCTTCGACTGACCGGCGTCGCACCTCACCAACTGGTGGGCAGCGGCATCCCCTCGGTGTAGCCGGCGGTGCTCTGCACCCCGACCAGGGCCCGCTCGTGGAACTCCTCGAGACTGCGGGCACCCGCGTAGGTGAACGCGCTGCGTACCCCGGAAATGATTTCGTCGATCAGGTCCTCCACCCCCGGTCGGGCCGGGTCCAGGTACATCCGCGCCGAGGAGATGCCCTCCTCGAAGATCGCCTTCCGGGCCCGGTCGAACGCGCTGTCCTCGGCGGTACGCGCGCTCACCGCCCGCGCCGAGGCCATGCCGAAGCTCTCCTTGTAGCGCCGCCCGTCCGGTTCGGTGTAGAGGTCGCCGGGGGACTCGTAGGTGCCGGCGAACCAGGAACCGATCATCACGTTCGACGCGCCGGCCGCCAGCGCCAGCGCCACGTCTCGCGGGTGCCGTACGCCGCCGTCGGCCCAGACGTGCCGGCCCAGCGTTCGGGCCGCCGCCGCGCAGTCCAGCACCGCGGAGAACTGCGGCCGGCCCACCCCGGTCATCATCCGGGTGGTGCACATCGCACCCGGCCCGACACCCACCTTGACGATGTCCGCACCCGCCTCCACCAGATCGCGTACGCCCTCGGCGGTGACCACGTTGCCGGCGGCCACCGGGACGGCCGGGTCGAGCTTGCGGACCGCCCGCAGCGCGGAGACCATGCGTTCCTGGTGCCCGTGCGCGGTGTCCACCACCAGCGTGTCCACCCCGGCCGCCAGCAGCGCCTCGGCCTTGCCGGTGACGTCGCCGTTGATGCCCACCGCAGCGGCGATCCGTAGCCGACCCCGGTCGTCCACCGCCGGCCGGTAGAGGGTGGCGCGCAGCGCACCCTGCCGGGTCAGCACGCCGACCAGGCGGCCGTCGGCGTCCACCACCGGGGCCAGCCGCCGCCGGCCCGCCGAGAGCCGGTCGAAGCCGGTACGCGGGTCCGCGTCCGCCGACACGGTGTGCAGTTCGGTCGACATCACGTGCCGCAACTGGGCGAAGCGGTCCACCCCGACGGTGTCCGCCTCGGTGACCACCCCGACCGGCCGGCCCGCCTCGTCCACCACGATCACCGCGCCGTGGGACCGCTTCGGCAGCAGGTGGATCGCATCGCCGACGGTGTCGGTGGGACCGAGCGTGATCGGGGTGTCGTGGACCAGATGCCGCTGCTTCACCCAGGCGACGACGTTGGCCACCACCTCGATCGGGATGTCCTGCGGGATCACCGCGATCGCGCCGCGTCGGGCGACGGTCTCGGCCATCCGCCGGCCGGAGACGGCGGTCATGTTCGACACCACCAGGGGAATCGTGGTGCCCGTACCGTCGCTGGTGGCCAGGTCGACGTCGAGCCGCGAGCCCACCTCGGAACGGGCCGGCGCCATGAAGACGTCGTTGTAGGTCAGGTCGTGCGCGGGAGCCGCGCCATGAAGGAACCTCACTCCGCCATCATTCCTGGCCGTCGGCGCGGCTGCTGACGGTGGTTGCGGAAAACACCCGCACAGCCGGTGATCGTGACACGCGGACGCTCCGTGCTGACCTTTCGCCAGCCAGCCAGGGCGGCCGGTTTACGCGATGGTGCAGATCGCCGCGCCTGCCGTGATCACCGCGCCGACCTCGGCGGCGAGGGCGCTGACCGTGCCGGCCTTGTGGGCGTACAGCGGTTGCTCCATCTTCATCGCCTCCAGCACCACCACCAGATCACCCTCGGCGACGCTGTCCCCGTCGCCCACGGCGATCTTCACGATGGTGCCCTGCATCGGAGAGGTGAGGGCGTCGCCGCTGACCGCGACGCCGGCCTTGGCGCCACCGCCCCGGCGGGCCGGCCGGCGGCCGGCGGGCGCGGCGGAGGTCGTACCCGCACCGAGGCCGGCGGGGAGGGTCACCTCCAGCCGCTTGCCGCCCACCTCGACCACGACGGTCTCGCGCTCGGCCGGCGCCCCGGTGGCGCCGGTGGGCGCGGTGAAGGCCGGCACGGTGTTGTCGAACTCGGTCTCGATCCACCGGGTGTGCACGCTGAACGGCTCGGCGGTGAACGCGGCGTCCCGGACCACCAGGCGGTGGAACGGCAGCGCGGTGGCCATGCCCTCGACGACCATCTCGTCCAGCGCGCGGCGGGCCCGCTCGATCGCCTCGGTCCGCGTCTCACCGGTGATGATCACCTTGGCCAGCAGCGAGTCGAAGTTGCCGCCGATCACGTCGCCGGCCGAGACGCCGGTGTCGACCCGTACGCCCGGCCCGGTCGGCAGCCGCAGCGCGGTGATGGTGCCCGGGGCGGGCAGGAAGTTGCGGCCCGGGTCCTCGCCGTTGATCCGGAACTCGATGGCGTGCCCGCGCGGTGTCGGATCCTCGGTGAAGCGCAGCTTCTCCCCGTCGGCGATCCGGAACTGCTCGCGGACCAGGTCGATACCGGCGGTCTCCTCGGTCACCGGGTGCTCCACCTGGAGCCGGGTGTTCACCTCAAGGAAGGAGATGGTGCCGTCGGCGCCGACCAGGTACTCCACCGTGCCGGCGCCGTGGTAGCCGGCCTCCCGGCAGATGGCCTTGGCGCTGTTGTGGATCTGCGCACGCTGCGCGGCGGTGAGGAACGGCGCGGGAGCCTCCTCGACCAGCTTCTGGTGGCGGCGCTGCAACGAGCAGTCCCGGGTGCCGACCACGACCACGTTGCCGTGCTGGTCGGCCAGAACCTGTGCTTCGACGTGACGGGGCTTGTCGAGGTACCGCTCGACGAAGCACTCGCCCCGACCGAACGCGGCGACCGCCTCCCGGGTGGCCGAGTCGAACAGGTGCGGAATCTCCTCCATCGTGCGAGCCACCTTGAGACCGCGCCCGCCACCACCGAAGGCGGCTTTGATGGCGACCGGCAGACCGTGCTCGACGGCGAAGGCCACCACCTCGTCGGCGCCGCCCACCGGATCCGGGGTGCCGGGGACCAGGGGTGCACCGGCACGCTGCGCGATGTGCCGGGCGGTCACCTTGTCACCCAGGTCGCGGATGGCCTGCGGGGTGGGCCCGATCCAGGTCAGCCCCGCGTCGATCACCGCCTGGGCGAAATCGGCGTTCTCCGAGAGGAAGCCGTAACCGGGGTGGACCGCGTCCGCGCCCGACCTGCCGGCGATGTCGATGAGCTTGTCGATCCGCAGGTAGCTGTCCGCGGCGGTGTCGCCGCCCAGGGCGTACGCCTCGTCGGCGAGGGTGGCGTGCAGGGCGTCCCGGTCGGAGTCCGCGTAGACGGCGACGCTGCCCAGGCCGGCGTCGCGGCAGGCGCGGATGACGCGGACGGCGATCTCGCCGCGGTTGGCGATGAGTACCTTGCGCACCTTGGGGGCTCCTCCCGGGAGGTCGTTGACCGGGAGTGTATCGGCCACGCTGGACGCCCCTAACGATCGATCAGTGTGGGATGCCGCACTCGGATCGCGCCCGGTCGGAGCGCTCCGGGCGTTGATCGACTCCGTCCGCGCCAGGTAGCGGCGCGGGGTGGCTGGTCCACCCAACGTGCGCCGGATCGGGGAGTGCCGGCGGTTGATCGACTCGACGTGCGCCATCCGGCGGTCTTCGCGCCGTGGGAAGCCGCCAGATGGCGCAAGCGGAGTGGATCAGAGAACCCGGGCCAGGGTGACGCCGTCGGCGATCGGAAGCATCACCGTCTCGACGCGTACGTCGGCCAGCACCTGGTCATTGAAGGCGGCGATCGCCCGGTCGGCGGCGTCGCGTGGGGCCAACACCCGGCCGCCCCGCAGCGTGTTGTCCACCACGATCACTGCGCCCGGACGCATCCGTGGCACCAACTCGTCCCAGTAGATCGGGTAGCCAATCTTGTCGGCATCGATGAATGCGAGATCCAGGTGTCGCTGCAGGGGCAACTCCCGCAGCCTTTTCCCGGCCGGGCCGATACGCAGCTCGATGCGGCCGGCGACGCCCGCCCGCTCCCAGTACCGCCGGGCGACGCCGGTGTACTCCTCAGAGATGTCGAAGCAGGTCAACCGACCGTCGTCGGGCAGGCCGCGGGCGATCGCCAGCGACGACAGGCCGGTGAAGGTGCCCACCTCCACCGCCTGTCGTACGCCGAGGGCCCGGGTGAGAAACGTGAGGAACGAGGCTTGCTCCGGTGCCACCTGCATGACCGCGTCGCCGGGCAGGGCGGCCAGCGTCTCCTCGGCCAGATCGCGGACGACCTCGTCCGGCGCGGAGCCGTGTGCGACGAGGTAGGCGTGCAGTTCCGGGGTCAGCGGCAGCGGCTTGGTGGTCATGCCCCCGACGCTAGCCGAGACCTTCGATTTCCTGGCCGCCCGGCGCGACCTTCGTCCACAGGTCCGTGATGCCGAGCTGCAACTCGGTGAGCAGGCGACGCAGCAACGGCAGGGACAACCCCACCACCGTACCCGGGTCTCCCTCGATCCCGGTCAGGAAAGCCCCGCCCAGCCCGTCGATGGTGAACGCGCCCGCCACCGCCAGCGGCTCACCCGTCGCCACGTACGCGGCGATCTCGTCGTCGGTGATGTCCGCGAAGTGCACCACCGTCGACGCGACCGCCTCCGCCCGAGACCCTTGGGTGAGGTCGATCAGGCAGTGCCCGGTGTGCAGCACCCCGCTGCGCCCCCGCATCCGCCGCCACCGGCCCGTCGCATCGGCCGCATCCGTCGGCTTGCCCAGAATCTCCCCGTCGAACTCCAACACGGAGTCGCAGCCGAGCACCAGCGTGCGCTCCTCAGGAGTGGTACGCAGCCGACCCAGCACCGCCTGCGCCTTCAACCGGGCCAGTTCCAGGCACAAACCCTCCGCCCGGTCACTGACCACCTGGGACTCGTCAACGCCGCTGACCAGCACCTCCGGTTCGATACCGGCGGCCTGGAGAAGCTTGCGGCGGGCAGGACTCTGGGACGCCAGAACCAGGCGCAACGTCAAGGAGTTCGGCACGACGCCGACGCTACCGGCTGATCCGGGGAGGCGGGTCGTCGGCATGTCGACGTCGACGCCAGACCCAGTAACCGCCGCCAGCCGCCACGAGTACGCCGAGAGTGACGAGCCCACGAGCGGTGGTGCTGTCGCCGCCAGCGTCCGGGGCGCGGGCGGCAGGGGAGCTCGTGGCTGGCGGGGTGACCGCCGACGACTCGAAACCCAGCGGAGGGACGTCTGCGGTGAGCGCCGCCACGATATCGAGGACGCCGTGACCGTACTCGTCGTCCCGCCCCGGTGGCCCCTTGTCAACGGCTGTCGCGGTGAGCCGGTGGGCGACTTCAGCGGCGGGCAGGTGGGGATACTTGGAGCGGATCAGCGCCGCGGCTCCCGCAACGATCGCAGTGGCATCCGAGGTGCCAGTGCTAACCCGATATCGGCCGTTCAGTCCGGTGCAGTAAATGTCAACCGCCGGAGCTACAACGTCGATCTCCGGGCCGGTCACAGAGATTGACGCACGATTACCCTCGCGATCTATGCCTCCTACGGCGATAACTGCGTCTTCGGAGGCAGGATAGGTCACCCCGCTTTCGCGTGGCAAGTTTCCTGCTGCTGCGACAACTGTCACATTCGCGGCGACCGCTGACTTGATGGCGTGCTGCATTTCGACCGTAGCTGAACTGGCTGCTGAGATGCTGATTACTCCAGCACCTTTGCGAACCGAATATTCGATGCTGCGGGCTAAGTCGGCGGGGCTTCCGAGACCGTCCCTGGGTGTGTCATATATGGGCAGGATTTTTGATCGAGGGGCAATTCCAAGTGCACCGACCTCGTTGTTGCGGCCATGGGCTGCGACAATCCCTGCCATGCATGTGCCATGGCTGTTCGTGTCTTGGCGACCATCCCCGCTGCCGCCAGGGATTATGTCAATTCCTGGCAATAAATTTGCTGTTAGGTCGGGGTGTGGCGCGACGCCAGTATCGGGAACGGCCACCACCACCCCTTCGCCATAACTCACTTTGTGGGCTTCAGTTATCCGAAGGAACTGCAAGTGCCACTGGTCCTTCCGGATTCGATTCGAGGAATCCGATGAGGGGATGGCAAGTGATGATGTCAATGGATCGGCGGCCAGTGCAGTATAGATTGTCAGGAGTGTTGCCAAAGTCGAGCGGATGAACTGCTTTCCATGCTGCTTCACCGGTTAAAGCCAATGGCTGGGCCAGGATCTATTGGCCCCTCATCTTCGGGAGGCCGGACAATGGGGCTGACCCCTTGGTCGGTTTCCCATGGATGGTCGGGATCCCAACGTGACGGTTCGTCGGGGCTGCTCTTGCGGCCCGACTGTACGCTACTTCCGCTTGGCGTATTGATTATGCCAGGCGATCCGCCGAGGGGAGGAAAGCCCATGTTTCCTCCCCGGCCGTTGCCCGGACGGGATCCCGCGCCGCCCGTCGGCGAGGTTCCTGCGCCCCCTCCTCCGATGAGGCCTCCGATGGGATTAACCTTGCGTGGGGCAGTGTTGCCCCCTGTTGGTCCAATCCCCATTCCCGGTGAACCACCGATCAGCCCGGGTAGATTTGATTTTGGGAAACCCGAATTCGTTTGCTTACTCATGCCGTCCCCGGATCCGGTCCCGCGTTGCGGATATTTTCGAACTGGAGATCCTTCGGTTTCGTTGCGGGGTGCATTCACTAGAGGGACGCCGAGGGTAGGTCCGATATGTGCTGGAGGCGTGGGGAAGGTGATGCTTGGTGGTGATTGTGTGGGCAAAGGTGGAGGGCTGGCGATGATGCCGCCCAAGACTGGACCGCCCCCCGTGACTGGCCTTACGGCAGGTGGGACCTTGGATGTGACTGTCTGTGGCGTGGCTCGGTGCGGTGTCGCCGGAGTTGTCGTTAACGCCACCGGAATTACGGGTGGAATGACCGGAGCGCCGGAGGAAAGATAGGGATCTCTGCTGCTTTCCTCAAGTCGCGGATTGAGTCTTGGTGGGGGTGGTTTTTGGAGCATGAACTGGGCTTGTTGGAGTTCTCCGCTCAACCCCACCATGATCCCCCGTGCCTGCCCGTTGAGCTGCTCCAGATCCCCGTCCGTCACGGGCGGCTTGGTCGTACGGTTGCCGGCGACCGCCTTCGGATCGGCGATCATCGCCTCGTACGAGCGTTTCTGCGCAAGCTTCGTCGCGTACTGCTCGTGGAGGTTTTTCAGTTCGGGCCGGGCGCTGTCGATGGCGCGGGTGGCCGCGGCCAGCGCGTCGTGGTTGGCGAGGGCGGTGTCATGGGTGCGTTGGACCTTGTCGATGAGTTGGTCCAGTTCGCCCAGGTACGCCCGGGCGGCGGCGTTGGTCTCGGGCGGCCAAGCCTCGGCCAGGCCGCGGCGGTATTCCTGCAACCGGCGCAGGTGGGCCTGCGCGAGGTCGCAGATCTTGCGCCAGCCGGTCACCTGCTTCCAGTGCCCCTGGGTGTCGTGGTCCTGAAGGCACGCCCACATGCTGAGCACGTCCATGAACTGCCAGTCGGTGAGGCCGGACGTCCGGCCGCCGCCCCTTTCGATCATGGCAGCACCACCGGCCCGTCGTTACCCGGACTGTTCGGATCGACCAGCCGGAGGCGGGAGGCCGGCCCGGCGGCGTACGGGCGGGCGAGGGCCGCCTGCACGTCGCCGACCCGAGCGGCGGCGAAGGCGTCGGTGCCCTCGTACCGGTTGGCGATGTCGCCGGCGGCCGAGGCGAGGTGGCCGGTGGCCCCGCCGAGACCCCACACCACCTCGGCGGTGGCCTGCTGGGTCTCGTGATGCGCCTGCAGGAACTGCACCAGCTCGATGAACGCGTCGCACGGATCGGGAATCGCGGTGGTCATGTCGTCTGCGATGTAGGACAGGTGTGGGGCGTAGTTGCGTTCGACCTCGGCCTGGAGCCGGTCGGCGAACTCGCGCATCTGGCGGATGTCGGCCGCGATGCCACCGTAGCCGCGCAGCCAGGGAGCTGGGCGGTCCTCCTCAGGGATCATCGATCCTCCCTTTCCGTCACGACGCGGTTCCCCTGAGTGAGGTTAATCGTTGTCCGCGCTCTCGGCAGCCCCCCACAGGGGAGGGATCGTCCGGCTCGCGTACCCGGAAGGTCAGCGGGGCAGGCCGGAAGCGCGCCACCCGCCGGGACCGGCGACGGGGTGGGCGGAGGCCGGGCGGGCGCTGCGAGCCCAGGCGGAGGCGGTCACCGGTACGGAGCCGACGGTCGGCCGGGAGCGGGCGACCACCACACCCACCAGCGCGGCCAGTTCTTCGGCGGTCGGGGTCCCCCGGACGACCCGGAACAGCGGCTCTTCGGCAGACATGCGGTCAGCGTACGCGTCGCGAAGTTGACCTACGCCGCACAGTGGCGTGCCGACGGTGTGCGTGTTGTCGCCGCCGGGTACCGTCTCAGCGATGTCTGACGCACCTTCCCCACTCGTCGCTGACCGGTACCGGCTCATCTCGCCGCTCGGTCAGGGTGGCATGGGCCGGGTGTGGAAGGCACGGGACGAGGTGCTGCACCGGGACGTGGCGATCAAGGAACTCGTCCCGCCGCCGAGTCTCACCGACGACGAGCGTCGCGAGATGCGGGAGCGGTCGCTGCGGGAGGCCCGGGCCATCGCCCGGCTGAACCACATCAACGTGGTCCGCATCTTCGACGTGCTGCGCACCGACGGTGACCCGTGGATCGTCATGGAGTACGTCGCGTCGAAGTCCCTCCAGGACACTCTCGCCGAGGACGGGCCGGTCCCGGCGGCCCGCGCGGTGGAGATCGGTCTTGGTGTGCTGGGCGCGCTGAAGGCGGCGCACAAGGCCGGCGTCATGCACCGGGACGTCAAGCCGGGCAACGTGCTGCTCGGCACCGACGGCCGGGTGGTGCTGACCGACTTCGGTCTGGCGACGATTCCCGGCGACCCGAACGTCACCCGCACCGGCATGGTGCTCGGTTCGCCGGCGTACATCGCGCCGGAACGGGCCCGGGACGGCACCGCCGGCCCGGAGGCCGACCTGTGGTCGTTGGGCGCGACGCTCTACGCGGCGGTCGAGGGCAAGTCGCCGTACGCCCGGCCGTCGGCGATCGCCACGCTGGCCGCGCTGGCCACCGAGCCGCTGCCGCCGCCGAGGAACGCCGGTCCGCTCAAGCCTGTCCTCCAAGGGCTGCTCCGCAAGGACCCGAAGGATCGGATCACCGCCGAGGTGGCCGAGCGCCTGCTGCGCCGGGCCGGCGGCAAACGCGCCAAGACCATCTCGCTGCTCGACGGCGTACGCCGGCCGGGGCCGAACGGTCCGCGCGAGCCGCGTCCGCCGCTGGTGCCGTCGCCGCGACCCGGCGGAACGTCCGAGCCGACGCCGAAGCCACCCGCCCCGCGTACCGCGAAGGCCGCAGCCGCCGCAGCTGCCGCCACCGGCAGGGCGACCACCGAGAAGACCAGCCCGGAGCAGGGCACGGTCGCTGCCGAGGCGAGCGCGACCGGCACCGGATCGGCCGCGACCACCACCGGCACCGACCCCGGCAGCTCCGACGCCAATTCAGGCACGGCCCCCGCGGCCGGTACGACCGCCACCGGCTCGGACCAGGGCGGCACCGGCCCCGGATCGCCCGGATCGGACGATCGGACCGCCACGGTGCCGGCCACAGTGGACGCCGCGCCAGTGGACGCCGCGCCGACCGCGAAGGTCGACCCGCCCACCCCGGCCAACGAG
>NZ_SMKF01000349.1 GCF_004348325.1 Micromonospora sp. KC213 | reverse complement strand
GCTCGGGGGTGGCCTGGGTCGGTGGCGGCCTGGCCGCCGCGGTGCTCGCCGTGCTGCTGGTGGCGATCTTCCCGGCGCTGCTGCGCTACCGGGTGGCGAGGGTCGCCGCCCGGGACTGAGCCGCCGGTCGCGGGGCTTTCCCGGAGGGCGGGTGGACCAGGGCGAAAGCCGCGCCGTCAGGTGGGACGGTGGCGCACCGGTCCGGCGCTGCGCCGGGACCGGGGGATAAGGTCACCGGCATGGAGAACGACGTGCCGCGCCCGCCCTCGGGTGCACAGTGGACCATCGCCGCCGACGGTCACGAGGCGGTCATCGTCGAGGTCGGCGGTGGGCTGCGGTCGTACCGGTGTGCGGGGGTCGACCTCGTCGACGGGTACGCGGCGGACGAGGTCTGCCCGGGTTCGGCGGGTCAGGTGCTGGCCCCGTGGCCGAACCGGATCCGGGACGGGGCGTACACCTTCGGGGAGCGGTCCCTGCAGCTCGACCTGTCCGAGCCGTCCCGGCACACCGCGATCCACGGCCTGGTCAACTGGGTCCGTTGGGAGCTGTTGGAGGAGTCGGCGGACGCGGTCACCATCGGGTACGACCTGCCGCCGCAGCCCGGGTACCCGTGGGCGTTGCGGCTGCGCAGCCGGTGGAGCGTGGGCGCGGACGGCCTGCGGGCCGAGCACGAGGTGACCAACACCGGCGCGGAGGCGGCGCCGTTCGGTTTCTCCGTGCACCCGTACCTGCGTCTGCCCGGGGTGCCGGTGGACCAGACGTTGCTGCGGGTGCCGGGCCGTTCCCGGGTGCTGCTGGACGCCCGGCTGTTGCCGGTCGGCGCGACCGCGGTGGCCGGCACCGAGTACGACTTCACCGAGCCCCGGCCGATCGGCGACGCGGTGCTCGATCTGGCCTTCGGTGACGTCGTGCGGGACGACGACGGCGGGTCGGCGGTGACGCTGACCGCTCCGGACGGCTCGGCGGCGCTGCATATCTGGGCGGACCGGGAGTTCGGCTGGTGGCAGGTCTACACGGGGGACACCCTGACCGGCGAGCGGTTCCGCCGTTCGGTGGCGGTGGAACCGATGACCTGTCCGGCGGACGCGTTCCGGTCCGGCAAGGATCTGATCACGCTGAAGCCGGGGGCGAGCTGGCGGGGTGTCTGGGGCCTGCGGCCCGGGGTCTGAGCATGGAGTTCGCCGAGGTGGTCCGGCGGCGTCGGATGGTCCGCAACTACGACCCGGACCGCCCGGTTCCGCCGGAGGTGGTGGACCGGCTGTTGGACCATGCGGTCCGGGCGCCCTCGGCCGGTTTCGCGCAGGGCTGGGGCTTCCTGGTGCTGGAGGCGGCGGCGGATCGGGAGCGGTTCTGGGCGGCGGCCACCC
>NZ_SMKF01000348.1 GCF_004348325.1 Micromonospora sp. KC213 | reverse complement strand
GCTCGGGGCGGGCCGGGGCCGACTGCGCCGCCGCGAGGTCACCGTGTCGGCGCGGGGACGCGGTGCCGCCGCCCGCCCGAAGGAGATCAAGGTCTGGTTGCCCGGTGACCACCTCACCCGGGTCATTCCCCGCCCGTCGGCCGTCGCGCCCGGCGCCGCCCGCGGCGCGTTCACCCTGGTCGGTCCGGTGTGACCGGCCAGCCGGTGCGTACCCTGCTGCTCTGGTGCCCGGACTGGCCGGTGATCGCCGCCGAGATCGTCGACGGGGTGCCCGCCACCGGGCCGGTGGCCGTGCTGCGCGCCAACCGGGTGGTCGCCTGCTCCGCGCAGGCCCGGGCGGAAGGGGTGCGCCGGGGCCTGCGCCGGCGGGAGGCGCAGGGTCGCTCCCCGCAGCTCACCGTGCTCGACCACGATCCCGGACGGGACGCCCGCGCCTTCGAGCCGGTGGTCGCCGCCGTCGAGGAGGTCGTCGCCGGCGTCGAGGTGGTACGCCCCGGTGCCTGCGCGCTGGCCGCCCGCGGCCCCGCCCGGTACCTCGGTGGTGAGGAGGCGGCCGCCGAACGGATCGTCGAGCAGGTGGCCCAGGCCTGCGCGGTGGAGAGCCAGGTCGGCATCGCCGACGGGGTCTTCGCCGCCGGGCTGGCCGCGCGCAGCGGCCGGATCGTGCCCCCGGGTGGGACCCCGCCGTTCCTCGCCGGGCTGCCGGTCGAGGCGCTCGGCCGGCCCGCCCTGGCCGACCTGCTGCGCCGGCTCGGCGTGCGTACCCTCGGTGACTTCGCCACGCTGCCCGCCGGTGACGTGCTGGCCCGGTTCGGGTTCGACGGGGCGCTGGCCCACCGGCTCGCCGGGGGGCGGGACGACCGGCCGCCGGCGGTCCGGCAGCCTCCCGTCGACCTGACGGTGACCGCCGAGTACGACGAACCGTTGGACCGCGTCGACGTGGCCGCCTTCGCCGCCCGCGCGCTCGCCGAGCGACTGCACGACCGGCTCGCCGCGTACGGCCTGGCCTGCACCCGGCTCGGCATCGAGGCGGTCACCGCGCACGGCCAGGAACTGCACCGGGTCTGGCGGCACGACGGCCTGCTCACCGCCGCGGCCATCGCCGACCGGGTCCGCTGGCAGCTCGATGGCTGGCTCTCCGGCAGCACCGGCCGTGCCGGAGCCCGTCCCGCCCGGCCGACCGCCGGGATCGTCCGGTTGCGACTGGTCCCGGACGGGGTGCTGGCCCGTTCGGGGCTGCAACCCGGGCTGTGGGGGGAGGCCGGCGAGGAGCGGGAGCGGGCACACCGCGCGTTGAGCCGGGTGCAGGGCATCCTCGGCCCGGAGGCGGTGGTCACCGCGGTGCTCGGCGGTGGCCGCTCCCCGGCCGACCAGACGCACCTGGTCCCGTGG
>NZ_SMKF01000347.1 GCF_004348325.1 Micromonospora sp. KC213 | reverse complement strand
GGGAGTGTGGATCTAACGGTGTTTCCGGCCTGACCTGCCGGGCGTTGTGCCTGGTGAGGAGGGTGCCGTGATGACCGCGACACTGAACGACCAGACCGGACGGAAGAAGCGGCCTGAGCTGTCGGCGGAGGCGAAGGCCGCCGCCGAGCTGGTCCGGGCGGCCAAGGAACAGGGCCTGTCTTTGACGGGCCCGGACGGGCTGCTCAAGCAGTTGACCAAGACGGTCCTGGAGACCGCGCTGAATGAGGAGATGACTGAGCACCTCGGCTACGAGAAACACGACCAGGCCGGCGTCGGGTCGGGCAACATCCGCAACGGCACCAGGCCGAAGACCGTGCTCACCGACAGCACCGGACCGGTGCAGATCGACGTGCCACGGGACCGGGCCGGCACGTTCGAGCCGCAGATCGTACGCAAGCGGCAGCGCCGCCTGTCCGGGGTCGACGAGGTCGTGTTGTCGCTGTATGCCAAAGGGCTGACGACCGGGGAGATCTCGGCGCACTTCGCGGAGATCTACGGTGCTTCGGTCAGCAAGGAGACGATCTCGCGGATCACCGACAAGGTCATCGAGGAGATGACCGACTGGTCGCATCGGCCGTTGGACGAGATCTACGCGGCGGTGTTCATCGACGCCATCGTGGTCAAGGTGCGTGACGGACAGGTCGCCAACCGGCCCTTCTACGCAGCGATCGGGGTCACCCTCGACGGTGAGAAGGACATCCTCGGCCTGTGGGCCGGCACGGGCGGTGAAGGCGCAAAGTTCTGGATGAGCGTGTTGACCGACCTGCGCAACCGCGGCGTGAAGGACGTGTTCTTCCTCGTCTGCGACGGCCTCAAAGGGCTACCCGAGGTGGTCACGAACGTGTGGCCGCAGACCGTAGTGCAGACGTGCGTGATCCATCTGATCCGCAACACGTTCCGGTTGACGTCGCGCAGGTACTGGGACGAGCTGAAGCGGGACATCAAGCCGATCTACACCGCCGTCAACGCCACCGCCGCCCGGGCGGCGTTCGACGACCTCGCAGACAAGTGGGGCAGCCGGTATCCGGCGGTGATCCGGCTGTGGGACAACGCCTGGGCGGAGTTCATCCCGTTCCTCGACTACGACGTGGAAATCCGGCGGGTGATCTGCTCGACCAACGCGATCGAGTCGTTGAACGCCCGCTACCGGCGAGCTGTGAAGGCCCGGGGCCACTTCCCCAACGAGCAGGCCGCGTTGGAGTGTCTGTACCTGGTGACCCGTTCCCTGGACCCCACCGGAGCAGGCAGAACCCGATGGGCGATGCGCTGGAAACCCGCGTTGAACGCCTTCGCCATCACCTTCAGCGACCGCTTCCCAGCCGCTGAAACCTACTAACCAAGACCGCCGGAAACACCGTTGGCGAGACAGCCCC
>NZ_SMKF01000346.1 GCF_004348325.1 Micromonospora sp. KC213 | reverse complement strand
GTCCAGGTCCGGCGTCCGCCGCAGGGCCGACCGGCCCCGGCGCAGGGTCGGCCGGCCGGGCCGGAGCGGTCGCGGAGACCGGGCGGGCCGCTCCCCGGGCTGGGCCGGGTGGCACCTCCCGGGGCGGACGGGCCGCTCCCCGGGCCGGGCCGGGTGGCACCTCCGGGGGCGAAGCGGCTGGGCCGGCACCGGGCCGGGCACGACCGGCCGGAGCCGGCGGGGCCTTGAGCCGGTTCGGCACCTCCGGTCCGGGTACGCCGGCACCGGTCGGACCGGACCGGTCGACGACCGGCGACGCGGGATCGGTGCGCGGGCCGCCTGCCGCCTGGCGCGGCCAGTCGGCCTGCTGATCGGCTCGGTCGACGCGGGGCCGCTCCGGTGGCGTGCCCCGCTGGGCGGCGTCGGTGCGTGGGCCGTGCCGCCCCGGCGCGTCGCGCCCGTCGGGTTCCGGCCCGGTCGGGGACGCCGGTGGCAGCGGCGGGGCGTTGCCGCTCTTCGGTACGAGCGGCTGTGCCGGCTCGGCGGCCCGCCGCCGGCCGGCGGGACGCCCCGTGCCGGCGGGACGCTCCGTGCCGGCGGGACGCTCCGTGCCGGCGGGACGCTCCGTGCCGGCGGGGCCGGCGCGGTGTCCGCCGGTGGGGTCGACCGGCGTCGGGTCGGCCACGACGCGACGGCCACGGCCGGTCCGGGGCTCGGCAGGCACCGGCGGGTTGCCGCCGGACGGCGTCGGGTCAGGGCGCGGACCGCCGCTGACCGGGGTCGGATACGTCGGGTCCGCCGGGACGGCACGGCCCCGGCCGGGAGCACCGGGGTTGCCGGGGCCGGGGCCACCCGCCGGATGCGGGCCGGTGTCCCGGCGATCCGGAGCTGGCCGGTGCCCCGGGTTCGGAACGGGCCGGCCGCCGGTCTCCTCCTGGGGAGGGCCGTCCCAGCCGGACAGTGGGCGAGGTACCGGGGGCCGGGCCACGCCGGCGGCTCCCGGGCCGGAGACGGGTGCGCCGGGACCGTGCGACGGAGGGGCCGGTGGACGGTCCGCACCCCGCTGGCCAGGACGGGTCGCCGGGTTGCCCGGCCAGATCCCCTCACCGGAGCGTGGACGCGATTCGGGGTCGGTGGGCCAACCGCCACGCACCGGCGGGGCCGCCTGCGGGCCGGTGCGCACCGGCGGACCCGACCGGGCCGCGGCGGCGCCCTCCTGGGCCGGCGGGGCAGCCGGACCGGGCGGGCCGGGCGGACGAGGGCCGGCGACGCCGGGCACCGCCGCGCGCGCACCGGCCGGGCCGGAGCGGGCCGGCGTGGGTGGCTCCGGGCGAGGGCCGGGCTGACCGGCGTGCGGATCCGCCGGCCCGCCCCCTACGTTGGGTGGCGGGCCGGCCGGGTCGGGTCGGGTCGGTGG
>NZ_SMKF01000345.1 GCF_004348325.1 Micromonospora sp. KC213 | reverse complement strand
CCCGACGACGACGTGGACATCTACAACCTCGACGTGACCTTCACGGCCGAGTTCGCCGACGCCGGCTATCTGCGGCCCATCGACGAGTCCCGGCTCGGCGGGGGACACCTCGACGCGTTCGTTCCGGAGGTGCTCGACGGTTGCCGCTACCGGGGCTCGCTCTGGGCCCTGCCCTTCAACACCGACGCGGGGCTGCTCTTCTACCGTTCCGACCTGCTCGGCGCCGCCGGTTCCGAGCGGCGCGACTTCGACTGGAACGCGGTGATCGCGCACAGCCGCGACCTCGCCGGGGCGGGCCGGGGCGGCCAGGCACCGGTGGCGGGTTACGTGGGCCAGTTCGGGCCGTACGAGGGGTTGACCGTCAACGGCATGGAGTTGATCTGGTCCGCCGGGGTGGACCGGCTGGTCGACGAGACCGAGAACCGGGTGCTGTTCCAGCGGGAGCGCTGGGAGCGGCGGCTGCGGCAGGTGGCCGCGGCCCGGCGCGGCGGCCTGCTGGTCGGTGACGCGTTCGCCGTTCCCGGCGACGAGGGGCGCAGCCTGCGCGACTTCCAGGAGGGCCGGGCCCTGTTCATGCGCAACTGGCCGGTCAGCTACCGGGCGCTGACCGCGCAGGAGGGAGAGGCGGCGTCCTCGGTGCCGTTCGAGGTCACCCGGCTGCCCGGCCCGTCGGCGTTGGGCGGCCAGAACCTCGCCATCGCCCGGCACACCGCGCAACCCCGGGCGGCGCAGGCGTTGATCGAGTTCCTGACCAGGAAGGAGGCCCAGCGCAAGCTGTTCACCCTGGGCGGTTTCGCGCCGACCCGCGTCGACGTGTACGCCGACCCGCTGCTACGGGAGCAGTTCCCGTACCTGGCGCTGCTGGAGGAGGCGGTCCGGGAGGCCAGGGTCCGGCCCCGGGTGCCGCACTACTTCGAGTTCAGCCGGGTGTTCCGGGAGGGCGTACGGTCGGCGCTGGAGGGCGACGGGCGCCTGCCGGAGAACTTCGAGACCCAGCTCAACCAGGCGCTGCGGGGCGATTGAGCCGGCCGGGGCCGTGTGGGTCACGGCCCCGGCCGGGTTGTTCAGTAGGTCGCGGTGCAGGACGGCGTCGGGTTGGTCCCGCTGCCGGAGCCGAGGAACCCGAAGGTGGTGCTGGCCCCGGCGCCCAGCGCGCCGTTGTAGTTGACGTTCTTGGCGGTCACCGCGGATCCGCTGGTGGTGAGTGTGGCGTTCCATGCCTGGTTGACCCGCTGGCCGCTCGGGTAGGTCCAGTCCACCGTCCAGCCCTTGATCGCGGTGGCACCGGCGGTCACCGTCACCTCTCCCTGGAAGCCGCCGGACCAGGTCGAGGTGACCTTGTAGGTGGCGGAGCAGCCACCGGCGGGCGGCCAGGTCGAGGTCGGCGGCGGCGAGGTGGGCGTGGGCGGCGGGCTGCTGGGC
>NZ_SMKF01000344.1 GCF_004348325.1 Micromonospora sp. KC213 | reverse complement strand
GGGGCGAGGAGGCCGTCGCCGGGGCACCGGCACGACGATCCGCGATCGACCAGCGGCAGGCACTCAGCCGGTCACTGTTCTGGGCGGGATCGCTCGGGTTGATCGCCTCGCTGGTCGGGTTGGCCGTGGTGGGCAGCAGACGCCGGCGATGGTGAACGGCGGTCAGGGCGTCGCGGTCGTCGCCCCGGTGGTCGGCTCCGGCGGCGCACCGGTGGACGGGGACGGGGGTGGGGACGGCGCTCCGGCGACCACCAGGGTCACCTCCTCGCCGGGTTGTACCGGTGCGCCGGCCTCCGGGTCGGTCTCGACCACCGTGCCCGGTACCTGCCCGGACGACTCCCGGGTCTTGACCCGGTACGACAGGTCGAGCCGCTGCAGGATCCGCTCGGCCGTCGCCCTGGGCAGCCCGACCAGGGGCGGCATCGGCACCTGGACGGCCTCGGTGGTCGATGCGGTGCTGGCCGGTGCGCTGCTCGGCGCGACGCTGGTCGGCGCGGCCGTGGTCACCGGCGCGCTGGTCGGCACGGGGGGCGGGGTCGGAACCTCGTTCCGCTCGTCGGTGGCGCGCAGCGCCAGCCAGACACCGGCCGCCAGGGCGGCGAAGAGAAGCAGGGCCAGGATCCCGAGCAGGATCGGGGTCCACCAGCGGCGTCCGGGCTGCTCCTCGCCATACCAGACCGGTTCGACATGATCGGGCGGTCGCGGCGTCGGCACACCGGCCCGGCCCGACCAGACGGCCGGGGCCGTCGGCTCGGACGGGGTGTCGTCGGCCGGCGGAAGCGGCCGCGTCGCGTCCACCGGTTCCTGCCGGGCGGTGGCGTCGCCCGGCCGCGGCAGCCGCCGCGTCGCGTCGTCGGGGAGTGGCTCCTGGCGGTCGTCGCTCATCGCGCGTCCCCTCCCGACGGGCAGGCGTCGTGGCCCTCGCCCGTTCACGGTAACGGGCCAGGTCACCATTCGCCGGGATCAGCGCGCCGTGCCGCCCGGCTGGTGGCGGCCCCCACGTCGCAATCGGTTGGGCAGCGCGGTCAGTCCTGCTCCGGCGTGCAGGTGACGGAGACCTGGTCGTTCCAGCGCGCGGTGGCGCCGGCCAGCGGATCCTGGGCGCTGACCGTGCCGGCACGCCCGCTCGGATAGCGGGGGTAGAGGCCCAGCTCACCCAGTTCCTTGGCGACGTCGGCGCAGTCCTCGTCGTCGAGGTCCGGCACCTCGACCTGCGGCGCCGGACCCGCCACGTACACCTGGACGGTGGTTCCCCGGGTCACCGGCGCGTCCGCCGCCGGCACGGTCCGCACCACCTCGCGTCCGTTTCCGGTACCGAAGATGAACCGCCAGCCCAGTTTCCGGTCGCGCAGTTCGTCGCGGGCCTTCTCGAAGTCGGCACCGACGACGTCCGGCACGGTGGGACCGGCGGAGGGGCGGGAGGC
>NZ_SMKF01000343.1 GCF_004348325.1 Micromonospora sp. KC213 | reverse complement strand
CCTCCCGGACCCCCCGAGGCTGGCGGCTCGACCCCTGGCGGGACAGCTGGACCCCCCGACAGCACGCCGACGCCGTCGAAGCCGCCCGCGCCGCCATCGCCCGTGGCGACGTCTACCAGGTCAACGTCGTCGGCCACGCCGCCGCCACCTACCACGGCGACCCCGCGCCGGCGCTGACCCGCCTCGCCGCGCTGCCCGGCGCCCGTTACGGCGGCACCCTGCACGGAGACGGCTGGGCCATCGGCTGCGCCTCCCCGGAAACCCTGGTCGAGGTCACCGGCGGACGCGTCATCACCCGACCCATCAAAGGCACCCGCCCGGCCACCACCGCCGGCCGCCGCGACCTGCTCGCCTCCGCCAAGGAACGCGCCGAACACATCATGATCGTCGACCTGGAACGCAACGACCTGGCCCGGGTGGCCCGCACCGGTTCCGTGCGGGTCGACGACCTGTACGCCGTACGCCGCTGGTGCGACCTGTGGCAGGCCGAATCGACCGTCTCCGCGGCCCTCGCCGACGGCCTGGGCCTGGCCGACCTGCTGCGCGCCGTCTGCCCCGGCGGCTCGGTCACCGGCGCACCGAAACTCGCCGCCCTCGACCGGATCGCCACCCTGGAACCCGTCGGGCGCGGCGCCAGCATGGGCGGCCTCGGCTGGATCGCACCCGGCCGCATCGACCTGGGCCTGACCATCCGCACCGTCGCCGCCGACGCCGAACGGCTGCACCTGTGGGCCGGCGGTGGCATCACCTGGGACAGCGAACCCGCCGCCGAGGTCGCCGAAGCCGCAGCCAAGGCCGCCCCCCTGCGGACCCTGCTCGCCGCCCGGTGAGCACCGGCCGTACACCATACGATCGCCCCGCTAGGGTGGATCCCGTGAACGTCGAGTACAGCGGCACCGGCGACCCCGCCCGCAGCCTCGCCCTGCTCTGGCGAACCCGCGACAAACCCAGCCGCAGAGGCGCCGAACTCACCGTCGACCGGATCGTCCGCGCCGCCATCGACGTCGCCGACACCGAAGGACTCGCCGCACTGTCGATGCGCCGCGTCGCCGAACGCCTCCACGTGGGCACCATGTCCCTCTACACCCACGTGCCCGGCAAAGGCGAACTCCTCGACGCCATGCTCGACACCGTCTACGGCGAAACCGCCCGCCCCGAGGACGTCCCCGACGACTGGCGTACCCGACTCGAACTGATCGCCCACGAGAACCGGGCGCTCTACCTGCGCCACCCATGGCTGCTCCAGGTCGCCACCACCCGCCCCCCACTCGGCCCCAACGTCACCGCAAAATACGAGTACGAGCTACGCGCCGTCGACGGCGTGGGCCTGACCGACCTGGAAATGGACGCCGTCATCACCCTCCTCGACGGCTACGTCCACGGCGCGGCACGCCACGCCGTCGAAGCCGCCCAGGCCACCCAACGCACCGGCCTGACCGACCAGCAGTGG
>NZ_SMKF01000342.1 GCF_004348325.1 Micromonospora sp. KC213 | reverse complement strand
CCCCAGCAGGTGGCCTATCGGCTCACCCGGACGGCCGACAACCCGCCCGACGGCCACAACCCTCAGCTCGGATACGGAGTGGTCAACCCGTACCGGGCGCTGACCAGCCTGCTCGGCACCCGGACCGACCCGCCGGCCGGCGCGATGCCCCCGCCCGACCCGGTGGACGACCCGCTGGCCCGACAGCGCACCATCGCGTTCTGGGCGGCCGGGGTGAGCGCCCTGCTCGCCGGGGCGCTGCTGCTCGCCCGACCGGTCCTGGCCCTGGGCCGGCGGCGCGGCTGGCGACCGGGGCGGCGGGCCGGGACCGCCGACGCCTGACCCACGGCGGTGACTGCTCTCAACCGAGGCGCTGGCTGCGGACCTTCGGGCGCTCGTCCCGGTGCAGAACACCAGCCTGCCACTTGATCAACAGTTGGCGAAAGACCGAGGCTGACCGTGGCGGGTCAGACGGCTGCACCTGCCCTCGGTGCCGTCGAGATTCGCCCCGGTAGAGCCGTATCCGTACCGAACGGCAATGCTCAGCATCGTGCTCGCCTCGGACGACCTCGGCAGCCGCGACGGCCTCAGCTTCGTCGGCACGCCAATCCCGGACGGTGCGGAGCTGGCGCAGCCGCTATGGGATCGACGTGCGCGGTCGTACGCGTGGCAGCTGTGGCAGGCGGCACACCTGATCGACGGCGGCTGGTCCGCTGTGAGTGGGCCATGAGTGGTTCGTTGCCAGACCTCCCCACCGGCGAGGATCACACCGCAGAAGCGGATCGATGTCACGGGAGGGGCTTCATGAGGCTCGGAAAAGTACTGGCCGCGAGCGCTATGGCGGCCATGTCGGCCACCGTCGGGGTGGTGGTGGCTACGGCGTCACCGGCCCAGGCGGCGGCGACGATCGATCCGGAGCGCTACTCGGCCGCGCCAGCAGGGTTCGGATAGCGGCCTCAACCTGTTCAACCAGGCGGTGTGGGGCGTCTACAAGCCCGGCGGGTACCGCAACGGCGGCACCTGTGACAGCACCGGCTGCACCTCGGAGGTGCTACGCACCACGGGCGGCGGCATGCTCTCGCTACCGGTCCGCAACGCCGACGGTACCGTCTCGGAGCGCAAACTCGTCTACGGCGCCTTCATCGACGGCGAGTCCGATTGCGGCACCGGCGCGGCCACGGACTGCTCCCAAGAGGCTGGCGCCACCCGGCCGGCACTCAACGCGAGCATGGCGGAGCTGATGAGGCCACTGAATCCGGTCGGCGCTGGCCACCTGGAAGTAGGCGCATCGCACGACCACGACACACCGGCACGCACCCGGCGGGCGTCACTGCCCGCCGGGTGCGTGCGGCACATACGGGGCTGGGACTGGCTTCCAGCCCACAACAACGTCCGGTCTCAGCGCAGGATGCCGGGGGTGGCGTCGCCGTCCGTACCCCAGACGTCCTCGTCCTCCTCCAGCCAACTGGTACGCGGAGCTTCCTCTTCGCCGTACCCGGCACCGTGGCCCGGACCCATGCCGGCCACGCCGCCCCGGCC
>NZ_SMKF01000341.1 GCF_004348325.1 Micromonospora sp. KC213 | reverse complement strand
GGGTGGGGGTGCGGCGGTGGGCGCGGCGACGGAGCCAGCGGGTCAGTTCGAGCAGGCCGGTCACGGCCAGGGAGAGGCCGAGCCCGACGAGCAGCCCCCTGAGCGGGTCGCGTTCGAAGGTCAGCCCTCCGAAGTAGCCGAGCAGCCCGCAATAGGTACCCCAGGTGAGCGCGGCGAGGGCGTCGAAGAGCAGGAACCGGGACAGCGGGTAGCGGACCGCGCCCATGGTCAGGGTCACCGCGGTACGGCCGCCCGGGACGAACCGGGAGGTGGTCAGGATCGAACCGCCGCGTCGGGCCACCGCCCGGCGGGCCCAGTCCGAGCTGGCGCGGCGGCGGCTGCCGGCCGGCAGCCGGGCCAACCGGTGCGCGCCGCCGCCCCGGCCGATGGCGTACGAGACGTGGTCGCCGACGAGCGCGCCGAGGGTGGCCGCCGCGATCACCGCGACCAGGACCGGTTCACCGCTGGCGGCGAAGACCCCGGCGGTGATCACCACCGTCTCGCTGGGTACCGCCGGGAAGAACGCGTCGACCGCGGTGACCGCGAAGATCACCAGGAACACCCACGGTGAGGCCACCGTGTGGTGAAGCAGGTCGAGCAGGGACTCCATGCCCCTCATGCTGGGCGCTCGACCGCCACCGGCGGGCCGGGTCGCCGGATCAGGCCGGCGGAACCGGTCCGACCGGCCGGGTCAGCGGACCGTGCCGACCAGGTGCGGACGGCCGGTCCGCGTGTCGTGCAGAGCGAAATCCCAGGCCGGGGTGGCGCTGAAGGCGACCGTGGCGGGCAGGGGCACGGGCAGCTTGAAAGCCACCTCGACCGTGTACGCCTCGGGCAGTCGGTTCTCCAGTGCCACCAGGCAGCGGGCCTTGCTCCACATCCCGTGCGCGATCGGCCGGGGAAAGCCGAACAGCCGGGCCCCCAGCCGTGACGTGTGGATCGGGTTGTGGTCGCCGGAGACCCGGGCGTAGTCCCGACCGACCCGGGGACCGACCCGCCAGTGGGCGGTGGGCGTGGGCGGCGCGGGCCGTTCGGCGCGGTCACGGCCGCCCCCACCGCCCGATCCCCGCCGGCGGCCCAGGTACGTGGAGACGCCGTGCCAGACCTCCTCGCCGTCGACCGACCCGGTGAGCACCACGTCGATCTGCCGCCCCCGCTCGTGCGGGCGCAGGTTCTCCGCGTACGCGACGAAGTCCAGCGTCTCGCCGGCTTCGATCGGGCGGTGCACGCTGATCCGGTTGCCCACGTGCACCACACCGGTGAGCGGGATCGGGAACCCGGGCGTGGCCATCAGCCGCAGCGCCAGCGGAAAGCCCAGGACGTGCGGGTACGTGGCCGGCAGCGTGTCGGACAGCCGGAACCCGCAGACCCGGTCGTACTCGGCCAGGTGCGCCCGGTCGACGCTGATCCCGCTCACGGCGTACTCGACGGTCGGCGCGACGTCCGGCCGGCGGGACGGGCCGACGCCGGGCAGCGCGCCGAGCAGGGCCCGCCGATACAGCGCGCCCCGCGCCGGCATCCGGGGCAGTTCGACCCGGTCCCGCC
>NZ_SMKF01000340.1 GCF_004348325.1 Micromonospora sp. KC213 | reverse complement strand
GGCGGCAGGCAGGGGGCCCGCCAGGCGTCCCGGGTGCGGTTCTTGCGGATGGAGGCGAAGCCGTAGCCCAGGGTCTGCACGCAGAAGGTCGCGGGCGAGCCGGTGTACTCCACATGGAAGACCGGCTTGCCGGCCTCCACGAAGGGCAGCAGCCGGGCGCACCGACGCAGGCGTACGCACTCCTCGTCGACCGCGAAGTCGAAGTCGGGGGCCAGCGCCGCCACCTGCGCCAGGTCGTTCAGCAGTCCGGGAGAGAGCTCCAGCGAACGGGCCAGCGCGGCCAGTCGCCGGTTGAACCGGAGTTGGTCGTCGAAGCCCAGGTCGAACCCGGAGTGGTGGGCGTACCCGTCGGCGTCGGCCAGGGCCACCGCGCCGAACCCCTTGCCCCGACAGAGTCGGAACCGGTCGGCCAGCACCGGTCGCAGCACGTCCCACCGCCGGACGTCGAGCCACCGACTGCCGGGCCGGCCGGCGGGGGCGCCGCGGACCACCGCCGGGAAGCGGGTGGCGTCCGGATCGGTGGCGGCGTACGAGCCCACGTGCACCTGGCAGATGAGGCGGCGTTCCCGCCGCCGCAGGTCGGTGGCCTGCGCGGTGGTGGTCCGCACCGGGTCGAGCAGGAAGACGTCCGCCGGCACCGCCGTGTCGAGCGGACCGTCGAGTTGCCACTGCCACTGCCACCGGTGGGCGTACCCGGTGGGCCACGGGGTCGGCGCGCCCGGCGGGCGGGGCACCACACCGCAGGCGGGGGTCAGCAGGGTGAGCGCGACGGCGCCCGGCAGCGCCCGGCGGACGGTGCGCCGCCACGACGCCCGGGCCGGCGTCGACGGGCGGGCCGATCCGTCGGGCCGTCCTGGCCGCCGGATCCGCATGGGCCGCTCCCGGGTCCCGGTCGACGCCGTGCCGCCCCGCGTCGGTACGCCGGGCGCCTCGTCCGGCGCGCCTCGTCCGGTCAAACGAGCGCGCCCCCGGCCGGGACGCGGTGGGCGTCGGGACCGGGGGCGCAGGCGGTGGACCGCTCAGCGGGGTGCGGCGAAGACCTGGGTCCAGTACGGCCCGTTGCTGCTCGCCACGCCGACGCCGATCTCGGTGAAGGCGCAGTTGAGAATGTTCGCCCGGTGCCCGGAACTCTTCATCCAGGCGGCCATGACCGCCTCCGGGGTCTGCTGGTTCCAGGCGACGTTCTCGCCGTACGTGCGCCAGCGGTAGCCGACCCGGTCCAGTCGGGTTCCGGGGTTGCTGCCGTCACTGCCGGTGTGCGACATGGTCCGGTGGTCGGCCTGGTCCTGGCTGTGCTGCTGGGCGGCGAGCATGAGCTTGTCGTCGGTGGCCAGCTTTCCGCAGCCGGCCTTGGCCCGCTCGGCGTTGACCAGGTCGACCACCTGCTGCACCTGGCTGTTGGCGCCGGCGGCCACCGTGTTCGTGCTGTCGTCGCCGGTGGCGGCCCGCGCGCTGCCGGCGCGTGCGCCGCTCTGCCGGGACGCGGCGGCGGCCCGCGTCGCCGCGGCCGACGTGGTCGCCTTCGGCGGCGACGGCTTCGGGCTGGCGCTGGTGGGGGC
>NZ_SMKF01000033.1 GCF_004348325.1 Micromonospora sp. KC213 | reverse complement strand
GGGTCGTGGGGCGCGCTGCCGTCGGTCACGTCGGTCGATGCTGCCGGACCGGGGGTGGGCGGACAAGCGGGCTAAGCGAAAGCTAAGACAGTCTCCCTCGATCGTGACTCGGCGGCGCGGCGGCGATCACGGGGAGCGACATGCGGGCGGCGGTGGGCGGTCACCACGCGACACCGATTCCGTCGCCCGGGTACCAGTGCTCCAGTGGAGTTTCCTTGTACGCCAGGAAACGGCGGCCGGTGCGTTCGGCGTGTTCGGCCAGGACGTTGGTGACGGTGACGTTGTCGGTGAGCAGGATCGCTCCGGCGGCGAGTTTCGGTTCGACCGCCTCGAACTCCCGCTTCTCGTGGGCCCGGCTGTGGTCGCTGTCGTGCAGGAACAGGTCGACCGGGCGGTCGAGGGCGGCGATGGAGGCGATCGAGTCGCCGATCACCAGGTCGATCACGTCCGACCAGGGCGCGCTGCGGGCGAGGTAGCCGGCCTCGGGGTTGATGTCCAGGGAGGTGAGCCGGCCGGGATGCCCTTCGGCGGCGTTGCGCAGCAGCGCGGCGGCGAGTACGCAGCTGCCGAGTCCCTTGTCGACGCCGGTCTCCACGACGTGTCCGGGTCGGGTGGCGCGGACGATGGCGTACCAGCCGATCCGGCGGGCGTACCGGACCTGCTTGTCGGCGAGGCCGCGGCGCGCGGAGCCGGCGGTGGCCCGCTCGATGTGGCCGCGCAGCGTGTCGTCGGACTCGATCTCGTCGAGATAGGTCCGGACCTGTTTGATCGGGACGTCGCAGACGACGCTGACGAACCAGGCGAGGTGCTGCCGGCTGAGCTTGGTCAGCTCGTAGGTGTAGTTGTGGTGTTCACGGGAGGTGAACAGCCACCGGGCGGTGGTACGGATGACCTTGGCGTCGTGCCGGGCGACCCGGGCCAGCCGCTTGGGGAAGGCGGCGACCGGTGCGAGGCGGGTGCGGGCGATGGCCCGGCGAAGCGTCGTTGCGTCCACCCGTGGGTTTGTACCAGGCGAAGAGGGCTTTCGGCGAGAGCCACCTCGATTCGGTCGACCGTGTGGTCGGGGCTGACCGTCCGGACGAGGGTCACCACGGGCAAACGTGAATCAGTAGCATCGCGCCATGTCCGATCGCCAGCAGCTCGCCGATCCCGATCCGCGCCTCGCGTCCGATGTGGAGTCGGATGCTCCGGCGGCTGCCCCGGCTCCGCGTCGTCGTGGGCGGCGGATCACCCTGGTCGTGCTGCTCGTGCTGGCGTTGCTGTCCGGCGGCGGGGTCCTCGCGGCCGGGCTGTACTACCGTTCGGTCGACTCCTCGATCGAGCGGGTCGAGGCGTTCGAGGACGTGCCGCAGGAGTCGCGTCCGCAGGCGGAGGCCGCGGCCGGGGGCGCGCTGAACATCATGATCCTCGGCAGCGACTCCCGCGACCAGGAGAACGCCGGCGGGTCCCGCAGCGACACCATCATCCTGGCCCACCTCACCAGGGACCGGTCGAGTGCCCAGCTCATCTCGATCCCCCGGGACACGTGGGTGCACGTGCCCCGGTCGAAGAGTGGGCGCGGCGGCCGAGACGCCAAGATCAACGCTGCCTACGCGTGGGGCGGCGTCCCGCTCATGGTCCAGACCGTGGAGAAGTTCACCGGGGTACGCGTCGACCACGTGACGATGATCGACTTCGCCGGTTTCAAGGAGATCGTCGACGCGCTGGGTGGCGTCGAGGTCGACGTGGAGAAGGACTTCACCACGAAGTACTCGCTCGACCCGAGCGGAAGCCGGACCTTCGTCAAGGGCCGGCAGACCCTGTCCGGTGCGGCCGCGCTGGACTACGCGCGCGAGCGGCACGCCTTCGCCGACGGTGACTTCGCCCGGATCCGCCACCAGCAACAGGTGATCAAGGCGATTCTGGACAAGGCGGCCTCCGGCGGCGTGCTGACCAACCCCGGCAAGCTGAACTCGTTCGTCCGGGCCAGCACGAACGCGGTGGCGGTGGACAAGTCGCTGTCCCTGGTGGACCTGGCCATGAAGCTGCGTCACCTGAGGAGCGACAATCTGACCTTCGTCACCTGCCCCAGCCGGGGGACGGGCCGGGTGGGCAGCGAGAGCGTCGTCTTCGCGGACACGGCGAAGGCCGGTCGCCTCTTCGACGCGGTTCGCCGCGACGACGTATCCGACATCATCGCTGTCGGAAAGTAGGAAAGCCTTTCACCTCGCCGGCTCTGGTGGGTGCACGGCTGCGCTCGTATCCTTCGATCGCCTCCGGCGTTCGTATGTCGCCGGGGGTCGTCACGGGGGAGGATCGGCCATGTCACGCCTACCGGCGTCAGGTCACCCTGCTGCGACCGCCATCCACCTCGACGGGCCGGCACAGCAGTCAGCGGAACCGATGGACGACCCGACCGGCGACGCAGGGCTCCGCCCGGGCCATCCGGCCGCCCGGCTGGCGGCGGACCCGCCCGCCGCCGAGCGGCAGTCCGGGATGGACACCACGGCCGTCCTGCCGTACGCCGGTTCGCGGGCCTCGCGGCGTACGCGCCGGTTGCGGGCCTGGATGCTGGCGGCCCCCCTGGACGTGGTCGCGCTGCTCGCTCCGCTGCTGGTGAGCCAGAACTACTGGCGCGGGACGCTGGTCAACGCCGCCCTCACCGTGGCCTTCTTCGCCGCGGGCGGGCTCTACCGGCCCCGCCGGCACGTCGGCTTCCTGGACGAACTGCCCAGCCTCGGCGGTCGGCTGCTGGCGTCCGGGGCCGTGGTGGCGATCATCGCGGCCGAGCGCCACGACTCGGTGCAGTACGTCAGCGGTTTCATGCACGGCGTGGCGCTCTCCGCCGGTCTGGTGATCGTGGGACGCGCGTTCAGCCGCACGGTGCTCCTCGTCGCGCGGAAGCGCCGGTGGGTGGAGCACAACGCCATCATCATCGGCAGCGGCCCGATCGCGGTCGAACTCGCCCGGCTGCTGCGCCGCTACCCGCAGTACGGGCTGCGGTTCGTCGGCTGCGTCGACACCACGACGCGACCGGGCACCGCCGCGCTTCCACTGATCGGCACCCTCGCCGACCTGGCGCAACTCACCAGGGTGCTGGACTGCGAAGTGCTGATCATCGCGGATCCGGACTGTCCGGAGTCGGCCCTGATGGACATTCTGCTCCAGCCCACCACGGCCCGCTGCGACCTGTGGGCGGTGCCGCGGCTGTGGGGTTCCCGGTCCCACGGCGGCTATCCGGACCACGTCGGCGCGATTCCCATTGTCAAGATCGGCGACACCACGCTCTCGGGTCCACGGTGGGCGGTCAAGCGCGCCTCCGACCTGCTCTTCGCGACCGCGGCGCTGCTCGTCCTGAGCCCGGTGCTGCTGCTCTGCGCGGTGGCGACGTTCCTGGAGGGCGGCCGGGGCATCTTCTTCCACCAGGAACGGATCGGCCGGTACGGAAAGCCGTTCAAGGTCATCAAGTTCCGTTCGATGCAGCCGGTCGACGAGCAGGAGTCCCGGACGAACTGGTCCATCGCGCACGATCGACGGGTCGGGCCGGTCGGCCGCTTCATGCGCCGTACGTCGCTGGACGAGCTGCCGCAGCTCTGGAACATCCTGCGCGGCGAGATGAGCGTCGTCGGGCCCCGGCCCGAACGACCGTACTTCGTGGAGAAGTTCTCGGTGGAGTACCCGCGCTACGCGATGCGCCACCGCGTGCCGGTGGGGCTCACCGGGCTGGCGCAGGTCAGCGGCCTGCGCGGGGACACCCCGATCTCCGACCGGGCACGCTTCGACAACTACTACGTCGAGAACTGGTCGCTCTGGCTCGACATCAAGATCGTGCTGCGTACGGTGGCGGAAGTGTTCCGGGGTGGTGGGCGTTGACCGGCCCCGCCCCGCGCGCCGCCGTTCACGACGGCGACCTTCGGGCCGAGAGCGTGCCGCCGCCGGGCGAGAGCGCGCCGCCGCCCGTCGCACGGCTGCTGCGGCGGCTCGTCGCACCCGAACTGCTCTACCTCGCCGCCCTCGGCCTGACCGGCGTGGCGGCGGTGGTCTCGGTTGCCCTGCCTGCCGCCGAGCGCGGTGAACTGGCCGCCAACATGGTGGCCGCGACGCTGGGCGCGGCCGTCGGCGGGCTGTCACTGGACACGTTCCTGCTGTCCCGCCCGGCCGGCTGGGTCGCCTCCCGGGGCCGGGCACGGGTACTGGCCATGCTCGGGGTCTCGGTCCTCCTCTCCGGGGTCGCCGCCGCCGGGCTGACCACGGCGGCCGGCCTCGGCAGCCACCTGGTCGGGGTGGGCTCGGCAGCCGGCCTGACCGTTTTCAACACCGTCTCGTCGTTCGCGCTGCGACGCCGCAGCTTCCGGCTCGTCTACGCGATGCGCGCCGCGAGCGGGGCGGTGCTGGTCGGTGGCTACCTCGCCCTGCACGCCGTCGGCCGGCTCGACGGCAGCCTGTGGAGCCTGGTCTGGCTCGGCGTCCAGTGGCTCAGCGCGCTGGCCGTCTGCGGCCTGGTGCTGGTGACGCTGCGGCGGGCCGGAGCGTTCCCGCCGCCCTCGGCCACCGGCTCGGACCACCGCGCCGACCTGCTCGCCGTCGGCAACCTGCACCTCGGCATCTTCGCGCAGATGATGACGCTGCGGTTCAACCAGATCCTGGTGGCCCGGTTCGTCGGCGCCGGACCGCTCGGCGTCTACGCCCTGGCCGTCGCGGCCCTGGAGTTCGCGCAGGCCGGTGCCGTGGTGCGCGCGCAGCGCATCCTCGCCGACCGCGACGGCGCGGACGGGCCGGACCCGACCAGGGCGGTGGTCCGGGCCGCCGCACCGATCGCCCTGGCCGCCGTCGTCGGGCTCGCCGTGCTGGGCCACCTGCGACCGGAGTACCGGCACGCCTGGCTCCTCGGGCTGCTGCTGCTGCCTGGTTCGCTGGCCACCGCGGCCGGCAAGAGCTGGAGCGCGCTGTTGTTGAAGCGGCGCGGCGAGCGGGCGACGACGACGGTCGCCCTCGTCACGGTGGCGGTCGCGATACCGGCCTACTACGGGATCATTCCCTGGGCCGGCGCGGTCGGGGCGGCGCTCGCCTCCTCGCTCGCCTACGCCGTACACGCCTTCGCGTCGAGAGCCAGCCTGCGGCGCGAGCCGCCGCCGAGTCAGGAAACGGTGTGACAATGGATGTCTCGATCGTGGTTCTCGCCTGGGAGGACTTCACGCGGACCCGCGCCTGCGTGCTGTCGTTGCCCCGCGAGGCCGAGATCGTCGTGGTGGACAACGGCAGCTCCGAGCAGATCCGGCAGGCGCTGGCGGAGTTCTGCGCCGAGCAGGGCGTGACGTACGTGCAGTCCGGCTCGAACCTGGGCTACGCCCGGGGCATGAACCTCGGGGTACGCCACACCAGCCGGTCGAACGTCATCCTGTCCAACAACGACATCGTCGTACACGACGGTGCCGTGGCCCGGCTGCTGGCCGCCCTGGACGACCCCGGGGTGGGCGCGGCCTTTCCCGCCGTCCTGACCCCGCAGGGCGTCCCGCAGACCGAGGGCGGGCGTTTCCTGAGCGTGCGGGTCGGGTTGGCGCACGCCACCGGGCTGAGCCTGGTGGCGCCGAGGCTACGGATCGTCGCGCCGCCGGAGCGGGCGGACTGGTTGACCGGGCCCTTCGTCGCCCTGCGCCGCGACACCTTCGACGCCATCGGCGGGGTGGACGAGACGTCCTACTTCTACTCCGAGGACATGCGGCTGTGCTGGGCCGTCCGGCAGCGGGGTATGCGGCTGGCGTACCTGCCGGACGCGGTGATCATGCACGAGGACGACGCCACGGCGAAGCGGCGCTGGTCGGAGGAGGAGATCTCGCGCCGGCGTACCCGGGAGTTCATCCGGGCCAGCCGGGACATGGGGGGCCGGCGCGGCCGGGTCGCCGCCACCGCGTACGTCTGCGGGGTGCTGCTGCGCGCGGCGGTCGGCGCCAATCCGGTACGGCGGGCGATCGCGCGCGGCGCCGTCGAAGGGCTGCGTGCCTCGTGAGGGTGCTGTTCGTCTGCACCACCGGCGGCTCCGGGCGACGGCAGCTCGGCGGCGCGGAACGGATCCTCACCGAACTCATCCCGGCGCACGCCCGGACCGGGGTGGAGGTGGTCGCCGCCACCTCCGACGACGAGGTGGGCAGGGCGTTGCGGGAGGCCGGGGTGCCGTGGACGGCGCTCGGTGCCCGCAGCCGGGTCGACCTGGCGTACGCGCGGCAGCTGCGCCGGCTGGTCCGCGAGGTACGGCCGGACGTGGTCTGCGCCCACCTGCTGTCGGCGGCGATGCACGCCCGGGCCGCGCTGAGCACCGAACGTGTCCGGACCCCTCTCGTGGTGACCCTGCACAACAGTCTCTGGCAGTACCGGGACACCGCGGGGTCGCTGCGGCAGCGGGCCATGGTCCAGTCGAACATCACCCTCGATCTGGCGCTGCGCCGGATCCGGCCGCACGCGACGGTGGCGGTCTCCGAGTTCGAGGCCGCCGAGCTGCGCGACCGGGGCGGCGTCGGTGACGTGTGCCTGATCCCGAACCCGCTGCCGGTGCGTTGGCCGGATCCGCAGCCGGTGGTCACGCCGGTGACCGGCCGGCGGCCGGTGGTCGGCTACCTCGGCCGGTTGGAGCGGGAGAAGGGCGTCGACCTGCTGCCCGAGCTCGCCTCGTGCCTGCCGGACGTCGACTTCCGGGTCGCCGGGGCCGGGTCGCTGCCGATCGCCGCCCGCCCGAATCTCGAACTCGTCGGCCGGGTCGACGCGGCGGACTTTTTCCAGCGCGTCGACTGCCTCGTGGTGCCGTCCCGGGTCGAGTCGTTCGGGCTCAGCGCGCTGGAGGCGCTGTCGCTGGGCGTACCCGTGGTGCACACCGGGGCCGGTGGCCTGGCGGAGGTCACCCGGCACGCCACCGGCACTCTGGCGTTGCGGGCCGATCCCACGCCCGCCGCGCTGGCCGACGCGCTCCGGCAGGCACTCGGCCCCGGGGTCTCGGCGGAGCAGCGGCAGCGGGTGGCGCGCTGGTACGCCGAGGAGTACGCCTTCGACCGGTGCGTCACGCGCTGGCAGAGCCTCTACCGGTCACTGACGTGACTTCGCCCCCAGCTGAGCAGGCAACGGAAGGCGGTGCCCGGGTGGCGCAGGAACTGACCATCGTCACGGTGCTCTACCGGTCCGCCCAGGTGCTCGCCGACACGCTCCCCACCTGGGTGCGCGCCGCCGAGGGGCTCCCGGTGCGGTTCGTCTTCGCCGACAACTGGCCGCAGGACGGCTGCGCGAAGGTGATCGACGGCTGCCTGGACACCGACCGGTACGACTACCTGCCCGACTCGTCGAACCCGGGCTTCGCCGCCGGCTGCAACCGGGCGGTGGCCGCCGCGCGGACGAGTCACGTCCTGCTGCTCAACCCGGACGTCTGGCTGCCCGACGACGCGCTGGCCCGCGTCTGCGCCGCGATCGCGGCGGATCCCGACGCCCCCGTCGCGGTGGGTCTGGCCATGCACGGCGGCGAGTACGCCGGCATCGACCTGCATCCGGTCTCGCTGTTCATCGACCGTCCCGCCACGATGTCGCGGGCTCCGCTCGGTCCCTCGGGCGGCGCGGCGGTGTTCCCCACCGAGCTGTTCGGACGGTTCGGGGGGTTCCACGAGCACCTGTTCGCCTGGGGTGAGGACGCCGAGTTGGCCTTCCGGCTCTACGCCGCCGGCGTACGCACCCGGACGATCGACGTGATGCTTCCGCACGCCGGTGGCCACAGCGTCGACGGCGACGACCGGCTCCAGGGGTTCCGGGCCTTCCTGCTGGCCCGCAACCGGCTCCTGGTCGCGGCCCGCACCTTCACCTGGCCGCTGATGCTCGTCGCGGTGCCGGTCCTCGCGGTGGCGCATCTCGCGCTGGCCGCCCGGCGGGCCCGACAGGGCCTGCTGCGACCGTTCCTGCGCGGGGTGGGACGCGGCCTGCGGGAGGGGCCGGCGGCCCGCCGCCAGTGGCGGGGCGAGCGGTTCGGCTTCGCCACCCTGTACGGCTATCTGACAGTTCGGAGAGCGTGATGGCGGGACACCGGTGGAGTGTCGTGACGGTCAGCTACCACTCGGCGGAGACGCTGCGCCGCTGCTGGCGTGCCGGCCCGAAGCCGTACGAGTGGATCGTGGTGGACAACTGCTCCACGGACGACTCGGTCGCGGCGGCGCAGGAGTTGGGCGCGCGGGTGATCCGGCTGCCGGAGAACGTCGGCTTCGCCCGGGCCAACAACGCCGCGCTGCGCGAGGTCACCGGCGACTACGTCCTGTTCGCCAACCCTGACCTGGAGGTCCGGCCGGACGGCCTCGACGTGCTGCGGCGGCATCTCGACACGCACGGCGGCCTGGTCGCTCCGCAGTTGCTCGCCTCCGACGGCGTGCCGCAGCCCAACGGCCGGGGCTTCCCGTACGCCACGGCGAAGCTGGGCAACCGCAAGGTCTGGCCGTTGTCCCGCCTGCACGCCGGGTACCGGATGGTGGCGGAACCGGGCGAGGCGCGCTACGTGGCCTGGGTGATGGGCGCGGCGGTCGCCGGCCGCACCGCGGACCTGGTCCGGTTGGGCGGCTGGAACGAGCGCTTCTTCCTCTACTACGAGGACCACGAACTCGGGCTGCGGGCGTGGCGCAACGACCTGCCGGTGGTGTTGCTGGGCGACGTGCGGTGGACGCATCACTGGGCCCGCGCCACGAACTCGCTGCGCTGGTCGCGGGCGCACAGCCTGGAGCTGCGCAGCGCCCGGACCTTCTTCGGCATGTTCCCCGAGTTCCTGTTCGGGTTGCCGCCGGCCGTCCGACGGCACCGGCAGGCGGCCCGGCTGATCGGGTCGCCGGTGCCCCGGCCGTCGGCCGCGCCCGATCCGACCACCGTGGGCTGACCTGGCCGCTCGGCGTCCGTCCGCAGGGGCGGACGCCGACGCTCACCGGAGCACGAGAGCTGCTGCCGGGCCGGGGCTCACCGAAACGCGGGGGCGGTCGCCGCGCCGGGGTTCGCCGGGCTGCGGCGACGCCCGCCGAGGGCCGGCAGCGGCCGGGCGGTCAGCGACGGGTGATCCGCCGCGCCCAGCGCCACCGCCAGCAGCGCCACGGCCACCGCCCCCGGCCACAGCCACACGTCGAAGAAGAAGACCTGCGCCGAGAAGCCCACCAGCAGGACGCGGGCCGGCACCGACCGCAGGTGCCGGTAGAGCACCACCAGCAGGGACAGCAGGGCGGCCAGGCCGATGAGGCCGAAGTTGTACCAGAAGGTCAGGTACGTGTTGTCGAAGACCTCGGCCTGACCGTCGCCGATGCCGACGTGCTCCAGGTAGCGCACGTTGGATTCCGGGCCGTTGCCGAAGACGACGGTGGACCAGTCCCGGGTGATGCCGTCCCAGACGACGCTCATCCGGGTGAAACGCGCGCCCGCGCTGGCCGGGTCGGAGATCCTCGACCCCGCCACGTCGACCGCGTCGACGGGCGCGCTGGGGCTCGGCGCGGGCCCCTGGGTGACGGCGGCCTCGGACTCGGGCGCGGGGGCATTCGAGGAAGGTGCCGGAGCCGCCGACGTCCGCGTGGGGGCCGCCGACGTCCGGGTCGGAGCCGCAGACGTCCGCGCGGGGGCCGCAGACCTCGGCTTGGCGGTCGCCGATGGGGGCGTGGAGGCCGCGGGCGTGGGTGCCGGAGCCGCCGAGGTCGGTGCGGGGGCGGCCACGTTGGATGCCGGCTCGGGTACGGCAGGAGTCAAGAAGGACGGGGCCACGGCCACGGCCGCGTAGGCGACCGCGCCGACGGCGACCGCACTGCCCACTCCCCGCAGGGAGAGGTTCCGCCACCGGAAGAACAGCCAGGCGGCGAGGGCGAGGACCATGCCCACCCAGGCGCTGCGGGTGCCGGAGAGCACCAGCCCCACCAGGTTGGCGGTGAACGGGACGTACCAGAACCGGCCGCGCAGGGTCAGCGCGACGAGCGCCATCGCCATCGCGAAGGTGCCGTAGATGATGGGGTGCCCCGAGAGCCCCACCGCCCGGGTGTTGTCGAAGGCGGAGGTGTACGTCCAGTGGTAGGCGAACTGGTCGAAGATCGGCCAACTGCGGGACAGGGTCTGGTACTTCGCGAAGACGGCGACGGCGACGCTGAACCAGGTGAGCGCCTCCGCGATCCGCCGGATCGTCCGTGGCTCACGGCGGGCCTCCTCCACCAGGTGCCAACCGAGTACGCCGTAGCACAACAGCGGCGCGAGGCCGACGACGACCGGCTTGGCACTGTGCCAGTGGACGATCCCGGCGAGCACGGCGCACGCCGGCAGCAGCAGCGCCACGCCGATCAGCTTCGGCTGCCAGCCGTCCCGTTCGGCGCGCAGCACCCGGCCCCAGCCGGCGAGGACGAAGAGGACCAGCAGCAGGGCGTACGTGGGGTTCGTCGGGTAGCCGGGGTCGATGGTCACCGGAACGGTGAAGGCGATGACCAGGGCGGCCCAGGTGATCCGGACCGGCTCGCAGAGCACCCAGCCGAGCAGGGCGCCGACACCGACCGCGAGCGCGAACTGCCACCTGCCCGCCACCAGGAACCCGACCGCCAGAGCGGCCAGTCCGGCACCACCGACGATACGGACAAGCTTGACTGCGGCAGACTCTCGCACCGTGCGATCGTACGGATCAGTCACCGCCTGCCGACAGCCGGTGCCCGGCGGCCCGTGATCGACGGTCCGGTGTGTTCCGCGCCCGTTCGGGTCCGATCAGCGGCACCTGGATCGCCGCTGTCGCCCCGGTTTCCCGATGGCGGGCGGTGGGGGGGCTGACGTGCGTTACGAGTAAACGTCCTTGCGGTGCCCGACAGCGTGAATGGTCAACTCGTCGTCGTCCAGACGGTAGAGGACACGATAGTCACCGACGCGCAACCGACGCCCGGAACCGTCACGCATCTCGGTCGAGTTCTGCGGTGCAGAATCGGAGACCAGACCGAGGATCGCGCTCAGGACGGTCAGGAAGACGTTGCGTGGCTGCTTGTGCAGCCAAACCAGCACGTCCCGGTCGATCTGAACCTTCACGCCGCCTCACCGTTGGCCCGCTCGGCCAGCAGCGCCTCAACCTCGCGTGGATCGACCCCGAGCGACTCCAGGGCCGCTGACAGCGGCACGAACTGCCCCTCGGCCCGGGAGCGGGCAATCACCGCAGCGTCCCTGCGGTCTCGGAACGCCTCGATCTCTTCCCACTCGTCGATGCCGATCAGCACGGCGACGGGTCTCTCGTACTTGGTGATGATGACCGGTTCGCCGGTTCGCTCGACCGCATCCAGCACCCGGCCTGCTCCGTCGCGGAACTCTCGCAGCGTAATCCTGGTCATGTACCGCACTGTACCACGCGGTACCGTTCGGCGCGGCTTCACAACCGCGCCGACGCCTTCGCTCTCTACCGACCAACTGCTCATCAAGTACGTCGCCGCTGTCGCCCCAGTTTCCCGATGGCGGGTGGCGGGGCGACCCGCAGTCCGGACTTCCGTACGAAGATCGACCGTCGGGCCACCGCTGCCCCTGGCGTTGAGCTGGTGGCCGTCGAGCCAGATCCACCCGTCGTAGGTGATCCAGTCGAGTACCCGGATCAGCCGGAAGTGGATCGGGCGGACGAACTGCACGCTGGCATCCCTGGTCACGTAGAGCAGGTCACCGGATTTCACGGCAGCCACCCGAGGAACCGGCGATGCAGCAGGCCAGCCGGAGCCCAGCCCATGTCCTGTGTGGCGGACACCAGGCACGAACCCAGGTAGAGCGCGAGGGACAGCGGGGCCTGGTCGTACTCGGCCAGCAACTCGCGACGGCGGGTACGGCAGGGCCAGGGGGCACCACACCCCGCGCACGTCCAGATCGGCAGGACCGGGCCATGCGTCGTCATCACACCTCCCCCGGCCAGTGCCCGCGATTGATCGGGATGCGGTGTCTCGCATGGCAGGGCAGGTCAGTCCCACATCGACAGACCCGCCGAACCTTCCGCCACGACCAGACCGGCCGATGCCTACGCGCCAGGGTCAGGGCCACCGCGATGACGTACTGGTCGTAGGTGACGCGCCTGTCCATCTGCCCCTCCTTGAGATGAGGGGCATGGCAGCCGGGCCACGAACGGTCATCCGACCACCACACCCGGTGCCATGGTTCACCGCCAGGACCGCCTATGCAATATTACATTTTGGATGAAACGAAAGAGAATCTTTCATCTTGATAGACTTCATTGCTAAGCGTGGCCGACAGGTGTTACATATCGAGCGCAGACTCCGCCCGGTATGTAGTCACGGAGAGGGAGTAGTCAGTGACGACGGACACCGGCTCAACAGTCCCGAGGCGTCAGCTCGGGCGGTATCTGCGGCAGCTCCGCGAGGAAGCGCGGATGACGGTCAAGGCGGCAGCCGACGCGTTGGAGTGGTCGACACCGAAGATCTGGCGCATCGAGACCGGCGCTACCTCGATGCGGTCCCTTGACGTCGAAGCAATGTGCCGGGTTTACCGAGCGTCACCAGAACTCACTGAGGCCCTGATGGGGCTCGCCAAGGAGACGAAGGGACGTGGCTGGTGGCACTCCTACGGTGATGCCATTCCCGAGTGGTTCGAGCTGTACGTAGGTCTCGAGGCCGCCGCGGCTCGTCTCCGCACCTACGAGGCGCAGCTTGTTCCCGGCCTCTTGCAGACCGAGGCGTACGCCACGCTCGTCTACGAGGTCGCGCGTCCAGAAATGACCCGGGAAGAGATCGAGCGAGGCGTAGCCGTACGTCTTGGTCGACAGGCGCTCCTGACCCGCGCCGCGCCGCGCGCCCCGCAGTTCGACGTATTGCTCGACGAGGTTGTCTTGCGGCGGGGCGTGGACGCGGACCAACTACAACGCCTGGTCACCGTCAGCCGGCAGCCGAATGTCTCGCTACGGGTAGTCCCGTTCTCTGCGGGCCTGCACCGAGGCAACATGTCCAGCGGCACGTTCACGATCCTTGACTTCGACGGGGGAGCCGAGCCCTCGATCGTCTACTCCGACAGCCTCACCGGCGCTCTCTACCTCGACAAACCCGGCGAGGTCGCCACGTACGACGAGGCGTGGGCCAGCATGGAAAAGCCGGCACTGAGCGAAGCGCAGTCCCGCAAACTCATCGCATCAATCGCGGAGGAACTGACATGACCACCCTCACCTGGAAGAAAAGCACCCGAAGCAACGGGGGCGGCAACTGTGTCGAGGTTGCCGTACCGCCTGAGGTCGTCATGGTCCGCGACAGCAAGGACCGGCAGGGGCCGGTGCTGTCCTTCACCACCGACCAGTGGGCCGGCTTCGTCCGGGGCATCAAGGCCGGCACCTTCCACGCTTGAGCAGCGTGATTCCGGCACGTTGAACGGGCACCGCCGGTAAGTTCTCTCGGCACCAGTGACATGCGCGCTGGCGGATCGTCACCATCACCGATATCGAAGATCGGCACCTTGTTTCGGTACCACAGCAGGGCAGCAATCTGGTGGCAGCCTCGATGTGCTGGCCCATACCGTGACTGGGTGCGGGCGTCGTTCATGCCGGGGTTGCAGCTGTGCGGGTTGTTCTACGCGGAGGCGGTGCGTCCGCTGCTGGAGGAGGCGTGCCCGGGTCTGCGGTACACGGCGGCGCGGCTCGGAGCGGGGTCGGAGGTGCTCGGGTTCGACACCGAACGGTCGGTGGACCATGAGTGGGGACCGCGCCTGGAGCTGTTCCTGACGGTTGACGACGTCGATCGGTACGGCGAGGCGATCTCGGCGCTGCTGGCGGCAAGGCTGCCGAAGCGGTTTCGCGGGTGGCCGACCCACTTCGAGCCGCCGGACGGCGGGTACGGGTGATGACGGCGACGGACGGGCCGGTAGCGCACGGGATCGTGGTCACCGATGTCGGCACCTGGTGTGCTGAGCAGCTCGGCTTCGACGCGCGGCGCCAACTGACGGTCCTGGATTGGCTGGCCACGCCGGGGCAGCGGCTGGCCGAGGTCATCGGCGGGGCGGTGTTCCACGACGGTATCGGCGAGTTGAGCGCCCTACGTGATCGACTCTCCTGGTATCCCGACGACGTGTGGCGCTACGTGTTGGCCTGCCAGTGGATGCGCATCGGTGAGGAGGAGGCATTCGTGGGCCGCGCCGCTGAGGCCGGCGACGAGGTGGGCAGCCGGGTGGTGGCGGCACGCCTGGTCCGCGAGGTGATGCGGCTGTGTCTGCTGCTGGCTCGTCGGTACCCGCCGTACAGCAAGTGGTTGGGCACCGCGTTTGTCGCGTTGCCGGAGACGGCGGGCATCGCCGCTGCCTGCGATACGGCGCTGACCGCCGACAGCGGCACCGCACGGCAGGCGGCGCTGTGCTCCGCATACGAACAGGTTGGCGACTGGCAGAACCGGTTGGGTATCGCTTCGCCGGTCGACGCCACCCGACGCCGGTTCTTCGACCGGCCGTATCAGGTCATCGACGCTGGGCGGTTCGCCGCCGTTCTGCTGGCCCGTGTCGACGATCCCGAGGTGGCCGCGCTGCCGCCGGTCGGTGCCGTGGATCAGTACGCGGACAGCACCGCCGTGCTGTGTCGACCCCAGTTGGCTCGTGCGTTGATGACAGCGGCCTGTCGCACAGGGCATCCGGGTCGGCGTCCGCGCGATGAGACCCGCCCCGGTCACCCTGATGGTCAGCGGCGCCAACGCGGAACTCTCGCAGCGTAATCCTGGTCAAGTACCGGGATGCGACGGCTGTCGCCGTCCGGGATGCCAGGGCACCTACGCGGACACGGCTTGGGCGTAGCCTCGGAACACCGCGACCCCGAAGGGACATCATGTTCTGGAGAATCGCCCAACACCTTGCCGGTGCCGGTGCTGCCTGGTTGGTGTTCGTCGTCGAGGCTGGCGTTGTCTACTTCGGACTGTTGGTGTTCGCTTCGCTGTCCGGTGCGCCGCTCGGCGGGCCACTCGCCGGGCCGTTGCTGGTGCTGCTTGCCGCCGGCTTGGGCGCCGTGTTGGTGCCGATGCTGTTCGTGCCGGCCAACGTCGCCGGAGAGGTTGCCGCGAAGAGCGGACGGCTGTTCATCAGGTTGCCGTCGCCGTCGCCGCCGTGCTGGCCGCGCTCTATGCGGCGCTCGTCGCGGTGGCCACCGACATGCCTGTCGGCAACACGCTGGTGGCGTGTCTGCTCAGCGCGGTGGCGGTGCTTTGTCCCATGGTGGTGTGTGTCGGCGTCACTCACGTCGCTGGAAAGATCAGGCTCGCCCGGGTGGGTTAGGGTGACGCCCGGCCGGTCGCCAGTCGGGATAGGGATCGCGTGGTCGCACACCTCGAACCAGCGCACGTCAGCGGGTCCGGCGCAGCCGTGGTCGCCGCGCCGAGGCCCCGCCCGACCGTCCGCGACGCCGCTGCCGTCGCGATCCTGCTCGAGCTGATCCTGGTCGTGCACGACGTCAAGACCATGCTGTCCGCCCCCTACTGGGTCGACGAGGCGTGGGTGGCGCTGTCCGTGCGGCTCCCGCTCGGCGACCTGCCGGTGACCACGTCGTCCAGCCCGGTCGGCTGGAGTTTCCTGCTGCGGCTGGTGCCCGACGCCGACCACCTGCGGGTGGTGCCGCTCGCGTTCCACGGGCTCGCGGTCGTCGGGGCGTACGCGTTCGGCCGGTCGCTGCGGTGGCCGACCGCCGGCCGGGGCATCGTGGCGGGCGTCGCCTGCGCCCTGGTGGTGCTGCTGCTGCCGGCCCAACAGGTCCGCCACGACCTCAAGCAGTACACCGCCGACGCCGCCGTCGCGGTGTGCCTGCTCGTCCTGGTCTCCTGGGCCGAGCAGGCGTGGTCGCGTCGACGGCTCGGGGTGCTCACCGCCGCCGTCGCGGTGGCCATGCTGGTCAGCCACGTGACGGCGATCGTCGGCCCGTGCGTTTTCGGCGCGCTGTTGCTGACCACGGCGAGCCGGCGGCAGTGGTCCCGGGTGGTCGAGGTGTCCCTGGCCGGGTCGAACGCCGGGATCATCGTCACCGCCGTCTACCTCGGCATCTCCTCCCGGGGGCGGAACGAGGCGATGGTGCGGTACTGGGCCGACAGCTTCCCCGACCCGGTGGAACTGCCCGGCTACCTTGGCGACCGGTTCGCCGACCTGTCCCCGCTGGTCGGTGCGCCCGGGCTGGTCGTCGCCGGGGCGCTCGTCGCGGGCACGGTGACCCTGGTACGCCGGGAGCGCCCCGCCACCGCACTGGCGGTGGTCCTGCTGCCGGTGGTGGTGAGCACGCTGGGGATCGCCGGGCTCTACCCACTGCTGGAACTGCGTACCTCGCACTTCCTGCTGGTCGCGGCGGCGGCGGTCGCCGGCGTCGGGATCGCGGGACTGGCGGACCTTGCCGTCACGCGGTTCGGCCACCGGCTGCCCCGGGCCCGACCGGCGGTGCTGGCCACTGCGGTCTGCGCGCTGCTGATCGGTCCCTACGCCATCGGCAACGGCCACTGGTACCGGTTCGACGGCAACGAACCAGGGCTATACTACACCGCCATCTCCGTGACGGACATCCGGTCGGCGACCGAATACGTGGCCGAGCACCGAGCGGGCAACGACGTCGTGGTCATGAACGACGCGGCCTGGTACGGCTTCGCGTTCTACTCCCGGCGCGAGCCGCTCGAGCTGGTCGCGCCGTACGGCAACACGGTGGGCTGGTCGGTCAGGATGCCCCGCCGGTCCGACGTGGTCGTGGTCGGCGGCCAGGACGCGGGCGGCGTACGCGGCGGCATCGAGCAGGCGGTGGAACTGGCCGGCCGGCGCGGTGCCAACGCCCGGGTCTGGTTGATCCGCTCGCACCTCGTCGGCGCGGAGCGGGACGCCTGGCGGCAGGCGCTCGCCGACTACCGGGTGGCGCAGGTCACTGACGGGATCGAGCCGGTCGCGCTGGTCAGCCGGGGCTGACCAGCCAGGTCAGCTACCCCGCCGCCACAGGTCCCGCAGGGCGTCCCAGTCGCCGCCGACGCCCTCCTCGCAGAGGGTCTCCACGTAGAAGGCACCCTCGATGTCGTCCCGGTCCCACCAGACGCCACAGATGGGCCGGCCGCCGTCGCCCTCGAACGCGTACTCGACGTAGCTGCCGCTCGCGCCGGTCACCCCGCCGGTCGTCCGGGTCGCCTCACGCATCCCCGGCGCCACCGTCGCGCCGGCCAGGTTGAGCTGCTGACGGTACGCGCGGGCGGTGTCCTTCTGCTTGCGGCCCTGGTGCAGCGCGAAGTGCAGCCACGCCCCGCCGTAGTTGCAGAAGACGTGCCGCTTCTCGTCGGCCGGCAGCTTCGGGGCACCGGCCTCCCCGTAGACCACGCAGCCGCCGAGGCGGGTCAGCCACGGCTCGGCCAGCGGTGCCAGTTCGCCCTCGAACTTCGCCTTGTTGATGGCGAACTGCTTCGCCTCGTACGGCGGCAGGGACGGGCTGGTCGACGGCCCGGGCGGGGCGGCGGTCTTGTCGGCGCCACCTCCCCCGAGGAAGAACCCGGCGGTGCCGGCGACCAGGGTGAGCACCAGCGCCACCGCGACGGAGATCCAGTCGCGTCGCCGCTTGGGTTCGGGGCGTACGGGGGCGATCCGGGGCCCGGTCGACGGATCGAACGGGTCGTACGGCGGCTCGCTGTCCTGCCGGGGGTAGGCCGGCGACACCGGCGGCGTCGAAATGGGGTGTGGTGGCGTGGAGACCGGGTGCGGCGGCGTCGAGATCTGGTGTGGTGGGGTGGAGACCGGCGGGGTCGACACCGGGTGCGGTGGGGTGGAGACCGGCGACGGCGACACCGGCTGGGGTGCCATCCCCTGGGTTGGGTCGCCCTGCACCGCCCACGGCATCGGCTGTGCCTGCTGCACCGGCGGCACCTGGTGCATCGCCACGGTGGCGTCGTCGGTCGCCTGCTCGCCGTGGATCTCGTGGCCCAGCGCGCGGAACAGGTGCTCGGCGCCGGGGCTGCCGTCGGCGACGTACGCGACCCACGGCGCGGTGGCCTCGAAGTCGGCGGCCAGGTACGGCCGGCCGCCCCCACCGGGCGCGGCCAGCGCGTCGGCCATGCCGGCGAACGCACGCCGCCAGGCCGGGTCCTCGGCCACCACCGGTTCGAGCACGGCGACGGTCACCAGCCGGTCCTGCCCGTCCACGGCCCACCAGGCCTTGCCGACCTGGCAGACGCCCATCATCTCGGTGAACCTGTACGGCCCCTCCGGCTGCATGCTGACTCCTCTGCTCACCCGCCCAGGGGATGGTACAGAGGACGCGCCCGTCCGTGCGGCGGCGCGGATTGCCGCATCCTGCGCCATCCGCACGCCGTGGCACCGCAGGATGCCGCAATCGACGCCGCCAAGGTCGCTACGGTCCGATGACGACGTTCGTGAGCGGCTTGCCGGTCGCGTACCGGCGGACCTGGTTGACCAGGAGTCGGCGGGCCCGGGGCGCCAACGCGGCGGTCAGGCCACCGACATGCGGGCTGATCAGAACGTTCGGCGCGGACCACAGTGGATGGTCGGCGGGCAGCGGCTCGGGGTCGGTGACGTCGAGAGCGGCGTGCAGCCGGCCCGCCTCGAGTTCGGCGAGCAGCGCCGCGGTGTCCACCACCCGCCCCCTGGACACGTTCACCAGCAGGGCGCCGTCGGGCATCCGGGCGAGGAAATCCTTGTCCACCAGGCCCTCGGTCTCCGAGGTCAGCGGTGTGGCCAGGATGACCACATCCGCCTGCGGCAGCAGTTCCGCGACGTCGGAGACCGGCCGTACGCCGGGGCGGGCTTTCCGCGCCACCCGGCTGATCTCCACCTCGAAGCCGGCGAGCCGGCGCTCGATCGCCGCGCCGATCGAGCCGTACCCGACGATCAGCACCCGGGCGTCGGCCAGCCCGGTCGACCAGCCCGTGGTCCAGCGGCCCTCGTCACCGGCGCGGACGAAGTCCGGCAGCCCGCGCCGGGCGGCGAGGGTGAGCGCCACGGCCAGCTCGGCGGTGGCCGCGTCGTGCACGCCCCGACCGTTGGCCAGGATCAGGCCGGGTCGCAGAAACGGCAGGACATGGTCGTAGCCGGCGGTCACGGTCTGCACCACGGCGAGCCGGGGCATCCGGGCGATCGGCTCGCAGAGGCGCGGATCGATGACCCCGTACGGGACCGCGAAGAACTCGACGTCCTCCAGGTTGTCGGGGACGGGCTGAGAGCCGTCGTGCAGCGCGACGTCGAGATCGGCGAGGTCGGCCACCGCGTCGGGGTGGGGAATCAGATAGCGCACGTCGACAAGCATGCCTGGCGGGCCCGGCGGGAACGCCGGCCGGACAGTTGCGTGGTGAAAGTTTTCATGCATAGAGTCTGCGCATGAATGAAAGCGCTGCCGTGGCGGTGCCGACCGAACGGGTGCGCGACCTGTTCCACGGCGTGCGGCTCACCCCCACCCAGCGCCGCATCGCGCACTGCCTGGTGCAGCACGCCACCGCCGTGTCGTACCTGTCGGCCGCCGAGGTCGCCGAGCTGGCCGGGGTGAGCCAGCCCTCGGTGACCCGGTTCGCCATGGCGCTGGGCCACGACGGCTACCCGGCGCTGCGCCGCCGGCTGCGCGAGCTGACCACCGGGTCCACCGGCGGCGGCAGCAGCGACGACGGCAACGAGCTGCAACAGGCGGTCCGGGCCGAGATGGCCAACCTGGACCGGCTCGCCGGCGAGCTGGCCGACCGGGGTCGGATCGCCGAGGCGGGACGGCTGCTGGCGGTGAGCCGGCCGCTGCCGGTACTGGGGCTGCGTGCCGCCGCGCCGCTGGCCGCCTACTTCGCCTACTTCGCCGCGAAGGTGCACCCCGACGTGCGGGTGCTCGACGACGGCGGAAGCCTGCTCACCGACCGGCTGGAGCAGGCGGCGGCGGCCGGGGCGAGCGCCCTGCTCGCCTTCGTCCTGCCCCGCTACCCACGGGAGACGTTCGACGCGCTGCGGGAGGCCCGCGCCGCCGGCCTGACCGTCGTCGCGATCACCGACTCGCCGGTCAGCCCCGCCGCCGACCACGCCACGCTGGTGCTGCCCGCCGCCGTCGGCACCGGTCTCGTCTTCGACCTGCACACCGCACCGATGGCCCTGGCCATGGTGGTCCTCCAGGCGATCTGCGACGCCGCACCGGCCGACACGCAGGCCCGCCTGGAGGCGTTCGAGTCGTCCGCCGCCCGTCGTCAGTTGTTCCTCGGCTGAGAGGAGTCGAAAATGCACCAGCCCGTCCGCGCCGCGCGCGGCACCGCGCGCACCGCCCAGGGGTGGCCGCAGGAGGCCGCCCTGCGGATGCTGATGAACAACCTCGACCCGGAGGTGGCCGAACGCCCCGACGACCTGGTCGTCTACGGCGGCACCGGCAAGGCGGCACGGGACTGGCCGTCCTACCACGCGCTGGTGCGGACGCTGACCGAGCTGCGCGACGACGAGACGATGCTGGTGCAGTCCGGCCGCCCGGTCGGGGTGCTGCGTACCCACGAGTGGGCGCCCCGGGTGCTGCTGGCCAACTCCAACCTGGTCGGTGACTGGGCCACCTGGCCCGAGTTCCGGCGGCTGGAGCAGCTCGGCCTGACCATGTACGGGCAGATGACCGCCGGCTCGTGGATCTACATCGGTACCCAGGGCATCCTCCAGGGCACGTACGAGACGTTCGCCGCCGTCGCCGCGAAACGCTTCGGAGGCAGCCTCGCCGGGACGCTGACGCTCACCGCCGGCTGCGGCGGGATGGGCGGGGCGCAGCCCCTGGCGGTCACCATGAACGGCGGTGTCTGCCTGATCGTGGACGTGGACCGCACCCGGCTGGAGCGCCGGGTGCACGACCGCTACCTGGACGAGGTGGCCGACTCGCTGGACGACGCGGTGCGGCGGGTACGCGACGCGAAGCGGGACCGGCGGGCGCTGAGCGTCGGCGTGGTCGGCAACGCCGCCACGGTCTTCCCCGAGCTGCTGCGCCGGGGCGTCGAGATCGACATCGTCACCGACCAGACCAGCGCCCACGACCCGCTGTCCTACCTGCCCGAGGGGGTGGAGCTGGCCGACGCCCGGGACTACGCGCAGGCGTTGCCGGCCGAGTTCACCGACCGGGCCCGGGCGTCGATGGCGAAGCACGTCGAGGCGATGGTGGGGTTCCTCGACGCGGGCGCGGAGGTCTTCGACTACGGCAACTCGATCCGGGGCGAGGCACGCCTCGGCGGGTACGACCGCGCGTTCGACTTCCCCGGTTTCGTGCCGGCGTACATCCGGCCGCTGTTCTGTGAGGGCAAGGGGCCGTTCCGCTGGGCGGCGCTCTCCGGCGACCCGGCCGACATCGCCGCCACCGACCGGGCCGTGCTCGACCTGTTCCCGGAGAACGAGTCCCTGGCCCGGTGGATCCGGATGGCCGGCGAGCGGGTGGCCTTCCAGGGCCTGCCGGCGCGGATCTGCTGGCTGGGCTACGGCGAGCGGGACGTCGCCGGGGTGCGGTTCAACGAGATGGTCGCTTCCGGCGAGCTGAGCGCGCCGGTGGTGATCGGCCGGGACCACCTGGACTGCGGCAGCGTGGCCAGCCCCTACCGGGAGACCGAGGCGATGGCCGACGGCTCCGACGCGATCGCCGACTGGCCGCTGCTCAACGCGCTGGTGAACACGGCCAGCGGGGCGTCGTGGGTGTCGCTGCACCACGGCGGCGGGGTGGGCATCGGCCGGTCGATCCACGCCGGCCAGGTCTGCGTCGCCGACGGCACCGCCCTCGCGGGGCAGAAGATCGAGCGGGTGCTCACCAACGACCCGGCGATGGGCGTGATCCGGCACGTCGACGCCGGCTACGACGCCGCCCGCGAGGTCGCGCGGCGCACCGGCGTGCGGGTGCCGATGGGTGAGGCGCATCATGAGTGAGCTGGCCGTCCGGTTCCGGCGGTTGTGGGACGAGATCGCCCCGGTGGGGCGGGACGCGGCCAGCGGCGGTTACCTGCGGTACGCGCTGACCGAGCCGGAGCTGCGGCTGCGGGAGTGGTTCCGCGACCAGGCCGACCGGCGGGGCATGCCGGTGACCGGGGACGGCAACGGCAACCTGTTCGCCTGGTGGGGCGACCCCGCCGGAGGTGACGCGGTGCTCACCGGCAGCCACTTCGACTCGGTGCCGCACGGCGGGGCGTACGACGGGCCGCTCGGCATCGTCAGCGCCTTCCTCGCCGTGGACGAGCTGCGGGCCGCCGGGGCCGCCCCGGTCCGGCCGGTGGCGGTGGCCGCCTTCGTCGAGGAGGAGGGGGCCCGGTTCGGCGTACCCTGCCTGGGGTCGCGGCTGCTCACCGACCAGATCGCGGTCGACCGCGCGGCCGGGCTGCGCGACGCGGCCGGGGTCAGTTTCGCCGAGGCGCTGGGCGAGCGGCCGGCGGGCGGCGACCTCGGGCTGCTCGGCCGGTTCACCGCCTTCGTGGAGCTGCACGTCGAGCAGGGCCGGGCGCTGGTCGACGCGGACGCCCCGGTCGCGGTGGCCAGCGCGATCTGGCCGCACGGACGGTGGCGGTTCGACTTCCACGGCGAGGGCAACCACGCCGGTACGACCCGGATGGCCGACCGCCGCGACCCGATGCTGACGTACGCGTTCACGGTGCTCGCCGCGAACAAGGAGGCTCGGCTGCGGGACGCGCACGCCACCATCGGCCGGGTCGCGGTCGCGCCGAACGCCACCAACGCGATCCCGTCGACGGTCACCGGTTGGCTGGACGCCCGGGCCGCCGAGCCGGAGACCCTGCGCGGCCTGGTCGAGGCGGTACGGGCCAAGGCCGCCGACCGGGCTCGACGGGACGGCACCGTGCTGACCTGCACCGAGGAGTCGGCGACCCCGCCGGTGGCGTTCGACACCGGGCTAGCCGAGCGGCTGGCCGGGCTGCTCGACGCCCCGGTGCTGCCCACCGGGGCGGGGCACGACGCGGGGGTGCTCGCCGCGCACCTGCCCACCGCGATGCTGTTCGTGCGCAATCCCAGCGGGGTGTCGCACTCCCCCGCCGAGTCCGCCACCGACGCCGACTGCGCCGCCGGGGTGCGGGCCCTGGCCCGGGTGCTGGAGGAGCTGGCATGCCGATGAGATGGCTGGCCGAGTACGCCTGGCTGCCCGACCACGCCGAACCCACCCCCGACGTGCTGATCGAGACCGACGGGGGGCGGATCACCGCCGTGGCCCCGCTGACCGCCGGCGGGCCGACCGCCGGCGTGGAGGTGCTCGGCGACGCGGTGCGGCTGCCCGGCCTCACCCTGCCGGGCCTGGCCAACGCCCACTCGCACGCCTTCCACCGGGCGCTGCGCGGGCGCACCCAGGGCGGCCGGGGTGACTTCTGGACCTGGCGGGACGTCATGTACGAGGTGGCGGGGCGGCTCGACCCGGACTCGTACCTGGCCCTGGCGCGGGCCGCGTACGCCGAGATGGCGCAGGCCGGCGTCACCTGCGTGGGTGAGTTCCACTACCTGCACCACGGCCCCGACGGCACCCCGTACGACGACCCGAACGCAATGTCCGCCGCGCTGGTCGAGGCCGCCGCGCACGCCGGCATCCGGCTCACCCTGCTGGACGCCTGCTACCTGACCTCCGCCGTGGACGGTGCGCCGCTGGCCGGGCCGCAGCGGCGGTTCGGCGACGGGGACGCGCTGCGCTGGGCGGAACGGGTCGAAGCGTTCACGCCGGAGGACGACCACGCCCGGGTCGGCGCGGCGATCCACTCGGTGCGCGCGGTGCCGGCGGAACAGCTCGCCACGGTCGCCGGCTGGGCCGACCGGCACGGCGTGCCGCTGCACGTGCACCTGTCCGAGCAGCCCGCCGAGAACGACGCCTGCCGGGCGGTGCACGGGTGCACCCCGACCCGGCTGCTCGCCGACCACGGCGTGCTCGGCCGGCACACCACCGCCGTGCACGCCACCCATCCCACGAGCGCGGACGTGACGCTGCTCGGGGAGAGCCGCACCGGCGTCTGCCTCTGCCCCACCACCGAACGGGACCTGGCCGACGGCATCGGCCCGGCCCGCCGGATGGCCGAGGCCGGCAGCCCGCTCAGCCTCGGCAGCGACAGCCACGCGGTGGTCGATTTGTTCGAGGAGGCCCGCGCGGTGGAGCTGGACGAGCGGCTGCGCACCCGGCGGCGTGGGCATTTCACGTCCGTCGAGCTGCTGACCGCCGCCACCGTGGCCGGGCACGCCGCGCTGGGCTGGGGCGACGCCGGTCAGCTCGCCGTGGGGATGCGTGCCGACCTGGTCACCGTACGGCTCGACAGCGCCCGCACCGCCGGGGTGCCGCCGGTCGGGGCGTTCTTCGCCGCCACCGCCGCCGACGTCGTGCAGGTGGTGGTGGACGGCCGGGTGGTGGTGCGCGACGGCCGGCACCTGACGGTGGACGTCCCGGCCGAGCTGCACGCCGCCGTCGAGGAGGTGACCGGGTGACCGGCGACGACTGGGCACGCCGGCTGCCGGCTGCCGGGCGGGCGGCCCGCGGCACCGGCAGTCTGCTGGTGGACAACATCGGTGAGCTGGTCACCAACACCGCCGACGGAGAGGGTCGGCTGGGCCTGCGCCGGGGTGCCGCGCTGCTGGTCGAGGAGGGACAGGTGGCCTGGATCGGGCCGGCCCGGGACGCGCCCGCCGCCGACCGGCGCATCGACGCCGAGGGTGGCGCGGTGCTGCCGGGTTTCGTGGACAGCCACGCCCACCTGGTCTTCGCCGGGGACCGGGCCGCCGAGTTCGCCGCCCGGATGGCCGGCCAGCCGTACACCGGGGGCGGCATCCGCACCACCGTCGGCGCGACCCGCGCGGCCTCCGACGACGAACTGCGGGCCACGGTGCGCCGGCTGCGCGGCGAGGCCATGCGCCAGGGCACCACCACCATCGAGATCAAGAGCGGGTACGGGCTCACCGTCGCCGACGAGGCCCGCTCGCTGCGGATCGCCGCCGAGGTCACCGAGGACACCACCTTCCTCGGCGCACACGTCGTCCCCGCCGAGTACGCCGACCGGCCGGACGACTACGTGGGCCTGGTCTGCGGGCCGATGCTCGCCGCCGCCGCCCCGTACGCCCGCTGGATCGACGTGTTCTGCGAGCGGGGGGCGTTCGACGTCGACCACGCCCGGGCGATCCTCGCCTGCGGACAGGCAGCCGGGCTCGGCGTGCGGGTGCACGCCAACCAGCTCGGCCCCGGACCGGGCGTGCAGCTCGGGGTGGAACTCGGCGCGGCCAGCGTCGACCACTGCACCCACCTGACCGACGCGGACGTCGACGCCCTCGCCTCGACCACCGTGGACTGGACGTCCGGTTCGGTGACCACCACGCTCGCCACCCTGCTGCCCGGGGCGGAGTTCTCCACCCGGTCGCCGTACCCGGACGCGCGGCGGCTGCTCGACGCCGGGGTGACCGTGGCGCTGGCCACCGACTGCAACCCCGGGTCGTCGTACACCTCGTCGATGCCGTTCTGCGTGGCGCTCGCCGTACGCGAGATGCGGATGACCCCGGCGGAGGCCGTCTGGGCGGCGACCGCCGGCGGGGCACGGGCCCTGCGCCGCGACGACGTCGGGGTGCTGCGGCCCGGCGCCCGGGCCGACCTGATGATCCTCGACGCCCCGTCCCACCTGCACCTGGCCTACCGGCCCGGTGTCCCCCTGATCCGCCAGGTCCTGTTCAACGGAGTGCCGCAATGACGAACGTGACTGTCCAGCCCACCGGGATCTCCCCCGCCGACGTGCTCGCCGTGGCGCGCGGCGCCGCCAAGGTCGTCCTCGACCCGTCGACCGTCGAGGCGATGGTGGCCAGCCGGTCCATCGTGGACGGCATCGAGGCCGCCGGCCGCCCCGTGTACGGCGTCTCCACCGGTTTCGGAGCCCTGGCCAACACGTTCGTCGCACCCGAGCGGCGGGCCGAACTCCAGCACGCGCTGATCCGCTCGCACGCCGCCGGGATCGGCGCCCCGATGCCCCGCGAGGTGGTCCGGGCGATGATGCTGCTGCGGGTACGCTCCCTCGCGCTCGGCCGCTCCGGCGTGCGCCCGCTGGTCGCCGACGCCCTGATCGACCTGCTCAACCACGAGGTCACCCCATGGGTGCCGGAGCACGGCTCGCTCGGCGCCTCCGGCGACCTGGCGCCGTTGGCCCACTGCGCGCTGGTCCTGCTCGGCGAGGGTTGGGTGCTCGGCCCGGCCGGCGAGCGGGTGCCCGCCGCCGACGCGCTGCGCCGGGCCGGGCTGGCACCGGTCGCGCTGGCCGCCAAGGAGGGGCTGGCGCTGATCAACGGCACCGACGGGATGCTCGGCATGCTGCTGCTGGCCATCCACGACGCCCGGCACCTGTTCACCATGGCCGACGTGACCGCGGCGCTGGCGATCGAGGCGATGCTCGGCTCGGAGCGGCCGTTCCTGCCGGAGCTGCACACCATCCGGCCGCACCCCGGCCAGGCCGCGTCGGCGGCGAACATCCACCGGCTGTTGCAGCACTCGGCGGTGATGGACTCGCACCGCGACGACCTGGCGCACGCCGTGCAGGACGCGTACTCGATGCGCTGCGCGCCGCAGGTGGCCGGCGCGGCCCGGGACACCCTCGACTTCGCCGAGACGGTGGCGGCGCGCGAGTTGCTGTCGGTGGTGGACAACCCGGTGGTGCTGCCGGACGGCCGGGTCGAGTCCACCGGCAACTTCCACGGCGCACCGCTCGGTTTCGCCGCCGACTACCTGGCCATCGCCGCCGCCGAGGTGGGCGCGATCGCCGAGCGTCGGGTCGACCGGCTGCTGGACGTGGCCCGCAACCGGGACCTGCCGGCGTTCCTGTCCCCCGACGCCGGGGTCAACTCGGGGCTGATGATCGCCCAGTACACGGCCGCCGGCATCGTCGCGGAGAACCGCCGGCTCGCCGCGCCCGCGTCGGTCGATTCGCTGCCCACCAGCGGCATGCAGGAGGACCACGTCTCGATGGGCTGGGCGGCGACCAAGAAGCTGCGTACCGTGCTGGACAACCTGACCAGTTTGCTCGCGGTGGAACTGCTGGCCGCCGTACGCGGGTTGCAGCTGCGCGCGCCGCTGACGCCGTCCCCGGCCGGCCGGGCGGCCGTCGCCGCGCTGGGCGGGATCGCCGGTGAGCCGGGCCCGGACGTCTTCCTCGCCCCGGTGCTGGAGGCGGCCCGCACGGTGCTGACCGGACCGGAACTGCGGACGACGATCGAACGCGAGGTCGGCCCGCTCGGGTGAGCCGGTCCTGTCCCGCCCCGGCTCACGACGCGACCGGGGCGGGCGCGGGCTCGACCCAGGTGGGCTCGCCCCGGACCGGCTCGGCTTGGCTCAGGCCGACGGCAGCACCTTCGCGACCAGCTTGGCGAGCTCGCGCAGCGCCTTCCCGCGGTGGCTGATCGCGTCCTTCTCGTCCGGCGTCAGCTCGGCGTTGGTCCGCTCCTGACCGTCACCGAGGAAGATCGGGTCGTAACCGAAGCCGCCCTCGCCGCGCGGTGCGCGCAGCAGCCGACCGCTCTGCCGGCCGTCGACCAGGTGCTCCTTGCCACCGGGCAGCACCAGCACGACCGTACAGACGAACGACGCGCCCCGGTGCTCGTCGGGCAGGTCGGCGATCTGGTCGAGCAGGAGCTGGAGGTTGGCCCGGTCGTCGCCGTGCCGGCCGGCCCAGCGGGCGCTGAACACCCCCGGCATACCGTTCAGCGCGTCCACCGCGATGCCCGAGTCGTCGGCGATGGTCGGCAGGCCGGTCCGCCGGCAACCCTCCCGCGCCTTGATCAGGGCGTTCTCGCCGAAGGTCAAGCCGCTCTCCGGCAGTTCCGGGTACTCCTCGACGTCGTCCAACCCGACCAGGGCGATCCGGTGCGCGCCGAGCGCCCCGTCGAGGATCCGCTGCAACTCGACGAGCTTCTTGCGGTTACGGGTGGCCAGCAGGACCTTGTTCATGATGGGTCACCTTCGTTCGCGACTACCAGGCGTGCGGGACAACCCGTCGCGCTCACGACGAGAGCGCCTTGCGCTGCGCCTCGGCCAGTTCCAGACAGCCTGCCACGCCCAGGTCGAGCAGCGCGTCCAACTGCCCTCGGGAGAAGACGCCGTCCTCCCCGGTCCCCTGCACCTCGACGAACTCGCCGGAGCCGGTGCAGACCACGTTCATGTCCACCTCGGCGGCGACGTCCTCGGCGTAGTTCAGGTCCAGCCTCGGCTCCCCGGCGACGATGCCGACGCTGATCGCGGCCACCGACCGGTGCATGACCTTCTCCGGCTTGCCGGCCAGCGACCGGCGGGCGGCCAGCCAGGTCACCGCGTCGTGCAACGCCACGTACGCACCGGTGATCGCCGCCGTACGGGTGCCACCGTCGGCCTGGAGCACGTCGCAGTCGAGCACGATCGAGTTCTCGCCGAGCGCCTTCAGGTCGATGCTGGCGCGCAGGCTCCGGCCGATCAACCGGGAGATCTCATGGGTGCGACCCCCGATCTTCCCGCGGACGCTTTCCCGGTCGGAGCGGGTGTTCGTGGCCCGCGGCAGCATCGCGTACTCGGCGGTCACCCAGCCGAGGCCGGAGCCCTTGCGCCAGCGGGGCACACCCTCGGTGACGCTGGCGGTGCAGAGCACCCGGGTGTCGCCGAACTCGACAAGCACCGACCCCTCCGGGTGGCTGCTCCAGCCGCGGGTCAGGGTCACCGGTCGAAGGTGGTCGGGCAGCCGCCCGTCAGGTCGCGCCATCCCTGCACCCTATGCGGTCGGGTGATCCAACCGATCCCGGGTGCCCTCCACCGGTGGCAGGTGTCTCAGATGTCGTACGCGGCTCCGGCGCGGACCACTTCCAGCGGCCCGGTGTACGCCGACGCCGCCGCCTCGACGGTGTGCGCCTCGCTGCCCCAGGCGGCCACCAGATGGGTGAGCAGCAGCCGACCCACCCCCGCCTTGGTGGCCGCCTCGCCGGCCTCCCGGCCGGTCAGGTGCAGATCCGGCGGGTTGTCCACGCCGTCGAGGTAGCTGGCCTCGCAGAGGAAGACGTCGGCGTCCTGGGCCAGCCGCAGCAGCGCGTCGCAGGGGGCGGTGTCCGAGGAGTAGCAGAGCACCCGTCCGCCGTGTTCCAGCCGCACCCCGTACGTCTCGACCGGGTGGTTCATCCGGTCCACGGTGACGGTGAACGGGCCGATCGGGAAGGTGCCCGGCTGGAGGCCGTAGAACTGGTAGACGTCCTCGACGGTGCTGTCCTCCTGGCCGTACACGGCGGCGAGCCGGTCCGGGGCACCGGAGGGGGCGTAGACCGGCAGCGGCGGGTACGGGCCGTCCGGCGCGTACCGGCGGACCACCACGTACGAGGCGGCGTCGAGGATGTGGTCGCAGTGCAGGTGGGTGAGGAGGATGGCGTCGGGGGCGTGCAGGCCCACATAGCGTTGGAGGGTGGACAGCGAGCCGGAACCGAAGTCCACCAGCAGCCGGTACCCCTCCGCCTCGACCAGGTAGGCGGAACAGGGGGACTCGGGGCCGGGGAAGCTGCCCGCGCAGCCGAGCACCATCAGTCTCATCCGGTCGCCCCGCTGTCACTCACAGTAGTCGACACGCCGGTGTCAGCACCGCCGATGATCTCTACCGACGCGTACGCCACGCTGCGCAGCCTACGCGCAGCGACGGCGGGCAAGAATCATCTACTGGAACTTGTCACCAACGTGACACCCACGCGGGCGGCCGGCGGTCCGCCGGCCGCCCGCGGGGTCGGACGCTCACGCCCAGAGCTGGCCTTCGAGGGCATTCTCCGCGTCGGCCAGGGTGCCGCCGTAGGCACCGGTCGACAGGTACTTCCAGCCGCCGTCAGCGATCACGAAGGCCACGTCGGCCCGGCGTCCGTCGCGTACCGCCTCGTGCGCCACGGCGAGGGCGGCGTGCAGGATCGCCCCGGTGGAGAAGCCGGCGAAGATCCCCTCCACCTCCACCAACTGCCGGGTACGCAGCACGGCGTCCCGGGTGCCGACGGAGAAACGCCGGCTGAGCACGGTGGCGTCGTACAACTCGGGGACGTACCCCTCGTCGATGTTGCGCAGGCCGTAGACCAGCTCGCCGTAGCGCGGCTCGGCGGCGACGACCTGGATGCCGTCGACCTTCTCGCGCAGGTACCGTCCGGTGCCCATCAGGGTGCCGGTGGTGCCCAGCCCCGCCACGAAGTGGGTGATCGTGGGCAGGTCGTGCAGCAACTCCGGCCCGGTCGTCTCGTAGTGCGCCCGGGCGTTGGCCTCGTTGCCGTACTGGAAGAGCATCACCCAGTCCGGATGCTCGGCCGCGATCTGCTTCGCGGTCGCCACGGCCTGGTTCGAGCCGCCGGCGGCCGGCGAGAAGATGATTTCCGCGCCGTACATCCGGAGCAGCTGCACCCGCTCGGTGGAGACGTTCTCCGGCATCACGCAGACCAGTCGGTACCCGCGCAGCTTGGCCACCATGGCCAGGGAGATGCCGGTGTTGCCGCTGGTCGGCTCGAGGATGGTGTCCCCGGGGCGGAGCCGGCCGGCCTGCTCGGCCGCGCGAACCATGAACAGGGCCGCGCGGTCCTTGATGCTGCCGGTCGGATTCCGGTCCTCCAGCTTGGCCCAGAGCCGCACCGGCGGCGCCCCCTCGGGCACCGTCGGCGAGAGCCGCGGCAACCCCACCAGGGGGGTGCCGCCGCAGGCGTCGAGCAGGCTGTCGTACCGCGCCATGACGGCCGCCCTCAGTGGGCGGCGACGGCCGCGTCGTGCGCCACGCGCCCGGCGACGGAAGCCCGGTGCTGGCTGAGCGCGGCTGCCGCCGCGAAGCCGAACGCGCCGCCGGCGACCGCGGGCAGGATGGTCACGCTGTCGCCGTCGTTGAGCTTGGCGTCCAGCGCGCCGAGGAAGCGGACGTCCTCGTCGTTGACGTAGACGTTGACGAAGCGGTGCAGCGCGCCGGCGTCGGTGACCAGCCGGGCCTTCAGGCCGGCGTGCCGGGAGTCCAGGTCGGTGAGCAGGTCACCCAGGGTGTCCCCGGCACCCTCGACGACCTTCGCGCCGCCGGTGTAGCTGCGCAGGATGGTGGGGATGCGAACCTCGATGGCCATGATGTCGTGCTCCTTGATCGGGTGTGCTTCGGTGACGGGACGTGAACGGTGGGACGGCGCTGAGGAGGTCAGCGGCCGGAACACTCGTAATCGACCGTCGCCGGGCTCTGCCCGAACATGTAGGACTGCACGGCGTGCGGGTCAACAGCAGCGTCCACGATCCGCACCGGCTCCTCGGTCACCACGCCGTCGACGATCCGGAAGGAGCGGATCTCCTCCGTGTCGGGCTCGCGGGTGGAGACCAGTAGGTAGTGGGCCCCGGGCTCACCGGCGAAGGAGACGTCCGTGCGGGACGGGTACGCCTCCGTCGCGGTGTGCGAGTGGTAGATGACGACCGGTTCCTCGTCGCGGTCGTCCATCTCCCGCCACACCCGCAACTGCTCCATCGAGTCGAACTCGTAGAAGGTCATCGAGCGGGCGGCATTGTCCATCGGGATGTGCCGGGTGGGGATGTCGCTGCCGGCGGGACCGGCGACCACGCCACACGCCTCGTCGGGGTGGTCCCGACGCGCGTGGGCGACGATCGCCTCGACGATCGACCGGTCGATGCTCAGCACGTGCCCCAGCCTAGCGCCCACCGGCCGCACGGGGCGAGGCGGCGACCGTCACAGTTCAGTCGATCAGGGCGTTGAGCAGGGATTCCTGAAGGTAACCCAGGTAGGCGTAGACCGACAGTTGGAACACCCGGGACGAGGTCGGGTCCTCGGCGACCGCCTCGTCGAGCTCCTCGCCCAGGTCGGTGCCATCCTTGATCTCCAGCCGGACGCCCATCGCGAGCCGGGCGTCGTTGAGCGCCCGCAGCCACGCCTCGGCCGCCTCGGCGTCGAGCCGCACCTCGCCGCCGGCGCTGTCCGGCAGCGCGGCCAGGATCGCGCCCGCCTGGTCGATCTTGGCGGTCTTCAGGTCACCCTCGGTGTACCGGCGGAACTCGGCCGTGCCCGTCGGGTCGTCCGGATACACCTCGGGAAAGAGCCGCCCGACGACCGGGTCGCCGTGGTCGAACCCGTCGGTGAGCAGCCCGACCACCTCGGAGGCGACCTTGCGCAGCACGCGCACCTCGTCGACGGCGAAGGTGGCGACGTAGCGGTCGCCCTGGCGGCGGAACATGCTCACGACTGCCGTCCTGTTCGCGACTGCGGGGCTCGCAACCCCGGCTCACTCCTCGCGCTCACGACTGCCGTCCTGTTCGCGACTGCGGGGCTCGCAACCCCGGCTCACTCCTCGCGCTCACGAGCGTTCCACCGTCGCCCACAGTCCGTAAGCGTGCAGCTGCGAGGCGTCGTGCTCCATCCGCTCCCGGGCTCCGGTCGACACCACCGCCTTGCCCTTGTGGTGCACGTCCAGCATGAGCTGCTCCGCCTTCTCTCGGCTGTACCCGAAGAGCTTCTGAAAAACCCAGGTCACGTACGTCATGAGATTCACCGGGTCGTCCCAGACGATCGTCACCCAAGGCCGGTCCGAGACCGGCACCTCGTCGGTGTCCGGCGTCTCGACCGGTGCAACCTGTGGAGCCGCCATGCCTCCCATCGTGCCACCGGATCCGGCGATTCGAGGAACCGGAACGCCGGGGCCGCCCGGATCACCCTCCCCGACTGCAGCAATGGGAGCCCTGGACGGCCCGGACGACGCCCGCTCAGGCGAGCAGGATGCCGTGGTCGAGCGCATCGGAGAGCACCGTGCCGAGCGACAGCCGGACGGCCTCGAACCGGCGGGAGATCTCGCGGGACAGTTCCAGTTCCACCTCGCGCAGCACCCGCTGCGCCCAGGACCGGGCGGCACCCTGGTCGTCGTTGCCGGGGCTGCGCCAGTGCTGCCAGCACCCGCCGGAGAGCGCGATCGCGACCGGCGGCAGCACCTCGGCGCGGGGCGGGCCGGGATGACCGGCGAGGGCGTCGATCGCGCCGGCGCCGGTCAGGTCACCCACCCCGGCGGTGCTGGTCACCAGCAGCACCCGGGCCAGGCCCGGTCCCGACGACGGCTCGGCCAGGCCCCAGTGGACTGCGGCGATGATCCGCCGACGGACCCCCTCGGCCACCGGAGCGCCGAAGATCCGCGCGGCGGCCTCGTCGACGATCGCGCGTACCGCGTGGTCGCAGGCGGCGGTGGCCAGCAGCGAGAGCGCCTCCATCTCGCGGTCGAGCAGTTGCGGCAGGCCCGCGCAGCCCACCCCGAAGACGATCTCCTGGACCGCCCGCAGATGGGTGTTGGCCAGTTCGAGCGCGAGGTGTTGGCGGATGCTGCGGGCGCAGGTGCGGGTCTGCCGCTCCAGCCACTCCGACCAGCCTCCGGTGTCGACATCCGGCCGGACGGGCACCCGGCCGTGCGCGCCGGGCAGCACCAGCGGCTGGAGACTGCCCCGACGCAGCGCCTCGTCGGCTGCCCAGCCGGTCAGAGCCCGGTGCAGGTCGGGATGCTGCGCCCGGTGCACCGGGAACCAGCGCGCGTCGGCCAGGGCCGGCACGGCGGCCAGCAGCGCCGCCCGGTGCGCCTCCACGGCCACCCCGGCGGGGTCGACCGGGGCCGCCACGTCGCCCGCCGCAGCCGGCAGGGCCGGCGCGCCGGCCGGAGGTGGTGCCCCCGCCTCACCCGCCGGAGACGGTGCCGCCGGGTCGACCGGGGCCCAGCCGCCCGCGCCCGGGGTGACCACGAAGAAGACCCTCGCCCGCGCCCGGGCCACCTCGGCGAGCAGGTGCAGCTCCGCGGCGCTGAACGCCTGGTCAGCGCCGATCACGAAGAGCAGCGCGCCGCCGCGGCCCACCGCGTCCAGGAGCACCCGCCCACCGGCGACGCCGAGGGTGTCGGTGTCCGGCGTGTCGAGCACCGCGAAGTACCGCAGCAGCGACTCCGGCAGGCTCAATTCGACCCGGCGCGGAGGCCGGGCCAGGGCGGGGCCGGCCGCGGCCTGGTCCGCGCCGTAGATGTGCGGCTGCCGGTAGCCCGGCACGTACGCGGCCCGGGTGGCGACCCGGGCGTACCGGATGAGCAGCGTGCTGCCGGCCGGCACGGTGAGCATGCCGGCGGGGACGCCCAGCAGGGCGGCGAGCACCTCACGCCGGGCGGCGCCGGCCGGGCCGGCGGCGACCACGGTGAGCGGGTCGTCGGCACCGGGCTCGGTGACCCCGAGGCGGGTCGGCAGCGGCCCGCCCCCGGCCAGCGTGGTGGCCCGGCCCGGTTCGTCGGGCACGTCGATCCCGGGAAGTGGACCGGATCTCATCGGCAGCTCCCGGTGAGGGCGGACGGTGCGGCGCCCGCCGGAACCGTCGGGTGCGGTAGCACCCGGATGCCGGAAGGGTAAAGGCTTCCACCGACTCGTACGGGACACCACGATACTCAGCGGTAATCGCCGGATTACTCAACTTCACAGCGTGACGGTGCCTACGCGGACGGATTTCCGTCGATATGCTGCTCCGATGAGTCGGTGGTGTTTCGTCGGCCGAACGGATGAACTTGACTGTCTGCGATCGGCGGTGGAAGGGGTCGAGGGGCGGGGCCTCTTCTTCAGCGGCACAGCCGGCATCGGCAAGAGTCGGCTGCTGCGGGAGGGGGTCGCGGCCCTGCCCGCCGACCGGTACGCGATCTGGTCCGTCGCGGCCAGCACCGCCACCGCCGCTCTACCCTTCGGTGGGCTGGCCCAGGTCCTCCCCGCCGAGCAGCCGCAGGGGCTCTCCCCGGCCGGCGTGCTGCGCTGGGCGGTGGAGGTGCTGCAGGAACAGGCCGCCGGCCGGCGGATCGTGCTGGCCATCGACGACGCCCACCTGCTCGACCCGCCGTCGGCCGCGCTGGTCCACCTGCTCGCCCGGCAGGAGAACACCGTCGTGCTGGGGACGCTGCGCAACGGCGAGCAGATCCCGTTGCCGATCCGCGCACTGTGGACCGACGACCTGGTCACCCACGTCGAGCTGGCCCCGCTGGGCCCCACCGAGACCAGCGACCTGCTCGCCGCCATCCTGGACGGCCCGGTCGACGCCTGCTCGGCCGACCGGCTCGCCAAGCTCTCCGCCGGCAATCCGCTGCTCCTGCGCGAACTGGTGCACGCCGCGAACGGCGGCGGTGAACTGGACCGCCGCTACGGCGTGTGGCGGTGGACCGGGCGGCTGGAACTGGCCCCCAGCCTCACCGACCTGATCGACACCCGGATCGGCCGGCTGGATCCCGGGGTACGGGCCGTGGTGGAGCTGGTCGCCGTCGGCGAGCCCCTCGGTCTGCACCTGCTCAACCAGGCCGCCGACCCGACCGACGTGGAGGTCGCCGAGGAACGCGGCCTGATCACGATGGTCGAGGACGACCGTCGGCTCGACGTCCGGCTGGCCCACCCGCTCTACGGCGAGGTGCTGCGTCGCAACTGCCCGGTCAGCCGGACCAGGCGTTTGCGGGCCCGCCTGGCCGAGCTGGTGGAGGCGGTCGGCGCCCGGCGCCGGGGCGACCTGCTCCGGGTCGCGGTGTGGCGGCTGGACTCGGGCACCGCCCAGGACGGCGCGCTGCTGCGGGCCGCCGCGGCCCAGGCGTTCGCCCGCTACGACGTACCCCTGGCGACCCGGCTGGCCCGCGCGGCGCTCGACCTGGACGGCGGATTCGACGCCGCGGAGCTGCTCGCCACCATCCTGATGTTCGCCGACCGGTCCGACGAGGCGCTGCGCGTGCTGGACGCGGTGGCCGGCGAGGTCGCCGACGACCAGCGGCGCAGCCGCTGGCTGACCGTACGGGGCATGGTCAGCTACTGGGGGCTGAGCCGGGAGTCCACGGTGGACGACGTCGCCCGCGCCGGCGCCGAGCTGAGCGACCCCGGCGACCAGGCCCGGGTACGCGCCTTCGAGGCGATCATGCGGTTGCACCGGCTGGACGTGACCGAGGCGCTGCGGTTGAGCCGGTCGGTGCTGGACCGGCCGGCGGCCGGCGTGGCGGCCCGGGAACTGGCCCGCTGCACCATCGCGCACCTGGACGCCGCCCGCGGGCGGTTCCGGCACAGCGCCTCGGCGATCGCCCGGGTGCAGGCCGAGGCGCCGGCCTGGCGGGCCGACATGCCGTACCTGCAACTGGCGATGGACCTGGCCCGCGGCACCCGGTTGGCGCTCGCCGGTGACCTGGCCGGCATCGACGCGATCGCCGCCGACGAGTTCGCCGACCTGGCGGGGGCGGGCGATTTCCGGCTCGGCACCGGCTACCTGGCGATCCTTCAGGCGTACGCGGCACGGCTGCGCGGGCGCAGCGGCGAGGCCCTGAAGATCAGCCTCGGGGCGTGCGCGGTGCTGGCCACCAGCCGGGTCTACGCCGGCCTGGCCCATGCCGAGCGGGCCCAGGCCGCCGCGTGGCGGGGTGAGGCCGAGGCGGCGGCGGAGGCGATGGCCGAGGCGGACCAGGTGCACACCCCGGGCATGGCGGTGCTCTACCCCTGGCTGGAGCAGGCCCGCGGCGCGGTGCTGGCCGCCGGCGGCGACCTGCCCGGCGCGGTCAAGCACCTCGGCGACCTGGCCGACCGGCTCCGCGCCGACGGGTTCGCCGGACACGAGGTGCTGGTCCTGCACGATCTGGTCCGGCTCGGCGCGGCGGACGCTCCGGTCGGACCCACCTGCACCGACGGCAGCCGCCGCACGGTGGCGCAACGTCTGACCGACCTCTCCGAACGGGTCGACGGGGCACTGCCGCCGCTGATCGCCCGGTACGCCCGCGCCTCGGTTGACGACGACGGTGTCGACCTGCTGGCGGTGGCCGACGCGTTCGCCGAGCGGGGCTTGACCGTGTGGGCCAGCGAGGCCGCCGCGGTCGCGCTGCGGGCGCTGCGCCGGGAGCGGGGCAGCGCGGCCACCGCCGCGCACCAACGCTTCGGCGCCCTGGCCGGCGGCTGCGACCAGATCCGCACCCCGGCGCTGGAGGCGCTGCGGCCGACCCTGACCGACCGGGAACGGCAGATCGCCGCCCTGGCCGCCGCGGGTGTGACCAGCCGGGTGATCGCCGAACGCCTCTTCCTGTCCACCCGCACGGTGGAGAACCACCTCCAGCGGGTCTACAGCAAGCTGGGCGTCACCGGGCGGGCCGAGTTGCCGGGCGCGTTGCGCTCGATCACGGGCCACGGCGGCGGGCAGCCGGGGTGAACTCTAGGCTGGGATCGTGAGCACCTTTCGTCCCGCGCTGTTGACCGACCACTATGAGCTGACCATGGTCAGCGCCGCCCTACAGGACGGCACCGCCGCCCGGCGCTGCGCCTTCGAGGTGTTCAGCCGACGGCTGCCGGCGGGGCGCCGCTACGGGGTGGTCGCCGGGACGGCCCGGCTGGTGGAGTTGATCCACGACTTCCGCTTCGGGGCCGACGAGGTGGAGTTCCTGCGCCGCACCGGGGTGGTCGACGACGCCGCCGCCGAGTGGCTGGCCGGCTACCGGTTCACCGGCGACGTCGACGGGTACGCCGAGGGTGAGCTGTTCTTCCCCGGCTCGCCGATCCTCACCGTCTCCGGCGGCTTCGCCGAGTGCGTGGTGCTGGAGACGCTGGTGCTCTCGGTGCTCAACCACGACTGCGCGGTGGCCGCCGCGGCGGCCCGGATGGTCACCGCGGCGCGCGGGCGCACCCTGATCGAGATGGGGTCCCGGCGGGCGCACGAGGAGGCCGCGGTGGCCGCGGCCCGGGCGGCCTATCTGGCCGGGTTCCGGTTCACCTCGAACCTGGCGGCGGGCCGGCGCTACGGCATCCCCACCGCCGGCACCGCAGCGCACGCGTTCACCCTGCTGCACGACGACGAGCGGGCGGCGTTCGCCTCGCAGGTGGCCACCCTCGGCAAGGAGACCACGCTGCTGGTGGACACGTACGACATCAGCCAGGGCATCCGGAACGCGATCGAGGTGGCCGGGCCGGAGCTGCGGGCGGTCCGCATCGACTCCGGCGACCTGGCGGTGATCGCCCAGCAGTCTCGGGAACTGCTCGACTCCCTCGGCGCCACCGAAACCAAGATCATTGTTTCGGGCGACCTGGACGAGTACGCCATCGCGGCGCTCGCCGCCGAGCCGGTCGACATGTACGGTGCCGGCACCGCCGTGGTCACCGGCTCCGGTGCCCCCACCGCCGGCCTGGTCTACAAGCTCGTCGAGGTGGACGGACGCCCGGTGGTCAAGCGCTCCGAGCACAAGGCCACCATCGGCGGCCGGAAGGTCGCGGTACGCCGGCACAAGCCGACCGGCACCGCCACCGAGGAGGTCATCGTCCCGCAGGGGGTTCCCGACCGGCAGCCCAACGACCGGCTGCTGCAACGCTCCTTCGTCGTCGACGGGGAGCCGGTCGCGCCGCCCTCCCTGGACGAGTCCCGGGAGCACCTGCGGCAGTGCCTGATCTCCATCCCGTGGGAGGGGTTGAAGCTCTCCGCCGGTGACCCGGCCATCCCGGTCACCGTTGTACCGACCAGTTGAGGGAGGCAATCGATGGCCAACGCCCTGATCATCGTGGATGTGCAGAACGACTTCTGCGAGGGTGGCTCACTCGCGGTCGGTGGGGGCGCCGGCGTGGCCGCCGGGATCTCCCGGCTGCTCGCCGCGGACCCGGGCCGCTGGGACCACGTGGTGGCGACCAAGGACTACCACATCGACCCGGGGTCGCACTTCGGTGACCCACCGGACTACGTCGACTCCTGGCCCCGCCACTGCGTGGTGGGCACCACCGGTTCGGAGTTCCACCCGGAGTTGGAAACCGGCCGGATCGAGGCGATTTTCCACAAGGGGGAGCACGCCGCCGCGTACTCCGGTTTCGAGGGGCACGCCGACGACGGCGAGTGCCTGGCGGACTGGCTGCGCCGCCACGACGTGGACCGGGTCGACCTGGTGGGCATCGCGACCGACCACTGCGTACGGGCCACCGCGCTGGACGCGGTACGGGAGGGCTTCGAGGCCACCGTGCTGCTCGACCTGACCGCCGCCGTCGCGCCGCAGACCCTCGACCGTGCACTGCGGGAGATGACGGACGCCGGGGTGCGGCTCCCGGGCGAGGCGGTAATGCGCACCGCTTGAGCGGGTATTCGCTTGCCGATGTCGTACCCCCGGCGCAGGATGGCCGCCGGAGGTACGGACCATCATGAACATGACACCTTACCGGCAGGTGCTCGCTCTGCCTGGGCTGCGGCCGTTGCTGCTGCTGTCCGTGCTCGCCCGCATCCCGCTCACCGCGACCGGGGTGACGCTGACCTTCTTCGTCGTGCTCGACCTCGGCCGGGGCTACGGCGCGGCCGGCCTGGTCGGCGCCGCGCTGACCGTGGGCGGGGCGATCGGCTCACCGCTGCTCGGCCGCCTGGTCGACCGGCACGGCCTGCGTCCCGTGCTCGCCCTCACGACCGTCGCCGAGGCGGCGTTCTGGGCGAGTGCCCCGGCCCTGCCGTACCCGGTACTGTTGCCGGCCGCGTTCCTGGCCGGTCTGCTCGCCCTGCCGGTCTTCTCGGTGATCCGCCAGTCGGTCGCCGCGCTGGTGCCGGCCGCGCAACGTCGCCCGGCGTACGCGCTGGACTCGATGTCCGTCGAGTTGTCGTTCATGGTCGGGCCGGCGCTGGCCGTGGCGCTGGCCACCGCCGTCTCGGCCCGGGTCACGCTCTGGGCGGTCGGGGCGGGCGTGGTCGGCGCAGGTGCCGCGCTGTGGTTCATGAATCCACCCACCCGCAGCGCCGACGAGCCGGTCGGGCCGCAACCCCGGGTGCCGCGCCGGCTCTGGCTGACGCCCCGCCTGCTCGCCGTGTTCGCGGTCAGTGCGGCGGCCACCCTGGTACTCGGCGGCACCGACGTCGCCGTGGTGGCCGTGCTGCGGGCCAGCGGGGAGGTCGGCTGGACCGGGGCGGTGCTCGCCATGTGGGCGGTCGCGTCGCTGGTCGGCGGCTTCGCGTACGGCGCGGTCAAGCGCTCCTTCTCCCCGCTGGCGCTGGCCACCGCGCTCAGCCTCTGCACCATTCCGGTCGGGCTGGGCGGCGGCCACTGGTGGCTGCTCTGCCTGGCGCTGATTCCGGCCGGCGCGCTCTGCGCCCCCACCCTCGCGGCGACCGCCGACGCGGTGAGTCGGCTCGCCCCCGCCAGCGTCCGTGGTGAGGCGATGGGCCTGCACGGTTCCGCCGTCACCGTCGGCATCGCGCTGGGCGCCCCGCTGGCGGGCGCGGTGATCGACGCTTCCGCTCCGTTCTGGGGTTTCGCGGTGACCGGCGGGGTCGGGCTGCTGGTCGCGCTGGCGGTGCTCCCGCTGGAGCTGCGCCACCGGCGGCAGCCTCCCACCGTCGAGCCCGCCTCCCC
>NZ_SMKF01000339.1 GCF_004348325.1 Micromonospora sp. KC213 | reverse complement strand
GAGACAGCACCACCGGCCCCCGCGACCCGGCCGCCGACGGCTGGGCACGCGGCCACGACCCCCGCACCGTCGCCTCCGGCCGTGCCCGAGCCCAGGACCCCGACTACCCCGAATGGCTCAACCACGTCAAAGCGGCCTCGGCCTGCAAGCACCCGATCCGCCTCGCTGGGCAGATCCACGTCAACGACGCCGACGGCAACCGCATGGCCACCATCGACACCGAGGACATGCCCGACGGCGCGATCTACACCCCCTGCGGCAACCGCCGCGCATCCGTCTGCCCGTCCTGCGCCGAGGTCTACCGCCGCGACACCTTCCACCTCATCAAAGCCGGCCTCCAGGGCGACCGGTGGGGACTGCCGCCGCTGCACGAGCACATCGCCATCTTCCTCACCGCCACCGCACCCTCCTTCGGACCCGTCCACCACCGGGTCGTCAAGGTCCACGCTGCGGACTGCCGGAAGAAAGACGGCTGCACCTGCCGCGCCTCCGTCTGCCACCGCTACGGGCGCACCTGCCCTCACGGTGTAGACCTGCGCTGCGGACAGCGACACAAGGCCAATGACGGGCAGCTCGGTCAGCCGCTGTGCCTGGACTGCTACGACCACACCGGCCAGGTCGTGTGGAACCACGAAGCGCCCGAACTGTGGCGACGCACCATCCAACAGGTCGACCGCGAGCTACGCCGCCTCGGCCGCACCCACGGTGTCGAGCTGCGCCGCCGCTACATCAAGGTCTACGAGTTCCAGGTACGCGGCGTCATCCACTACCACGCCCTGATCCGCCTCGACGGCTACAACCCCGACTGCCCCGAATCGATCGTGCCCCCGCCCCGCGTGGTCACCCGGGACATGTTCGAAGCGGCGGTCCGGACGGCCTTCGTCAAGACCGCCTACACCTCGACCCCGCACCCCGCCAACGGCGGGCAGGGCTGGCACATCGCGTGGGGTGACAAGGGCCTGGACCTCAAGCACGTCAACGCCCCCGGCGGCACGGTGAACCTGGCGCAGATCACCGGCTACATCGCCAAGTACGTCACCAAGAGCACCGAGGTAACCGGCCTGAACCTGCGTCGCGTCGACGACCTCTCCGTGGAAATCCACGGCGACCCGGCCACGCACCTCGGCCGGCTCATCCGCGCCTGCTGGGACCTCGGAGAGCACCCCGACTACACCCGGCTGCGGCGGTGGGCGCACCAGTTCGGCTACGGCGGCCACATCGCCACCAAAAGCCGCGCCTTCTCCGTCACCCTCGGCTTCCTCCGCCACCAGCGCACCATCTGGCGGCGCACCGAAGGCCACCCCCACACCTGGGACGACGAACAAACCGAACGGGTCATCTACGAACTCGGCTACCAAGCAACCGGCTGGATCACCACCGGAGACGCCCTGCTCGCCAACACCGCCGCCGCCCTCGCCCGCGCCCGACACCAAGCCGGCCTCGACGCCCTGGCCGACGAGCTGACCGCCCACCGCGCGGGTCACCTCCACGCCGCTTGACACGTACGTGTCAACACCCCGTGATCCCCGTTCCTTGACAACTCCACAGCGGACAACCCCAACC
>NZ_SMKF01000338.1 GCF_004348325.1 Micromonospora sp. KC213 | reverse complement strand
GGGTGGTGCAGCCAAGGGGGTTGGCTGCACCACCCGCCGCCCCTTTTCCGTCGCCACCGGGTCACCCGACCCGGGTGACCGGCCTCACCCCGCCCGGCCGGCACCGGGCGATCCGGTCGGCTTCGCGTTTGACCTGGTGGACAGGGGGAAACCGCCGCCAATCGCGTTCACCGGGGACAACGGGAAGGACCTGCGGCCGTGACCCACCGTCCGTCAGTACACCCGCCCGGGCGGCCGCTGCGGATCGCGATGGTCGTGCCGCCGTGGCTGTCGGTGCCGCCACCCGGGTACGGAGGGCTGGAGCAGGTGGTGCACGGCCTGGTGGACGCCCTGGTCGGCCGGGGGAACGCGGTGACGCTCTTCGGCGCCGGCCGGCACCACGGCACTGTCGCCGACTTCGTCTCCACCATCGGTGAACTGCAGTACGACCGGCTCGGCGAGTCGCTTCCCGAACTGGCCCACCTGGCCCGGGTGAACCACCTGGTCACCGCGGCCGACTTCGACATCGTCCACGACCACTCCACGATCGGGCCGCTGGTCGCCGGCCGACGCGCGGTGCCCACGGTGGCGACGGTGCACGGCAACCCGGTGGGGGAGTACGGCACGGTGCTCAGCGACACCGACCACGGCGTCGGACTGGTCGCCGTCTCGCACGCCCAGCGGCGAGCCAACCCCAGCCTGCCCTGGGTGGGAACGGTGCACAACGCGATGGCGACCGGGGAGGTACCGCGCAAGCACAGCCCCGGCCGGGGGCCGGTGCTGTGGCTGGCCCGGTTCAGCCCGGACAAGGGGCCCGAACTGGCCATCCAGGCATGCCGGGCGGCGGGACTCGCGCTGACCCTGGCCGGTAAGTGCAACGAACCCGCCGAACGGCGCTACTTCGCCGAGGTCGTCGAGCCGATGCTCGGCGACGACGTCACCCTGGTGTTGAACGCCGACCGGGAGGCGACCCTGCGGCTGCTGGTCGACGCCCGTTGCCTGATCATGCCGATCCGGTGGGAGGAGCCGTTCGGCATGGTGATGGTGGAGGCGATGGCGACCGGGACACCGGTGGTGGCGTTGCGTCGTGGTGCCGTGCCCGAACTGGTGGTCGAGGGCCGCACCGGGCTGATCCGGGACCGCGCGGAGGAACTGCCGGCGGCACTGCGTGACGTGGTCCGGCTCGACCCGGCGGCCTGCGTGGCGCACGTGGTGGAGCACTTCTCCACCGAACGGATGGCGGCCGGCTACGAGGAGGTGTACCGGCGCTTCGCCTTCGGCAGCACCCCACGGACTTTCCGACCGGCGCCGATCCCGGTCCGCTGACCCGACGGGTCCGCTGGGCCGCAATGGTCGCCGGCCGGTTCAGGACTGGCTGGCGTTCAGCCTGACGATCGCCGCGTCGAGCTGCCGGGCGTACGCCGGGGTGATGGCGCCCTCCCCGACCCGGCGGTCGACCTTCTCCCGGAGCTGGGCCACCGGCTCGGCCAGGTCGGACCGCCCGTTGGCGGCCTCCCGGGTCAGGTTCCCCAGCACGTTGCGCAGGTCCACCCCCACGTCGGCACGGATCTCGCCGATGCGCTCCCCGTCATCGATCAGCCGGCGCAGCCGTTCGGCCGCCTCGGTGAGCCCGCC
>NZ_SMKF01000337.1 GCF_004348325.1 Micromonospora sp. KC213 | reverse complement strand
GGGTTGCACGAGGATTTCGTGCCGGCGCCGGGTGGGTTCATCCAGCAGCGTGCGCATCGGGTGCTGGCTGAGGCGGTGGACCTGCTGGAGCGGATCGGTGGGCAGTCGTTGTTGACGGCGATTGCCGAGGGCACCTTCGGGATCATGAAGCGGCCCGCGGACCGGGGCAAGGGTCTGGACGGGGTGGCGCGGCACGAGGCCGGCTACTACAACCCGGCCACGGAGATCCTGGAGGGGTCGGCGTGACGGACAAGCGGATCGTCCGGCCGTACGGGGACACCACCGGTGACGGCATGGTGCAGGTGTCGTTCACGTTGCCGGTGCCGCACGACAAGCGGGCCGAGGGCGCGGCGGTGCAGTTGGCGAACAGGATGGGCATCGATCCGGCGATGTTGGTGCACGCCCGGCAGATGGGTGACGGGTTCACCTTCTTCGTGGTGTACGGGCGGGTGAACCATCTGGTGGACCTGTCGGCGGTGCAGGTGGTGGAGCGGGACTTTCCGCTGCTGAGCGCCAAGGAGGTCAACGCGGTGGTGAAGCGGCGGTTGCGGCGCAAGCTGTCGGTGGTGGGTGCGTGTATCGGTACGGACGCGCACACGGTGGGCATCGACGCGATCCTCAATGTCAAGGGCATCGCGGGGGAGAAGGGCCTGGAGTACTACCGGGAGTTGAAGGTGACCAATCTGGGTGCGCAGGTGAGCGTGCCGGAGTTGGTGGAGGCGGCGCGGCGGGAACGGGCCGACGCGGTGCTGGTGTCGCAGGTGGTGACGCAGCGTGATGCGCATGTGCACAACACGCGGGAGATGACGGCGGCGTTCCGGGAGGCGATGCCGGCGGGGCGTCGGCCGTTGCTGATCGTGGGCGGGCCGCGGTTCGACGAGACGATGGCCGATGAGCTGGGTGTGGATCGGATTTTCGGGCGGGGCACCACCCCGGGTGAGGTGGCCAGTTATCTGGTGCACGCGTTGATCACGACCAGGAAGGTGAGGGTGTGAGCGATCCACGGCTCGGGTTGACGGTGACGCACCGCCGGTATGTGCCGTACTCGCATGCGCATTATGCGGGGAACCTGGTGGACGGGGCGTACGCGTTGGGGTTGTTCGGGGACGTGGCGACCGAGGTGTGTATCCGCGCCGACGGTGACGAGGGGTTGTTCGCGTCGTACGCGGATGTGCAGTTCCGGGCGCCGATGAGGGCTGGGGACGTGCTGGAGGTGACGGCGACGGTGACCCGGGTGGGTGTCCGCAGCCGTACCGTCGATTTCGTGGCGCGGGTGGTGTGCCGGGGTCGTCCCGATCGGGGTGAGTCGGCCGCCGAGGTGTTGGTCGAGCCGATCGTGGCGGTGACGGCGACCGGCACGGTGGTCGTGCCCGCGGCGGCGTGAACGTCGCGGTCTGCGCCGACGTCGGTTCCACGTACACGAAGGTGGCGGTGGTGGACCTCGACGGTGGTGGCCTGGTCGCGGCGGCGGCCGCGCCGACCACGGTGCGCAGCGACGTGCTGCACGGCCTGGACGCGGCGGTGGCCGCGGCGACGGCCGGGCTGCCGGTGGTCGGCGCGCCGTGGTACGTGTGCTCGTCGGCCGGGGGTGGGTTGCGGCTGGCTGTCGTCGGCTACGAGCACCTGGTGAC
>NZ_SMKF01000336.1 GCF_004348325.1 Micromonospora sp. KC213 | reverse complement strand
GGGTCGGGTGGGTCGGTGGCGAGCGCCGCAAGGGTGGCCACCGCGCTGCCCCGGGCGTAGGGCGGGCGGCCCTCCACGGCCGCGTACAGCGTGGCGCCGAGGGACCACAGATCGGTCTCGACGCTGGACACACCCTCGGCGGCGCGCTCCGGAGCGACGAACTGGGGTGAACCGAGCACCATCCCGGGGCGGGTCAGTATCCCGTCCTCTCCCTCGAAGGTGGCCAGCCCGAAATCGGTGAGCATGATCTGCCCGTCCCGGGTCACCAGCACGTTCTGCGGTTTCACGTCCCGGTGCAGCACGTTGGCGGTGTGGGCGGCGCGCAGCGCGGCGAGCAACGCCCGCCCGACACCGGCGGCGCGCGCCGGGTCCAGGGGGCCCTCGTCGTTGAGGACGTCCTGCAACGTCCGGGACGGGACGTACTCCATCACGATCCACGGGTCGCCGTCGACCGGGACCACGTCGTAGACCCGGACCACGTTGGGGTGGCGGAGCCGGGCCGCGGTGCGCGCCTCGCGCAGCGTCCGCCGCCGCAACTCGTCACCTTCGGGTTCGGACAGCCAGTTCGGTGGCAGGACCTCCTTGACCGCCACCTCGCGGTGCAGCACCTCGTCGAGGGCCCGCCACACCCGACCCATGCCGCCCCGCCCCACCGGCTCCAGGAGCCGGTACCGGCCGGCGATCACTACGTGCTGCACCGCTCTCCTCACCGTTGGCTGACGCACCACGGTAGCCAATGGATCGGGATGGGCCTATCGATCGTTGGGTCGACCTCAGCAGGCGGCGCCCTTTGTGATCAAAAGGTTACCCTCCGGAATAGGGATCCGGGACCGTCCGCCGAGCAGCGCGCCGGCCCGTCGGGCCTGGAACGAGCCGTGCTCGCGGCGGGCGGCGGCATAGCTGCCGGCTGTGCGGGCGGCGATGGTGGCCCAGCCGTACCGTTCGCTGACCATGCGGCGGGCCCGGCGGGCCACCCCGCGGGCGAAGACCTCGTCGCCGACGAGCTGGTCGACCGCGCCGGCCAGGGCATCCGGGTCGCTGTGCGGGAAGGTCACCCCGGTCACGCCGGGCTCGACGATCTCGGCCAGTCCGCCGGTGTCGGCCACGGCGAGCGGCGCGCCCGCCGCGGCGGCCTCCAGCGCGATCATGCCGAACGGCTCGTAGAGGCTGGGGATCACGGTGGCGTCGGTGGCGGCCAGCACGGCCGGAAGCTGGGTGGAGTCGAGGAATCCGGCGAACCGGACGGTGTCGGACAGGCGCAGCCGCCGCGCCTGGTCGACCAGTTCGTCCTTGTACGGCCCGTCCCCGGCGATCACCACCCGCAGCCCCGGGTGCCGCTCGCGCAGGTACGGCACGGCGTGCACGAGGTGCTGCACGCCCTTCTCGTACACCAGTCGCCCGGCGTACCCGACCAGCGGACCGTCCGCGGCGAACCGGGCCCGGGCCGAGGCGACGGCCCGGGGCCGGGCGTGCCAGGCGCGCTCGTCGACCCCGTTGGGTACCACGTCGACCCGGGTGGGCGGCACGTCGAACAGCCGGGTGACCTGGTCCCGCATGTAGCCGGAGCAGGCGATGATTCGGCCGGATTCGCTGGTCAGCCAGTGTTCGACGCCGTGGATGGTGCGGTTCATCTCGTCGGGTAGCCAGCCTTGGTGTCGGCCGGCTTCGGTGGCGTGGATG
>NZ_SMKF01000335.1 GCF_004348325.1 Micromonospora sp. KC213 | reverse complement strand
GTGGGTGAGGTCGAGACGTTGCTGGCCGGCCTGTGGAGCGAGTTGCTGGGCGTCGAGCGGATCGGGCGGCGTGACAGCTTCTTTACCCTCGGCGGGCACTCGCTCCTCGCCGTCCGCCTCATCAGCAGAATACGTCAGATGGGGCATGCCGTCGATGTCGCTGCTCTGTTCGAGAGCCCGCGGTTGTGCGACCTGGCGGTAAAGCTGACACAGAATTCAAGAGTGGCTATACCAGACAACGCGATCACGCGGCAAAGCACGTCCATCACACCTTCAATGCTTCCCCTGGTCGATCTGACTCAGGCAGAGATTGACCATGTCGTAGCACAGGTGCCGGGAGGGATCGCCAACGTTCAGGATATCTATGAACTGTCGCCTCTTCAGGACGGGATGTTGTTCCACCATCTACTGAAAGAATCCGGCGACACCTACATCGTCGGCTCGAAGTTGGCGTTCGCAAGCCGAGATTTGCTGGACCGGTATTTGGAAGCGGCACAACATGTCGTTGATCGTCATGACGTCCTTCGGACAAGCTTCGTGTGGGACGAGCTCTCATCACCCGTGCAGGTGGTATGGCGCCATGCTCCTCTCGATGTGGAGTTCGTCGAACTTGACGCAGCGGCCGGCCCGGCCCTGGAGCAGTTAGAGCGTCGCTATGATCTCCGGCAGTACCGGATGAACCTGGGTCATGCGCCGCTCATGCGTTTCGTTGTTGCGCAAGACACGCAAAACGAGCGCTGGCTGCTGCTGGAATTTTCTCACCACCTGATCGGGGACCATTCCACTCAGGATGTGCTCAACGAGGAAATCGGGGCAATCCTGTCCGGTGGCAAAAACAGTTTGCCGGATCCGGAACCGTTCCGCAATCTGGTCGGAGAGGCTCGCCTGGGGATCTCACAGGAGGAGCACCAGCGCTTCTTTCAAGCCATGTTGGGCGATGTCGACGAGGCCACCCTGCCGTTTGGTTTGGGTGACGTAAGGGCGGCCGGTGAGGGCGTTGAAGAGGCGCGTGAGTTGTTGCCTCAGGATCTGAATACCCGACTACGCGCTGAAGCGCGCCGCTTGGGTGTGAGCCTGGCGAGCCTCTGCCATCTGGCGTGGGCCCTGGTGGTGGCCCGCACCTCGGGACGTCAGGACGTTGTGTTCGGGACGGTTCTGCTTGGCCGTACACAAGGGACAGCGGTCCTGGACCGGGCTATGGGCTTGTTCATCAACACCTTGCCGTTCCGTTTGGGCGTCGACGAAACAGGTGTCGAGGCCGCTGTGCGCAAGACACATTTGCTTCTTGCGGAGCTTTTGCGGCACGAGCATGCCTCGCTGGCGCAGGCGCAACGCTGCAGCCGCGTCGAGGCGCCTGCTCCATTGTTTGGCGCTCTGCTGAACTATCGTCACCAGGCACCATCCGCGCCAGATCCAACTAGGGCCTTGTCAGGCGTCGAGAGGTTGGGGGGACAAGAAGCAACAAACTACCCGATCGGAATGTCCGTTGAGGATCACGGCCACAGTCTGGGTGTCACGGCTCAGGCGGTGGAAGGCGTGTCGGCATCGATGCTGTGCGCTCTGATGCGGCAGGCGCTGGAAAGTCTCGCGCACGCACTTGATCATGAGCCGACGCTCCCGCTGCAACAGCTTGATGTTGTGCCAGAGGCTGTACGCCGTCTTCTGCTGCAGGAGTGGAATGACACGGCGGTTGCCTTTGCTGATGAGGCGTGCGTGCATGAGATGTTCGAGGCTCAGGTGGCCCGGTCGCCTGACGCGGTGGCGTTGGTCTACGAGGGTG
>NZ_SMKF01000334.1 GCF_004348325.1 Micromonospora sp. KC213 | reverse complement strand
ACCCCGTCCCGCTGCCCGCCCCCGTCTTCGCCACCGCGACCGCCACGGTCGACGCCGCCGGCCGACTGTCGGCCGACAGCTTCGTCAGCGTCGGCGACCGGCGGGCGCGGGTACCGCTGACGACCGACGCGGCCGGCGTCCTCGCCCCGGCCCGGCTCGCGTCCGCGCTGGCCGAGCTGGGTTTCACGCCCGTGACCCGCTGGGCGACCGGCGAAGAGCCGAACACCGTAACCTGCCAGGTCCGGTAGGCCGGTTGATGACCCGAGGAGCTGAGACTATGCGCAAGCTCACCGCCGCCGGCCTGGTCGCCGCGCTGGCCGCGTCCCTGTCCCCCGCACTGCCGCTAGCTGCTGTCGCCGCGACCGGCGGGCGGCCCGTGTACGTCGAGACGGTCGGCATCCCGAAGGACTGGGACGTCGCGGGCGGGGCCCGCTGGCTCGACCGCTACACGGGGAAGACCACCTTCAAGCTAGCCCCGTGCCCACCGCGTACCGATTGCGTGCTGATCCTCGCCGGGTCGGTGCCCGGCGACAAGGTCGGGTGGGCGTCGCCAACGCGGACCCGGTTGTCGTTCGGCGGGGGCCAACGAGTGACATGGACGACCACAACAATCACGGTCGACGTTGCCCAGGCGAAGCGGTACCGCTACACGGCTGGCACCCGACGTTGGCTGATCGCGCACGAGTTGGGCCACTGGGCGGGCCTGGCACACCAGAGCAAGCGGGTCAGCTTCATGTACCCGAAGACCAACCCCACACCGCCGATGACGGCGACGGCCGCTGAACGGCGGCACCTCGCGGGCCGCTGACGACCGCCACTCAACGCCCCTGACCTTGGATTCCTGGGTCAGGGGCGTTTCTAGTTGCACTGAACGTTCAGTGCATGATTTACTTGATCCCGTCAGCGAGAAGTACCGCCGAGGAGGACCCCGTGACCGCCATCTTCACCCCCGCTCCGTTTACCCCGGGCGACCGGATCACCTGGGCGCAGATTTCGGCCGACGGGACCGAGGTCGCCCGGACCGGGGTCGTCTGGTCCCTCGCCCCGACCTGCCACGCTTCGCCCTCGGTCTGGGTCACCCCGGACAACGGCGGTGCCCCGGTCGTCGTGGTCAAGGCCCGCAAGCGGTCGCGGATTCACGCCGGGCGCGTCTGGGGCGGCGAGTGGAGCCCGTCCGGCGGCCGGCTGATCGCCGAAGGCGAGGCGTTCAGCGAGTCCCACCCGCTGACCCAGACCGGCGCACTGACCGAGGCCGCCGTACGGCACACCGCCCAGATACGCGCCGCCTGACCTCGCTCCCTCGGCCGGGGCCTCGCCGCCCCGGCCCGCCGGCCTCGCGAACCTCACCCGCTCGAAAGGACGCCCCTCCCGTGAAGACTTCCTCCCGCGCCGAGCAGACCGAAGGCGTCGTCCTTGTCCTGATCCTCGTGACCGTCGGCCTCGCAGCGGGCGCGGCCTCCTTCACGCACGTTCACGACTGGACGATGGCGAACAGCCCGAAGGGCACGCCCGATTGGTTCGGGTGGGCGAACGCCGTCATTAGCGAGCTGATCCCGGTCGCCGCGCTGCTGGAAATCCGGAAGCGCCGTCGCGCCGGTAAGGGTCTGAAGTATCCGCTCGCGCTGCTGATCGCCGCCGCCTGCCTGTCGCTGTCGGCCCAGCTCGCCGTAGCAAAGCCGGGCCTCTCGGGCGCGGTGCTGTCGGCGGTCCCGGCGCTTGCCTTCATGGGCCTGGTGAAGCTCGTCTTCGCGGGCACCGCCACCCCCGCCCAGGCGTCCGAGAAGGCCCCAGCAGACC
>NZ_SMKF01000333.1 GCF_004348325.1 Micromonospora sp. KC213 | reverse complement strand
GGCAAGGGCCGGGCGGGGCGCTGGAAGAACTCCTGCCGCAGGCTGATGCCGCCCGGGCTGGCGTCGGAGCGCACCACCTCGCCGGTCTCCAGCACCTGCTTGAACCGGCGCAGGTCGTCGCGGACCTGCTGCTCCGGCTCCTCGCCGAAGAGCTTGGCGACGGCCCGACCGAGCCGCCCGGCCGGCGGCGCGTACCCGAGTTCCACCCGGACCTCGGTGCCCCGGTCGCCGGGTGCGGGCACGAACCGGACCCGGCCGGCGTTCGGCACCGCAGCACCGGGCAGCGACCGCCAGGCGATCAGCTCGTCCGGGCGGTCCTCGACGATCTCGGCCTCCCAGCTCACCGACTGCCCGGCCGGGCCACGCGCCGACCAACGCGAGCGCCGCTCGTCGACGGGGCGCACCACCTCCAGGTGGGCCATGAAGTGCGGCAGGTTCTCCAGGTCGCGCCAGAACCGGTACGCCTGCGACGCGGGCCGGTTGACGGTGACCCCGACCTCCATGGTGATCAGTCGTTCCCGCGCCCGGTGCGCCCGACCGGTCCGCAGCGCGGCGAGCAGGTCGACGGCGGCGATCCCGGCGATGACCCCGGTGGTGATCGCGACCCGCCGGCGGCGCTCGCCCCGCCGGTCGGCCAGGGCCCGCCCGAGCAGGGCGAGGTCGATGCCGTCACCGGCCACCCGGGTCCACGCCCAGCTGGCGGCCCGCCGCCCGGCCAGCAGCCCGGCCGCGTGCCCCAACTCCCGGCCGGCGACGGCCCGGATGACCGGGTACGCCCGCGGGGTGTCGTCCACGCCGGTCAGCCGGGCCACCGCGCGGGGGGCCAGCAGGCCGCCCACGCCGAGGGCGAGGCTCAGCACGCCCAGCGCCCGGGGCAGCGCGGCGCCCCGGCCGCGCCGCTCCAGCTCGTCCAGCACCGTCGGATCGGATCTGCGCACCCCGCACCACCATCACTCGGCCCTGACCGTCCCGGGGACGGCCCGGCGGCGAAAGCCACCACACCTGACGCTATGCCCGCCACAGGCCGCACAAACCCCGAATCCGCACAGAACCCAGGCAGGACGGCGAGTGCGATCAGCGCAGCGCGCCGACGACCAGTCTCGCCGCCTCGGCGATCAGCGCGTCGTCGTACCCGGCGTCCTTCGTGTCGCGGCGGGACAGCACCGCCAGCACGATCGGTGCGCCCTGCGGCGGCCAGAGCACGGCGATGTCGTTGCGGGTGCCGTACCCTCCGGAGCCGGTCTTGTCGCCCACCTGCCAGTCGGCCGGCACGCCGGCCCGGATCAGCTTCGCGCCGGTGGTGTTGCGTCGCAGCCAGTCGACCAGGACCGCGCGGTCCGCGTCGGACAGGGCGTCACCCAGCGCGTACGCCCGCAGGCTGGTGGCCATGGCCCGGGGCGTGCTGGTGTCGCGGACGTCGCCCGGCGCGGCCTCGTTCAACGCCGTCTCGATCCGGGCCGGCTCGGTCACGGTGTCGCCGATCTCTCGCAGCCTGCGCTCGAACCCGTCCGGCCCACCCAGCTCGGCGAAGATCAGGTTGGCGGCGGTGTTGTCGCTGTACCGCACCGCCGCGTCGGCGACCGCCCGCAGGGTCATCCCCGAATCGACGTGCTGCTCGGTGATCGGCGAGTACGTCACCAGGTCCGCCCGCCGGTAGCGGACCACCCGGTCCAGTTCCGCGTCGGAGGTCACGTCGAGCAACGCCCCGGCGGCGAGGGCCTTTACCGTCGAGGCGTACGCGAACCGCTCGTCGGGCCGGTGGGCGAGGGTGCGGCCGGTGCCGGTGTCGATGGCGTAGACGCCGAGAGTGGCGTCGAACCGCTGTTCCAGGGC
>NZ_SMKF01000332.1 GCF_004348325.1 Micromonospora sp. KC213 | reverse complement strand
CCCCGGTGCCGCTGCTGCGCCCCGCCCCCGTGCCGCAGGTGGCGCCCGAGCGTGAGCTGAGCGTCGTCTGGTACGGCCACGCCTCCACCCTGGTGGAGGTGGAGGGGCACCGGGTGCTGATCGACCCGGTGTGGAGCGACCGCTGCTCCCCGTCGGCCTCGTTCGGCCCGAGACGGCTGCACGAGCCCCCGGTACGCCTCGACGAACTACCCCCGGTCGACGCGATCCTGATCTCCCACGACCACTACGACCACCTGGACATGGCCACCGTCGGGGAACTGACCCGCCGGCAGTCCGCGCCGTTCCTGGTGCCGCTCGGCGTCGGTGCCCACCTGGACCGCTGGGGTGTGCCCGAAGACCGGATCGTCGAACTGGACTGGTCGCAGTGCCACCGGGTCGGCGGATTGGAGATCACCGCCACCGCCGCCCAGCACTTCTCCGGCCGGGGCCTGCGCCGCGACGGGACGCTCTGGAGTTCCTGGGTCATCGCCGGCGCGCACCGGCGGGTCTTCTACACCGGCGACTCCGGCTACTTCGACGGGTACGCCGAGATCGGCGCGGAGCACGGGCCGTTCGACGTCACGCTGATGCAGATCGGCGCGTACGACCGGGCGTGGGCGGGCATCCACATGTTCCCGGAGGAGGCCGTCGCCGCCCACCTCGACCTGCGCGGCGAACTGCTCCTCCCGGTGCACTGGGCGACGTTCAACCTCGCCCTGCACGACTGGGCCGAGCCGGTGGACCGGCTGTGGGCCGAGGCGAAGGCCCGGGACGTGCGGATCGCCGTACCCCGGCCCGGGGAGCGGGTGGTGGTCGACGACCCGCCGCCGGTGGACGGCTGGTGGCAGGCGGTCGCCTGAGGTGCCTGCGGTGGCGCTCGGCAACGGCGGCCACCGGCAAGCGGACGACACCGGCGGGCCGTCAGAGCACGAACGCGTCGGTCCAGAGGGCGCCGGATCGTCCGGAGAGCGCGTCCAGCATGGCCACCGCCTGCCCGTCGGTGAGCTGGGCGACGAAGTCGACGATCGCCCGACCCCGGGCCCGGCCGATCCGGTCCGGGGTACGCGGATGCAGCTCCGCCTCGGCCAGCTCCACCAGGTCGTGCAACCGGCGCGGCAGCCGCGACTCCTCCTCCGGGTCGAGCAGCCACTCCCAGAGCGCCTCGACCAGGGTGCCCAGCAGCCGGGCCTGCCCGCGCTGGTGCAGGGCCAGGTCGGGGCGGGCCAGCACGAACCGGTGGTGGACGAACTTGAGCACCTGCACCTCGTGCCACTGCGCCGGGGCCAGCAGCACGTGACCGGAACGGACGTCCGGCTCGGCGACGACGGTGATCGCGTCGACGAACCGGGTGGTCCAGCGGGCGGAGAAGCGGGCCACGTACTGCTCGGCCTCGATGGAGCCGTCGAAGGGCATCGCGAGCAGGCCCTCGACCAGTTCCTGGCGGACGTGCTCGACGGCGGCGGCGAACGCCTCGTCGTCGGCGACCCACGAGTCCTTGCGGTGCAGCTGCCGGCGCAGCCGCTCGATCGCCGAGCCCGGACGCCGGGCCGCGCCGGCCAGCGCCGCGTCGGTGACCGCCCGCAGGTGCCCGCCCTCGCGCTGCCAGGCCATCAGCTCGGCGGCCACCGCCCCCTGCTGGAGCACCCCCACCCGGTAGAAGTCCTCCACGTCGTGGATGGCGTACGCGATGTCGTCGGCGGTGTCCATCACCGACGCCTCGGCGGTCTGCTGCCAGTCCGGGATGCGTCCGGCGAACGGCTCACGGGCCTGCCGCAGGTCCGCCAGCTCGGTGCGGTACGCGCCGAACTTCGCCGAGCCGCTGGCCGGGTCGTCCGGCGGGACGGCGGCGCCCCGGGGTGCGGGGG
>NZ_SMKF01000331.1 GCF_004348325.1 Micromonospora sp. KC213 | reverse complement strand
CAGCCCCTACCGTCACCCACCCACCCTCGGCGACCTGGACCTGCACCTGATCGGCGAGGGGCGGCACGAGCGACTCTGGGAGGCGCTCGGCGCCCGGGTCCTCGACGGGGGTGTGGCCTTCACGGTGTGGGCGCCCAACGCGCGCGGCGTGCGGGTGGTCGGCGACTTCACCGGATGGGGCCCGGACGACGGCTGGCCGATGCGCTCCCTGGGTGCCAGCGGGGTCTGGGAGATCTTCGTGCCCGACGTGGCACCCGGCGCGCGGTACAAGTACCGGATCCTCGGCGCGGACGGGCACTGGCGGGACAAGGCCGACCCGCTCGCGGCGTACGCGGAGGTGCCGCCGGCCACCGCGTCGGTGGTGCACCGCTCGACGTACGAGTGGGGCGACGCCGGCTGGCTGGCGCGGCGGGCGACCCGGCAGCCGCACCAGGAGCCGATGAGCGTCTACGAGGTGCACCTCGGCTCGTGGCGGCCCGGCCTGGGCTATCGGGAGCTGGCCGAGCAGCTCACCGCGTACGTCACCGAGATGGGCTTCACCCACGTGGAGCTCCTGCCGGTGATGGAGCACCCGTTCGGCGGCTCGTGGGGCTACCAGGTCACCGGCTACTACGCCCCCACCTCCCGGTTCGGCGACCCGGACGACTTCCGCCACCTCGTCGACACCCTGCACCGCGCCGGCGTCGGGGTGATCCTCGACTGGGTGCCGGCGCACTTCCCCAAGGACGAGTGGGCGCTGGCGCGCTTCGACGGCACCGCGCTGTACGAGCACCCCGACCCGCGCCGCGGCGAGCACCCCGACTGGGGTACGTACGTGTTCGACTTCGGCCGCCGCGAGGTGCGCAACTTCCTGGTCGCCAACGCGCTCTACTGGTGCGAGCAGTTCCACGTCGACGGGCTGCGGGTGGACGCCGTCGCCTCGATGCTCTACCTGGACTACTCCCGAAGCGAGGGGCAGTGGCTGCCCAACGTGCACGGCGGGCGGGAGAACCTGGAGGCGATCGCCTTCATGCAGGAGGTCAACGCCACCGTCTACAAGCACCACGCCGGGGTGGTGATGATCGCCGAGGAGTCCACCGCCTGGCCCGGGGTCACCCGATCCACCGCCGACGGCGGGCTCGGCTTCGGCTTCAAGTGGAACATGGGCTGGATGCACGACACCCTGCTCTACACCTCGAAGGACCCGATCTACCGGCAGCACCACCACCACCAGCTCACCTTCTCCCTGGCGTACGCCTTCAGCGAGAACTACGTGCTGCCGATCAGCCACGACGAGGTCGTGCACGGCAAGGGGTCGCTGAGCGCGAAGATGCCCGGGGACACCTGGCAGCGACTGGCCAACGTACGGGCGTTGCTGGCGTACATGTGGGCGCACCCGGGCAAGCAGCTGCTCTTCATGGGCTGCGAGCTCGCCGACGACCAGGAGTGGAGCGAGGAACGCGGTCTCGACTGGTACCTGCTGCACGACCCGGCCCGGGCCGGGGTGCGGCGACTCGTCGCCGACCTCAACGCCGCGTACCGGGCCACTCCCGCGCTCTGGGCGCAGGACACCGAGCCGGCCGGGTTCCGCTGGATCGCCGGCGACGACGTCGCCAACAACACCGTCTCGTTCGTCCGGATCGCCCCGGACGGCAGCACCCTGGTGTGCGTGGCGAACTTCTCCGCCCTGCCCCTGGAGGACTACCGGGTCGGGCTGCCGGCGGCCGGCACCTGGACCGAGGTGATCAACACCGACGCGCATCTCTACGGCGGATCCGGGGTGGGCAACCTCGGCACGGTGCACGCCCAGGGTGTCCCGTGGCACGGCATGCCCGCCTCGGCCCCGCTGCGCGTCCCCCCACTCGGCGTCCTCTGGCTCCGCCGCCAGACCCT
>NZ_SMKF01000330.1 GCF_004348325.1 Micromonospora sp. KC213 | reverse complement strand
GGGGTGGCCGCGGACGGTGGAGGCGGCGCTGGCCGTACAGGAGCGGCTGCGTCCACTGGTGGATCTGGTCGGGCCCGGCCCGAGTCGGCCGGCGACGGTGGCCGGCCTGGATGTCGCGTACGCCGAGAGCGGCGACCTACTCGCGGCGGCGGTGACCGTGCTCGACGCGGCGACGCTGGCGGTGGTGGACCGCGCGGTCCACGTCGGCGTGCCCTCCTTCGGGTACGTGCCGGGCTTGTTCGCCTTCCGGGAACTGCCGGCGTTGCTGGCCGCGTTGGATGCGCTCCGGATCCGCCCGGACCTGCTGGTCTGCGACGGCCACGGGCTGGCTCATCCGCGCCGGTTCGGGCTGGCCTGCCACATCGGTGTGGTCACCGGGCTGCCGGCGATCGGGGTGGGCAAGACCCCGTTGGTCGGTGAGTGGACCGGGCCGGCGTGGGAGCGTGGGGCGAGCGCGCCGCTGGTCGACGGGGGCGAGACGGTTGGGCGGGTGCTGCGTACCCGGGACGGCGTGAAGCCGGTCTTCGTCAGCGTCGGGCACCGGACAGGGCTGGACGAGGCCGTCGACCTGGTGCTGGCCCTGACCCCGCGCCACCGGCTGCCGGAGACCACGCGGACCGCCGACCGGCTGTGCCGGGAGGCCCTCGCCGCCGCCGGTCGCCGCGCCGGGCGTGGTGCCGCCGGCCCGGCCGGCGACCACCGCCACCGGTCAGCGCGGTAGAGCCACGCGAGATGCGGCCTATGGGGGTGTCCATCACCGGGCAACGGGCCCATGTCCGGCAAACCGAGTCGATCAAGCCGAGCCGAAACGGTCCGACCGGTTCTGAGGCCGGTCCGACTGGCACCGGGGTCGGCCCTCGGCCCGGGTCCGACCTCGGCGAGCGCTTCAGCCCAGGTCCACCGGGGTAAGCCGGCAGGGTAATGCGGCACACATGTGGAGCGTTCAATGACCGGGGTGCCCCCTGACCCGGTAGTAACCTGACCGCCGGACCCGCGGGGAGACGGTGAGGAACCCGTGGCCAGACGGTGAGGTGGACAGATGCACGGGGCACGCCTGGTGGCGGGCGCACTGCGGGGCGGCCTGCTGGTCGTCGGCGCGGCTCCCGCGTACGCCGCCGGGGACAGGGGCACGGTGCGGGGGCGGAGGGCTTCACCGCCAGCGGCTCTCCGGGCGGCGTTTCGATGGAGGTACGCAAGCGTACCGACGGGTGCGCGCCCGGCGGCGGGGGTGGCGTGGTGATCGCCCGTACCTCGCCGGCGGATCCGACGTTGTGCAGAGGGAAGAGCCGCAAGGTCCGGGTCGCGTTCGTCGCAGGCGCGGTGGCGGGCCGGCTGGAGGTGGCCGGCGAGGTGACGACGGCGACAGGACGGTTCGCCCGCCGGGGCGCGGACAGCTCCCGGGTCGGTGGGCGTGCTGCCGCGTCGCCTGCTGCGTGCCTTGTGTCCACCGTGACCGACACCCCGAGTGCGACCAGCATCCCGGTCGCCGCCACGGACGTGCCGACCCCGGCCGTCCTCGCTCGCCGCCCCGAGTATCGGCCCGGCCACCGCCGCTGCCGTCGAGTTCCTCCGGAGGATCCATGATCATGTGGTTCGGTGTCGCCCTGGTCGTCGTCGGTGTCGGGCTGATCGCCTTGCTGGTCCGGATCAATCGCCGAGACCGCCGGCGCGTCGAGGAGACCACCGGCCACCCGGCCGTTCCGCTGCCGCGCAACCCCGGTCCGACCACCTACCGCTCCGGTGGCGGGCTGCCGGACGTGACTCCCGCGCCGACCGCCCGGGTGTACGGCCAGCAGCCGGCCGTCCCCGCCCCGACCTGTCTCTTATCCACATCTCCGAGCCCACGAGACGCTCATGAATCTCGTATGCCGCCTTC
>NZ_SMKF01000032.1 GCF_004348325.1 Micromonospora sp. KC213 | reverse complement strand
GTGGCGCTACGGGTGGTGGGTGGCGCGGACGTGCTCGCGACGGTCGTCGGGGCGATGGTGGGCGACGCGGTCGGCCCGGTGGCGGGCTGGCCGGTGATCGGTGCGACCGGCTCGGCACCGCAGCCGGCGAGCAGCGCTGCCGTCAGGGTGAACGTGACAGCGACAACGGGACGGGTGAACATCGGGGCCTCCTCGGCGCGAACGGTCCTGCCTGGTTCGTCCGCCACGCACGCGCAGCGGTTCGGACGAACAAGGAAGCGCCACCTGGTCGAATTGAGGTGCTCGAACATCCCGAAGCCTGCCAGGCTGTGCGGCATGGACGTTCGTCTGGAGCCTTGGTCGGAATCCGCGCTCGGCCTCCTGCGTCGGATCAACTCTGCGCAGATGCGTCGATACGTCGGTGGTCCGGAGCCGGAGGAGAAGCTGCTCGCCCGGCATCGCCGATACCTTGCCATGCCGGCGACTGGCCGCGGTTGCATGTTCGCCGTTCTACGTGGTGACGAGATGGTCGGCAGCATCGGCTACCACCAGCGTGACTGGCGAGGCAGGCAGATCTACGAGAGCGGCTGGAACGTCCTGCCGCCCTTCCACGGTCGAGGCATTGCCACCGCGGCCGGCGCCGCCCTGCTCGCCGTCGTCCGCGAGGCCGCCCGCCAGCACGATGCCCCCCACAGCCTGCACGCCTTTCCCTCGGTCGAGAACGTCTCCTCCAACGCCCTCTGCCACCGCCTTGGCTTCACTCTCCTCGGTCCCTGCAACTTCGAGTACCCGCCGGGCAGCGGCTGTCTGATGCGCAGCAATGACTGGCGCATCGACCTCACCTGCCCTCATGGCGTGGCGTGACGCCGGCGACAGACGGTGATCACCGCCGTTTGGGGATCACGTCCTTGTGGTCCGGCACCGCGCTGCGGGTCGCGCGCAGGCTGGTGACGGTGACGATGGTCAGGACCGCGATGATGACCAGGAGGGAGAGCTCGGTGGGGATCTCCGGGACGCCGGACCAGATGCCGTGCGCCCAGTGCAGGGCGAGCTTGACGCCGATGAAGGCCAGGATGACGGCCAGGCCGTAGGTGAGGTGGACCAGTCGACTGAGCGCCGCGTGCAGCACGAAGTAGAGGGCGCGCAGGCCGAGCAGCGCGAAGGCGTTGGTGGCGAAGACGAGGTACGGATCCGCGGTGATGCCGTACACGGCCGGTACCGAGTCGATGGCGAAGACCATGTCGGTGGCGAGGACCGCGACCACCACCAGCGCCAGCGGGGTGAGCGTGCGCCGCCCGTCGACCCGTACGGTCATCTTCGTGCCGTGGTATCTGTTGGCCACCGGCATGATGCGACGCAGCAGGCGTACCGAGCGCATCCGATCGATGTCGACCTCCTGGTCGTGCCCGCAGAGCGCGTCGCGCAGCAGCTTGGCCGCGGTGAACAGCAGGATCAGCGCGAAGATGAGGAATGTGAAGTCGAGGATCTGCAACGCCGCGTGGCCCAGGGCGATGAGGACTCCCCGCAGCACCAGCGCGCCGGTGATGCCGAACAGCAGCACCCGCTGGGCGAGTGGGCTCGGCACCGCGAAGGCGGCCAGCAGCAGCATGAAGACGAAAAGGTTGTCAACCGACAGCGACTTCTCGACCAGGTAGCCGGTGAGGTAGTCGAAGCCTCGGTCCGAGCCGAACTCGGACCAGATCCAGGCGCCGAAGGCCAGCGGCAGCGCGATGTAGAAGGCCGACCAGCCCAGCGCCTCCTTCAGCGACACCTCGTGCGGGCGGCGGGTGATCACGAAGTCGAACACCAGCAGGGCGATCACACCGGCGATCGTCACCGCCCAGAGCGATGGTGTACCCAGCGACTCCAGGCCGGCGGCGGCATAGGACTGATCAGGCACGACTCCTCCTCGAACACCGTGTCCTGTTCGAGGTCTCCTTCACCCCGTTTCACGGGCGACCACCCGAGGCGCCCTGCGCTGTGCCGGAGCGACCGGGGTGGTTCGTGGGGAGTGCTCCCCTCGCACTGACCAGGTTAGAGCAGCCGGCCCGCCCGCACCGGGTACGACCCATCCGTCGCGAACGCAGTTGCCATCTCCTGCGGTGGCCCACCTCGGAGTCGTCCCGACAGCGCGGTCAGTTGCGGGTCGCGACGAGCCGGATGCCGAGCCCGATGAGCGCGACACCGGTGACCGCGTCGATCGCCCGGCGTACCGGTGGCCGGTCGAGCAGCCGCCGCATCGCCGCCACCAGGTTGGCCACGGTGAAGAACCACAGCAGGGCCACCGTCGCGGCGACCAACGCCAGCAGCACCGCGGCGGCCGGTGCGGCGTCGGCGTGCAGGAACTGCGGCATCAACGCGACGAAGAAGACCGCCGCCTTCGGGTTGAACACGTTGCAGAGCAGCCCCTGGCGGAACGCCGCGAGCAGCGACAGGTCGCCTCGCCCACCGGCCACCCGCAGCGAGCCGGCGTCGCGGCTGGCGGCGACGATCGCCCGCACGCCGAGCCAGGCGAGGTAGGCGGCGCCGGCAGCCTTGACGACCGTGAAGGCGACCGTGGAGGCCGCCAGCAGCGCCGCCAGCCCGGTCGCGGCGGTGACCGCCCAGACGAACACGCCCGCCGCGATCCCGGTCGCCGTCGCCATCCCGTGGGCCCGCCCGGACACCGAGTGGCGTACGACGATGGCGAAGTCCGGCCCGGGGGAGAGCGCGCCCACCGCCATCACGGCGGCGAACCCGAGCACCTGGCCGACGGTCAGTGTCATGAGCCCGCGCGGTCTGCCACCGGCGCCACCCGGTCGGTCAGCTTTCTCGGCGCCAGGAGGCAGTAGCTCTCGGTCAGCAGCTCCGCGACCTCGCCCCAGTCGGTGTCCTCGTCGAGGACCATGCCCAGCACGTCGTCGCCCCAGCCGGGCCGGTAGAACGGTGGGCCGCCGGCGACCAGGGCGTGCGCCTCGACCACCGGCGCCCGCAGGATCAGAACGGCGACCGGTTGGTCGGGCGGGGCTGCCCGGTGCCGGGCAGCCTGGTGGTCGGCGTCGACGGTGAGCACGTGGGCGAAGGTCCGCTTGCGGATGCGCCACCGGACCCCCACCCAGGCCGGCTCCTCGTACGTCTCCGGCAGCCGCAGGCAGACCAGCCGCAGCCGGTCGAGAAGCTCGGGTGCGACATCGGCAGGACTGCTCATGCACAGCACACTAACCGGCCCTCCCGACAGGTTCGCCGTCACGGCTCGGGCCGTGGCACGCCCGCCGGCACCGGTCACCGAGCGCGCGTACGGCGTCGACCAGTTCGGGCGGCCCGGTGACAGTGAAGTCGACGCCGATCACCGCCACCATCCACGCCAGGTCCGTGGCCGTCTCGGCGCCGAGGTGCAGCAGGCAACGGGCGGCGTCCACCGCCTCCACCGTGCCCATCCCGGGCCAGACCCGCTCGGCCACCACGGCGGCCGGCTCGTGCATGGTCACGCTCGTTCGTACCGGCCAGGGCCCGACGGACAGCTGCCGCGTCAGGTACGCCACCGCGTCCCCGCCGGGTGGTTCCCGGCGGACGAACCGGGGGCCGGTCGGGGTCCAGGGACGCAGCCGGTCGACTCGGAAACACCGCCAGTCGTCGCGGGCGGTGTCCCAGGCCAACAGGTACCAGTGGCGCGCGAAGCTGACCAGGGTGTGCGGCTCGACCAGCCGCATCGACCGGCCACCGTGGTGGTCGGTGTAGTCGAACCGCAGCCGCTCCCGCCGGTAGCAGGCGGCGGAGATGGTGGCCAGGACGTCCGGCCCGACGGTCGGTCCCGGATGCCCGGCGCGGACGGTCGCGTGCTGCACCACCGTCACCCGCTGGCGCAGCCGGGCCGGCAGGACGCCCTCCAGCTTGGACAGCGCCGCCGCGGCGGTCTCGTCGATGCCGGTCACCCCGCTGGCGGCGGCGGTCCGCAATCCGATCGCCATCGCGACCGCCTCGTCGTCGTCGAGCAGCAGCGGCGGCAGGACCGCGCCGGCGCCGAGCCGGTAGCCGGTGTGGCCCGGGCTGGCCTGCACCGGGTAGCCGAGCTGCCGGAGCCGCTCGACGTCCCGGCGCACCGTGCGCACGGTGACGCCGAGCCGGTCGGCCAGTTCCGCGCCGGAGCGGTGCCGGTGGGACTGCAACAGGGACAGCAGCTGGAGCAGCCGTGCCGAGGACCTCACCATGACGGTGAGGATGCCAGCCGGTTGGGACCGATCCTGACCTGACCGGCTCCTAACGTCGCTTGCCGTGACGACCACATCCCACGACATCCGCCCCTTCCGTATCGCGATCCCGCAGGCCGACCTGGACGACCTGGCGGCGCGGCTGGCCGCCACCCGCTGGCCCGAGTTGCCCGACGTCGGCTGGCAGCGCGGCGTCCCCGTGCCCTACCTGAGGGAGCTGGCCGGTTACTGGCGGACCGGGTACGACTGGCGCAAGCACGAGGCCGCGCTCAACGACCTTTCGCAGTACGTCACCGACATCGACGGCCAACGCCTGCACTTCCTGCACGTCCGCTCACCCGAGCCGGACGCGACGCCATTGCTGCTGCTGCACGGCTGGCCGGGCTCGTTCGTCGAGTTCCTCGACACCCTCGGCCCGCTGACCGACCCGCGGGCCCACGGCGGCGACCCCGACGACGCGTTCCACCTGGTGGTGCCGTCGCTGCCCGGGTTCGGGTTCTCCGCCCCCCTGGCCGGACCCGGCTGGGGCACCCAGCGGATGGCCGGGGCGCTCGGGCAGCTGATGGCCCGGCTCGGGTACGACCGTTACGGGGTGCAGGGCGGCGACACCGGATCCTGGGTCGCCCCGGCGCTCGGCCGGCTGGCCCCGGACCGGGTCATCGGCGTGCACGTCAACGCGCTGTTCACCTTCCCCACCGGCGCCGAGGGGGAACTGGACGGGCTCACCGAGGTCGAGCAGTCTCGGCTGGAGAGCATGGCCCACTACAACGACGGATACCTGCAGATCCAGGCGAAGTCCCCGCACACCCTGGCGTACGGGCTGCACGATTCGCCGGTCGCCCAGCTCGCCTGGATCGTGGAGCACTTCCAGCGGCTCACCGACCATGCCGCAGACGGGCTGCCCGACGACGCCGTCGACCGCCTGCTCACCAACGTCACCCTCTACTGGCTGACCGGCACGGGCGGCTCCGCCGCCCAGGTCTACTACGAGGACATCACCGCCGCCTCCTGGGGCGACGCGGCGGACGGACGGGAGGCGGCCGGTCGGGGCGTACCCACCGGCGTCCTGGTCGCGACGGCCCGCGACTTCACCGTCCGTCGCCTCGCCGAACGAGACCACCACGTCGTGCACTGGACCGAGTACGACCGGGGCGGGCACTTCTTCGCCATGGAACAGCCCGGCCTCTTCGTCGACGACCTGCGCGCGTTCTTCCGGACGCTGCGCTGAGCCCGACCCGCACCCGCACCCGGCCGGCCCACCGGCCGGGTGGGCGTCCGGTCGCTACCCGTTGTCGGCCCGCTTCAGGAGCACTTTCGCCATTTTGCGGCCATCGTGGCGACCGGGTCGCCACGATGGTGGCAGACCCGTAGGGCGGTCCGGCCTGCGCCCGGGGCGGCGAGGGGGATGACCATGCAGGACGTGGCGGCGGCGAGCACGCCCGTCGGTGCCGGGACACCGGGCCTGGCCGAACAGGTGTGGATCAACGCACGGGAGGATCCCGGCGCGGTGCAGTTCATCCGCCCGGCGCCGGTGTCCCGGGCCTGGCCCGCCCGGCGGCCGGTCCAGGGCACCGCGCTGCCGGTGACGTGCGAGCAGTTCCGGGACGACGTGCTGGTCCTGGCCCGGGGCTTTCTCGCCGCGGGGGTGGCACACGGTGACCGGGTCGCCCTGCTCAGCCGGACCCGCTACGAGTGGACCCTGGTCGACTATGCGCTGTGGGCGATCGGCGCGGTGACCGTGCCGATCTACGACACCGCCAGTGCGGAGCAGGTCGGCTGGATCCTGGCGGACTGCGGCGCGACGGGCTGCGTGGTCGAGCAGCCCGGCCACGCCGAGATGCTCGCCGGCCTGCGGCCGGACCTGCCGGCGCTGCGGGAGGTCTGGCAGATCGACGCCGGCGACCTGATCGCCCTCGCCGGGCAGGGCCGGACGGTGGACGACGCGCGGGTGGCGGCCCGCCGCGCCCGGGTGACCGGCGGCGACATGGCGACGATCGTCTACACCAGCGGCACGACGGGCCGACCCAAGGGATGCGTGCTGACCCACCGCAACATCCACTGCGACGTCACCGCCGCCGTCGACGTGCTGTCGCCGATCCTGCACCCGGGGGCGTCGACGGTGCTGTTCCTGCCGCTCGCGCACGCGTTCGCCCGGCTGATCCAGGTGGGCATGGTGCAGACCCGCGCCACCTTGCTGCACAGCGCCGACGTCACCGGCGTCCTCGACCAGCTGCGCACCCACCGCCCGACGTTCATCCTCGCGGTGCCCCGGGTCTTCGAGAAGATGTACAACCGGGCGCGCGACAAGGCGGCCGACGCGCACCGGGGTTGGTTGTTCACGCTGGCCGCCCGGGTGGCGGTGTCCCACAGCCGCGCCCGTGACACCGTCCGGGGCCCCGGCCTGCCGCTGCGGCTGGCCCACGCCGTGTGCGATCTGCTGGCGTACCGGAAGATCCGGGCGGCGTTGGGCGGACGGTGCCGGACGGCCATCGTCGGCGGCGCGCCGCTCGGCGAGCGGCTGGGGCACTTCTTCCGGGGTGCCGGGGTCACCGTGTTGGAGGGGTACGGCCTGACGGAGACGTCACCGGCGCTGACGGTGAACACGCCGTCGGTCCAACGGATCGGCACCGTGGGCCGACCCCTGCCCGGCGTGCAGCTGCGCATCGCCGACGACGGGGAGATCCTCGCCCGGGGCGACGTCGTCTTCCCCGGCTACTGGAACAACCCGGACGCCACCCGGGCGACGTTCACCGCCGACGGCTGGCTCCACACCGGCGACCTGGGCAGCTGGGACGACGGCTGGCTGCGCATCACCGGCCGCAAGAAGGAGATCATCGTCACCGCGGCGGGCCAGAATCTCGTACCCGGCCCGCTGGAGGAGGCCGTGCGGGCCCATCCGCTGGTCAGCCAGTGCCTGGTCGTGGGGGACGGTCGGCCCTACCCGGCCGCGCTGGTCACCATCGACCCGCAGGCATTTCGCCGCTGGCGTGCCGCGCGCCGCCGCCCGGACGTCTCGGTGGCGCAGGTGCGGGACGATCCGCAGCTGCGCCAGGCGGTGCAGGTCGCGATCGACCGGGCCAACGAGACGGTGTCCCACGCGGAGCAGATCAAGACGTTCCGCATCCTGCCCGAGGACTTCACCGAGGAAGCCGGGGAACTCACCCCCACTCTCAAGATCAAGCGCGACGTCGTCATCGAGCGGTACGCCGCCGACGTCGACACCCTCTACCAGGGCCACTGACGCCGTCCCGGCTGCTGCCGGTGCCCCTCACCGCGCCTCGTCACGGGTGAGGACGAACATGAACGGGTGGGGGGAGCCGCGCGTGTCCATCGCGCCCAGGACGGTGTCGTCGTCGATCCTCCGGAAGACGTCGTGGACGGGGAGCGTGTCGTAGCACATGGTGGCGGTCACCACGCCGCGGTACTCGGTCATCCGCAGCCGAGCTGTCGGTCTCGTCGTGGTCAGCAGCGGCCGTACCAGCCGGAACGCCTGCGCCGCGACGGGCAGGTGGGCCAGTCGCGGGAAGCGCAGCAGCGAACCCAGCGGGATCAACGCGGGGTCGAGGCTCACCACATTCCCGCCGGCCGTGCCGAACAGCAGCGGGTGAGCGGCCTCGGAGGTCTCGAACCGTTTGCCGTACCAGCCGGAGCGCTCCAGCAGCCCGTCCATCGGGTGGCGGGTCGCCAGCCCGATCCCGCGCCACCGGCCCAGCATCTCGCGCACGGTCACCGGCGCGAGGGAGTCGAAGTACCGCAGGGCGGGCCGGATGTCCCGCTTGGCCCGCAGGTCGTCCAGAGCTGATCGGCGCGGGTGGTCGGCGGTCACGGTGGCAGCTCCTTGGTCGGGCGCGGCGCGCGTGGCGGAAAGGGCGGGAATGTCGGTTGTCTTTGACCCGGCGCAGGGTGACCGATCATGCTGGTGTCGTGATGCGACCGTCTTCCGGCAGGCCGGCCCGGCAGCGGCGGGATGCCGTTCCGAGTATCCGTGACGTGGCGGCCGCGGCGGGGGTTTCCTACCAGACGGTGTCGCGGGTGCTCAACGATTCCCCCAAGGTGCGCCCGGACACCCGCCGGCTGGTGCTCGATGCCATCGACCGGTTGCAGTACCGGCCGAACCGGGCCGCCCAGGCGCTCGGCCTGGGGCGGGCGAACGCGGTGACCGTGGTGACCGCGAACACCATGCTGTACGGGTACGCCAGCACGTTGCAGGGCATCGAGGAGTCCGCCCGGCTGGCTGGTCTGGCCGTCGGTGTCCGGGTGGTGGAGTCGGACCAGGACGTCGACGTGCGCCACGCCGTCGAGTACGTCAGCGACCCCAGTGCGGGCAGCGTCATCGTGGTCGCCTTCGATCCGGCCGGTGCCAACGTCCTACGGGCGTTGCCGCCGGACGTGCCGGCGGTCGCGGCGACGGAGGCCGGTGGGGTGCCGGGCAGCGAGCGCACCATGATCTTCCTGGACGAGCGGGAGGCCGCGGCCGACGCCACGCGGCACCTGCTGTCGTTGGGGCACCGTACGGTCCACCACGTGGCCATCCCCTCCGAGACGGTCGCGAGCGCGCGCCAGGCGGGATGGCGTGGCGCGCTGGAGGAGGCAGGTGTCCGGGTACCGGCAATCCTGTCGGCCGACTGGGATCCCCGGTCGGCGTACCTGGCCGGCCGGCGACTGGCAGCGGACGAGGGCGTCACGGCGATCCTGTGCGGCAACGACGACACCGCGCTCGCCGTTCGCCGGGCGCTGTACGAGGCGGGTCGGGACGTGCCGGGGGACGTGAGCATCGTCGGCTTCGACGACCTTCCCGGGGTGGCCTACTGGACGCCGGCGTTGACGACGGTGCGGATGGATTTCGCGGGTCTGGGCCGGGCCTGCCTGGCGGCGCTCGCCACCGAGCTGACCGGTGTCGTCCCGCCCGCGGTGACGCCGGAGGCGCCCCGCCTGGTGATCCGTGAGTCGACCGCACCGCCGCGCGGGCGGTAGGACACCTGCCGGTAACAGAATGGTAACGACCACTTCCGGTGCATCATGTGACCGGTCACACTCGTCCTCACGCCAGACGTGAGGCCGCACTTGCCGAGCCGCCCACCACACCACCGGCACCGACGGCAACCGCAGAGGCCGTCACCGGAGCCGGCCCCGACCGCCCGGCACGCGGTCACGAGTTCGACCAACGACAGGAGCAGCAGTGAGCTGGCGCGACACCAGTCTGATGTGGGGACACCGGGCGTTGCAGTTGACCATCGACATCTCCGGCGACGGCCCCGTCGCCGTCCGGGCCCTGTCCGACGGCGACCGGCGACACCACACCCGGGCGACCCAGCCGATGGTGGAGCTGCTGATCGCCGGCGCGGGCCGGGCCCGGGTCTCGCAACGCTTCTCCGAGACCACGCTCGGCCGGCGCATGGTCTACGCCGGCAGCCAGCAGCGGCGCGACGGACAGTGGCACGAACTCCGCGTCGACCTGCGCGACGAACAGACCGGCCTGCTGGCCCGGACCGTGTTCCGCTCGGCCGACGGCACCAGCGCCGTGCAGGTGCGTACCACCGTGACCAACCACGGCACGCAGCCGCTGCCGTTGCTCGGGGTCACGTCCTTCGCCGCCGGGTTCCTCGGTCACCCGATGGAGAACATCGACCTGGTCCGCGGCGACAGCGAGTGGCTCGGCGAGGGCCGCTGGACCCGCCACCCGCTGCGCGACACCGTCACCGCCGACCTCAACCTGGCGATGCACGGCCAGGACGGTCGCGGCCGGCTCGCCGTGGTCAGCACCGGGACCTGGTCCACCGGCGCCCACCTGCCCACCGGCGGCATCGTCGACCGGGACAGCGGACACGCCTGGCTGTGGCAGATCGAGCACAACGGGCCCTGGCGGTGGGAGGTCGGCGAACGGCTCGACGGGGCGTACGTCGCGCTGCTCGGCCCGACCGACATCGACCACCAGTGGCAGCAGCCACTGCTACCCGGCCAGTCCTTCACCACCGTGCCGGTGTCGGTCGCCGTCTCATCCGCCGGTCTGGACGGTGCGGTCGCCGCCCTCACCGGCCACCGGCGGACCCTGGTGCGCCCGCACCGCGACCGGTCGACGCTGCCCGTGGTCTTCAACGACTACATGAACACGCTGATGGGGGACCCCACCACGGCGAAGCTGCTGCCGCTGGTCGACGCGGCCGCCGACGCCGGGGCCGAGGTCTTCTGCGTCGACGCCGGCTGGTACGACAACGACCTCAACTGGTGGGACAGCGTCGGCGAGTGGCAGCCGTCGCAGACCCGCTTCCCCCGTGGCATCCAGGAGGTGCTGACCCGCATCCGGGACCGCGACATGGTCCCGGGCCTCTGGCTCGAACCCGAGGTGATCGGGGTACGCAGCCCGATGGCGGACAAGCTCCCCCCGGAGGCGTTCCTGCAACGCGGCGGCGTCCGGCTGGTCGAACACGACCGCTACCACCTGGACCTGCGCCACCCCGCCGCGGTCGCCCATCTCGACGAGGTCGTCGACCGGCTGGTCGAGCAGCTCGGCGTCGGCTATCTCAAACTCGACTACAACATCGACCCCGGCGCCGGCACCGACCTGGACGCCGACAGCGTCGGCGGCGGACTGCTGGCCCACAACCGCGCGCACCTGGCCTGGTTGGACCGGCTGCACCACCGCCACCCCGACCTGATCCTGGAGAACTGCGCCTCCGGCGGCATGCGCATGGACTACGCCCTGCTGTCCCGGATGCAACTCCAGTCGACCAGCGACCAGCAGGACTACCGGCACTACCCGCCGATCGCCGTCGCGGCGCCGATGTCCGTCCTACCGGAACAGTCCGCCAACTGGGCGTACCCCCAGCCGGACATGCCCGACGAGCAGCTCGCCTTCACCCTGTGCACCGGTCTGCTCGGCCGCCTCTACCTCTCCGGCCGGCTGGACGCCATGCGGCCCGACCAGTTGCGGGCGGTGCGCGACGCCGTCGAGGCGTACCGGGGCATCCGCGCCGACCTGGCGGACACGGTGCCGCTGTGGCCGCTCGGCCTGCCCGCCTGGAGCGACCCGTGGCTCAGCCTCGCGCTGCGCCGCCGGAACGTCACCTACCTGGGGGTGTGGCGGCGCGCCGACGCCGACCGGTCGGCCACGCTGCGCCTGCCGCACCTGACCGGCCAGCAGGTCACCGTCGAGCTGCTGCACCCGCGTCACCTGTCCCCCTGGACCTGCGCCTGGGCGTCCGCCACCGGAACGCTCACCGTGACACCCACCCACCCGGAGCCGTTCACCGCGCGGATCTTCCGCATCACCACCGAGGCACCCACCCCCTGACCAGCCCCGGCTCCCGGCAGCTCGTCCCCCATTACGGAAGAAGGTTCAGCACGATGAAGCGATGGACCCGCACCGTCGCCGTCGCGGCGGCGCTCACACTCGGCCTCGCCGCCTGTAGCGACCCCAGCGCCGAAGGCCCCACCGACACCACCGTCTCCTGGCCTGCCCCCACCGGCCGGCTCGACGGCGTCTCCCTGACCATCTGGGCCGCGCAGAACAGCAACACCGTACCGAAGAAGGTCATCGAGGGATTCCAGGCCGCGACGGGGGCCAGAGTCGAGGTGGTCACCATCCCCGACCCGTACGAGCAGGGCATCCAGACCAAGGTCGCCACCGGCGACAAGCCGGACCTGGCCTTCTGGCAGCCCACCGCGTCCATGCTGACCGCGATCAACGCCAGGAGCAACCTGCAGCCCCTCACCGACGCGCCGTGGCTGCCGGCGATGGCGCCGCAGCTGCGCGACATCACCGGGCTGCTCGACGGCACCCGCTACGCCGCCCTGGTCACCAGCCCGGCGGTCGAGGGTGTCTACTACAACAAGGAGGTCTTCGCCGCCCACGGCGTCACCGCCCCGCCGAAGAACTTCGACGAGATGGTCACCGTGGCCCGCCAGCTCAAGACCAAGGGCGTCACCCCCTTCTACGAGATGGGCGCCGACCGGTGGGCCACCCAGTGGTGGGTGCAGGTCCAGCTCGCCGACGCCGCCAAGAACGGACTGTGGGACCGGATCAACACCGGACAGGAGAAGTTCACCGACCCGACCGTGCTCGGCGCCATCAAGAAGTACAAGGCGCTGATCGACGAGGGGCTGTTCAACCCCGACATCAAGACGGCGAAGTTCGAGGACCAGGGTGCCGCGCTGCTCGACGGCAAGGCCGCCATGGTCGTGCAGGTGAACTCCTTCTTCGGTCAACTGCAGGCCAAGGCCGACACGGCGACCCTCAACAAGAAGATCGGCTTCTTCCCGATCTCCCCGTCGGGCAACGTCGGCACCTTCATTCCCGACCAGTCCAACGCCCTGGTCGCCTTCGCCACCGGCGAGCCCAAGCGGGAGGCCGCGGCGCGGCAGCTGCTGGCGTACTGGATGGGTCCCGGCTACCAGAACTTCCTCGCCGACCGCAACACGGTGTCCCTGCAGACCGCCGTACCCGACCCCGCCGGGGTGCCCCAGGCCCTGCGTGACGTGCACGCCGCCCTCCCGGCGTCGGTCGGCTCCATGCAGGCACAGGCCGTCGCCAACCCCGACCTGTTCCTCAACCTCGCCGACATGATCGCCGGCACCACCACCCCCGAACAGGCCGCGAAGGCCACCCAGGACCAGTTCGCCCAGCTGGCCAAGGCCGCAGGCGTCTCCGGCTTCTAGCCGGCCGCGCACCGCTCGGCGTACGCAGGCGCCACCGCGCGCCTGCGTACGCCAGGAGTCAAGGGAGCCCACCACCCGATGCCCACGGCAGTACACGCGCCGGCGCCGGACCGGCTCGGTCCGCGACCGCCCTCGACCCGCCCCGGGCGCCGCGCCACGGGACCCATCCACCGCCGGACGCATCCGATGTGGTTCCTCGTGCCCGCGTTCGCCATCCTGCTCGTCTTCTTCGTCCTGCCCACCCTGTTCAACTTCGTCTACGCCTTCACCGACTGGTCCGGCTTCAAGAGCGAGATCAACCCGGTCGGCTTCGACAACTTCGCCGACCTCGCCTCCAACGGCACGCTGTTCAGCGCACTGCGCATCACCGTCGTCTACGCGGCGCTGGTGGCCGTCTTCCAGAACCTCTTCGGTTTCGCCCTCGCCGTCCTGCTCGAACGCGACACCCGACTCAACCGCGTCGCCCGGGTCTTCTTCCTGATTCCCGTGTTGATGTCCGCCCTCGCCGTCGGCTACCTCTTCCAGGCGTTGCTCAAGCCCGACGGCGGCGTCAACCAGCTGATCAGCGCCGTCGCGCGACAGCCCTTCGACTACGCCTGGCTCGCCGACACCACCTGGAGCATCGTCGTGGTCGCGCTGATCCACTCCTGGAAGTGGATGGGGCTGTCCATGCTCATCTACCTCGCCGGCCTCAAGACGATCCCCGAGGACGTGATGGAGGCCGCCCGCATCGACGGCGCCTCACGGTGGCGCACCTTTTGGGCCGTCCGGTCGCCCCTGCTCGCGCCCGCGGTCACCTTCAACGTCGCGACCGCCCTGCTGGGCTCCATGAACGGCTTCGACATCGTCCAGGCCACCACCGGCGGCGGCCCCGCCCGCACCACGGAGATCCTCAACATCTTCATCTACCGCACCTTCGGGCAGGGCCTGTTCGCCCAGGCCACCACCATGAGCCTGGTGCTGTTCCTGCTCGTCGCCCTGATGGCCTTCCCCGTCATCCACCTGCTGCGCAAACGGGAGGAAATCCTGTGACCGCCGCCGCGCCCCACCGTACGCCCCCCGGCCGGCAACGCACCGGGATCAGCGACGCGCGGATCTGGACCCGGCTCCAACCCGTGGTCGCCGCCGCTCTCGTGGTGGCCCTGATCGGCGTCCCGCTCTGGCTCGTCCTGGTCACCGCAGCGAAGTCCCAGGGCGAGGCGATCACCCCCGACCTGTCGTGGCCCGACGACTGGCAACTGTGGGACAACCTCCGCCAGGTCTGGACCGACGCCGACGTCCCCGCCGCGTTTCTCGGCAGCCTGCTGGTCGTCGTGCCCACCGTGGTCGGGGTGCTCCTCTGCGGGTCGATGGCGTCCTGGGTGCTGGCCCGCCGGGCGACCCGCCTCACCGCGGCCCTGTACGCCATCGCGATCAGCGGCATCATCCTGCCACCCGCCGTGGTCACCGTGGTGCTCCTGCTGCGCCAGCTCGGCCTCGCCGGCACGGTCGTCGGGATGATCGGCGTCTACCTGGGCATCTACCTGTCCACGGTGATCTTCTTCGTCACCGGGTTCGTGCGCACCATCCCGACGTCGCTGGAGGAGGCGGCCCAGACCGACGGCGCCGGCCCGCTGACCGTGTTCCGGCGGGTCGTCCTGCCGCTGCTGCGGCCGGTGCTGGCTACCGCGACCATCCTCATCTGCCTGTACGTCTGGAACGACGTCTTCTACGCCTTCTTCGTCGTCGGCAGCCGGCTCGACACCCTGCCGCTCAACCTCTTCCGCGTCGCCAGTGCCGGCCTCTATCTCAACAACTGGCACCTCATCTTCGCCTACGTGATCCTCATGAGCCTGCCGCTGATCGCCGTCCTCGCCGTTGCCCAACGGAAGATCATCTCCGGCATCACCAGCGGCGCCGTCAAGTAGAGGGAGTACCGATGCACACCTTCGTACGGCTCACGGCCGCCCTGGCCGGCCTGACGCTGGCCGCCACCACCCCGATGCCGCCACCCGCCGAGGCCGCCGACGCCACCAACGACGTGCTCGGCGTCGACTTCGCCCGCACCACCGGCGCGTTCCGCGGTGGCGCGACGGGCACCCTCTACGGCTTCGGCGACGAGGGCGCGCCCACCCAGGCGCTGATCAACGGGGCGCACATCACCAACACCTCGCAGAAGGCGCCGTACGGCACCCAACACCCGAGCGGTGACGCGATCAAGGTCGAGGACGGCTTCTTCCGCAAGCACGGCAAGGACATGTACATCTACGTCCAGGACTACTACCCGGACTGGCCGTACCACGGCGGTCGCCGTCCCGGGGACAGCCGCACCTACCGGCAGGCCGACGGCACATACACCAACACGCCGAACGGCGTCTGGGACTACCTGGAGGTCGTGGAGTTCGTGGCGGAAGCCGTCGCCACCACCTCGGCCCGCCCCCGCGACTACGTGTTCATCCCCTTCAACGAGCCCGACGGCGGCAACTGGTACGCCGACTGGAGCGGGTTGGGGGACACCTTCCTGGCCGACTGGAAGGCCAGCTACGACACGATCCAGAAGGTCTACGCCCGCCACGGCCTCGGTCACGCGCGCATCGGCGGCCCTGGCGACACCCGGTGGCAGCCGGAACGCTCCGCCGACTTCCTGCGCTACGCCAGGGCCAACGCCGTCCTGCCCGACGTGTTCATCTGGCACGAGCTGGGCATCGACAACCTGCGCACCTTCCGCTCCCACTACGCCGACTACCGGCAGCTGGAGAAGGACCTGGGGCTCGACCCGATCCACGTCAACATCACCGAGTGGGGGATGCTGCGCGACATGGGCACCCCCGGGCAGCTGATCCAGTGGTTGTCCATCATGGAGGACCTCAAGATCGACGGGCAGACCGCGTACTGGAACTACGCCGGTAACCTCAGCGACAACAGCGCCCGCGCCAACGCCGCGAACGCGGGCTGGTGGATGTTCAAATGGTACGGCGACCTGGAGGGCGCCCGGACCGTCGCCGTCACGCCACCCGCCCTCGACACGGTGGACACCCTCCAGGGCATCGGCGCTGTCGACGTCGCCAACAAACGGGCCACCGTGCTGTACGGCGGCGGCAGCAAACCGGTGTCGCTGCGCCTGTCCGGTCTGGACCCCCGCGTCTTCGGCTCGCGCGTCGACGTCGAGGTCCGCGAGATCACCCTGTCCGGCGCGGAGGGTGTCGCCGGCGCCCCGCGCGTGGTCAAGGTTCTCGACGGCGTCCGGCTCGACCGGAAAACGATCAACCTCGACGTGCCCACCTACGACCGGTACGCCGCGTACCAGGTGCTCATCACCGCCGAGCAGGACCGCACCCTCGTGGCCGGCGGTGTCTGGACGGCCAGCACCGAGGCGGAGCACACCACCCTGACCTCGGCCACGGTGTACGACCAGGACCCGCAGGGCAGCGGCGGGTGGAAGTTCCTCGCCTCCGGTAGCCGCGACGTCGGCTCCTTCAACCGGCCGACCTCGAAGGCCGACTGGACGGTCACCGTCCCGCGCACCGGCCGCTACCGCTTCCAGGTCATCGGCGGGGCACCCGGCGTGCCGGGCCGCCACGCGCTCTTCGTCGACGGCGCCAACCCGACGATCGTGCAGTACACCGCCAACCTGGCCCTCGGCTCCCACCAGAGGTGGCAGTACCGGGGCAGCGCCGAGGTGACCATCCCGCTGACCGCCGGTCAGCACACGCTGTCCCTGCGGGCCAGCCTGGACGGCACCTCCCTGCTGCCGAACGCCGACATCACCCTGGACAAGTTCCTGCTCACCGACGTCACCGACGGCGAGCCCACCAACTACCCGGCCTCGACGCTGCGCTACACCGGCGGCGCGCGGCTCACCTACCGCAGCCCCGGGGCCCGCGGCCACGCCGACATCCGCGGGGCGCTCGCGCGCGCCGACGCGTACGTTCACGCGTGGGAGACCGGCTATCACGACCTGAGCCTCGACTACCGCAGCACCGCCGCAACGGCCGCCGAGGTCACGGTCAACGGCCGCCGGGTGGCCACGGTCGCCGCACCCCGCCGCGGTAGCTGGCGCTCCACCGTGCGCCTGCACCTCAGCCAGGGCATCAACGAGGTCGAGATCCGCTCGACCAAGGGAATCCTGCTCCAACAGTTGACCACCACCCGGGCCGCCGGGGCCGACACCGCCGCGGTCACGGTCGAGGCGGAGCACGTCATCCGCCGGGGTGCCGTCAGCATTGCCCGCTACACCGAGGCGTCGGGCAGCAACGCGTCCGGGCTCGCCGGCCTGGGGCACGTCGGCAACGGCACCGCCAACACCTTCCAGGTGCCGCGCCGGCCCGGTTTCGACCGGCCCGGCGACTACGACATCGTCGTCACCTACGCCAACGCCGAACTCGGCGGCAGCCACGACTACAACCCGCAGGTGATCGACCGTCGGCTGAACGTCACGGAGACCGGCGGCGGCAGCACGCACGCCTACTTCCGCTACACCTACGCGTGGAACAGCTTCCTGGAGCGCACCATCCCGGTGACTCTCTCTACCGCCGACGGCCCGCTCGTCTTCGGTAACCCGGACGCCTACGCCCCCGACATCGACAAGATCACCATCGCCCCGGTCACCCTGGGCACACCGACCACAGTGCGCCGCTGAACCGGCCGACCAGCAGACGCGGCCCGGGGCGACCCCACGTCGCCCCGGGCACGCCCGGGCGGGACCCGGCAGGCGGCCTACCGGCGGGCCGCGGGAGCGAACACGGTGTCCCGCCAGCGCAGCAGTTCCGCACGCGCCGCGGCGAGCTGCCCGGCGGTCACCGGTGCTCCGGACGCGGCGCCGACCACGAGTGCGACGTGCACCGTACCGGCGGGGGAGTCGGCGGCGTCGACCAGCAGGCGCTGTGCGGTACGCGCACCGACCTCCCGGGTGACCGACACCGGCCCGGCGGCGGGTACCCCGTGCACGGTGGCGACGTCGCTCACCACGGCGGTGCCGGCGGCCGGGAACGAGGCGGGCAGGTGCAGCTCGGTCGGACCGTTCGGGCGGGTGGCCGGCTGACGCCAGACCAGCAACCCGTACTGGCGGCCGGCCACCAGCGCCGACACCGCCGGCATGGTGGCCGGCGGGGTCAGCCACGCGCGCTGCTGTCCGGCGCCACCGTAGCCGGAGCGGGCCAGGTCCTCGTAGGCGAAGGCGAGGGTGTCACCGGCCACCGCACTCGGGTAGAGCCGGTCGAGCAGCCGTCGGTCCAGCCGGAGCGTCACCGCCCCGGCGTCGTCCATCTCGACGACCGAGTGATCCTCGTCGTTCCAGGCGTCCCCCTCGGTCTGCACCTTGTCCGGGTTGCCGTTCATCAGCTCGTGGTGCCGGTCGTGGTAGATGTCCCACTGCCACTGGGTGCCCGACAGCACCGTGCCGCCCGCGCGGGGGTCGGCCCACCACCGGGCGCCGGCCACCCCGGCGTCCATGCCCTGGTACATCGCGCGCAGCATCCACGGGGTCCGGTCGCTGCCGTGCCCGGAGAGCTTGTTGCCGAACTCGGAGACGAACGGCGCGGTGGCCAGGTCGCCGGCCCGGTTCCGGATCCGGTTCATCGCCGTCGCGTACGTGCCGTCGCCGGCGGGGGAGGGGTCCAGGGTGATCCGGGCGCCGTCGTAGTAGTGGCTGTTGAACACGAAGCGCGCGCCGAGCGGCGGGGACTCCGGTAGCCCACCCTGCTCGAAGAAGCCGGTGTTCCAGAAGACCAGCGGCTCGACGAAAGCCGGCTTCGCCGCCCAGCCGGCGGTGTCCATGGCCGCGCGGAAGCGCTGGTAGAACGGGATCAGGTGGTTGCGTTCCCACTCCGCGCCGGATCGGCTCTCCATACCTCCGTCGAAGGGTTCGTTGAACGGGTCGAATCCGATGATGTTGCGGAATGACGCGGCCGGCAGCCGCCGCGCGAGGTGCCGCATGGTCGCCGTCGCCTGGGTGAGGAACGCATCCTGGACGCCGACCTCACCGGCCTCGGTGCGCAGGGTCCGGTTGCGCCAGAAGTCGGCCATCGCCTGGCGCACGGCGGTGTTGTTCATCATGTTCTGCCCCCAGAGAAAGCAGATCCCGCACGACTCGCGCGGGTAGCCGCCGGCGCGGATCACCCAGGCGGGTGCGCCGTCGCCGGTGTACCAGCTGTCGCGGTGGAACAGGTGCGCGGAGTAGAGGTCCTGGTGGTAGTCGAGCAGGACGTGGAAGCCGCGATCGGTGAACTCGCGGATCTGTTCCACCGCCCGGTCCAGGTAGCCGGTGTCGATCCGGTTCGGAGCCGGCTGGACCCCCTCCCAGGAGATCAGGAAGCGGATGGTGTTCGCCCCGGTCAGGTCCCGCATGGCCTGGGCGGAGGCGGCGGCGTCGGCCCGGCTGCGAAACGGCAGGAGGTTGTTCTCGTACAGCTTGGTACTGCCGGAGACGTTGAAGCCGCGCAGCACGATCTCGCGGCCCTGCTCGTCGCGGAACACCCCGCCGTGGGCGGGGTGCGGGCTCACCGTGACGGCCGCACTGCCGGCGGCCGCCGGAGTGCGCGGGCCGGTGGCGGGCCGGGGGACGGTGGCACCGGCCGATGTGGTCAGGGCGAGGGAGAGGCCCGCCGCTCCCAAAAACGTGAATACTGCTCGCGAAGCACCCATGGATAGATGCTAGTGCATTCCCGGCGGGGTGTCCCGTGGTTCGGTCGCCGGTGTTCGGGCACTCGGGCCGCGGCCGTGCCGGCGGTGGCTCCCCGGTGTCCTGCGGACAGGATCACAGTGCCGAATCCTTTGTTGCATATCACTGGCAATTACGTGATGCTGGCATCCCGACGGTCGGCCCCGATCATCGGGTCGATCGTGCCCTTCGGGGCGGGCGGCCTCGTGCCGCCGCACCACCTGACCACTCACGGGAGCATCTGATGGGTACCCCGCTGTCCACCCGCGCGGCGATCCTGGCCGTCGCCGCCCTCATGGCCACGGCCGGCTGCTCGTCCCCGGCGGCCACCTCCAGCGGGGCCGGCGGCGCCGGCACCATTGTGGTCGCCACGGCCGGCGAACCGGACACGCTCAACCCGGTGCTGAACTACGGGGTCGACGGCGGCTCGCTGATCTTCGACGGTCTCGTCACCCGAGACGCCGGCAATCGGCTCGTCCCGGCGCTGGCCCGGGAACTGCCGACCGTGTCGCCGGATGGACGGAGCGTCACCGCGACCCTGCGCGAGGGCGTACGCTTCCATGACGGCAGTCCGTTGACCGCCCAGGACGTGGTCTTCACCTACCAGGCCGTGCTGGATCCGAAGGTCGACTCCACGCTCCGGTCCGACCTGGACATGCTCGCCTCGGTCGTCGCGCCGGATCCGTCCACCGTGGTGTTCCGACTGAAGTACGCCTACGCGCCGTTCCTGCAACGGCTCACCCTCGGCATCGTGCCGGCCAAGGCCCTCGCCGGGCAGGACATCAACCAGGCCGGCTTCAACCGCAAGCCGGTGGGCACCGGCCCGTACCGGGTGACGTCGTGGACGCCGGGCGACCGGCTCGTCCTGGCCGCCAACGAGGCGTACTGGGGCGGTCGGCCCGCCAACTCCGGGGTCGTGGTGGCCTTCGTCGCCGACGACAACGTCCGCGCCCAGCGGATGCGGGCCGGGGAGTTCGACGCCGCAGAGTTGGCGCCGAAGCTGGCCTCCGGCTTCGACCGACAGGCCGGCTACCGGGTCGAGCGGGTGCCCACCGCCGACTACCGGGGGGTGATGCTGCCGATGGGCAACCCGGTCACCGGGGACGTGGCGGTGCGCCGGGCGCTGAACGCGGCGGTGGACCGCCAGGCGATGGTCACCGGCGTGCTCGGCGGCGCGGGGGAGCCGGCGCACGGCCCGATCCCACCCTCGTCGGAGTTCGCCACGCCGTCGGCCGCCGGCCCCGCCACCGCCGATCCGGCCGCCGCCACCGCCGCTCTCGACGCCGCCGGCTGGCGACCCGGCGCGGACGGCATCCGGGTCCGCGACGGCCGCCCGGCCGCGTTCACCCTGATGTACCCGGCCACCGACAGCCTGCGCAAGGAACTCGCCCTCGCCGTCACCGCCGACGCCAAGAAGATCGGCATCAGGATCACCCCCGAGGGCCTCACCTGGGACGCGATCACCCCCAGGATGCGCACCGACGCGCTGATCATGGGCTACGGCACCCCGTACGATCCGGACTTCGTCTCCTACAAGCTGTTCGGCTCCGCCTTCGCCGGTCAGGGCTTCTTCAACCCCGGCTCGTACCGGTCGCCGGTGGTCGACAAGGCGCTGCAGGACGGCCGCGACACCGCCGACCCGGCCGGCCGCAAGGCCGCCTACGCCCTCTTCCAGCAGCAGCTCGCCACCGACGTGCCGTGGGTGTTCCTCACCTACCTCAAGCACACCTACGTGGTGAAGGAGGCGGTCGCCGGGGTGACGCCCCGGGTCGAGCCGCACGAGCACGACGTGGCCAACAGCCTCTGGTGGAACATCCACACCTGGACGAAGGCGTCGTGACGCCGACCGCCGCCACCCTGGCCAGGCGCCGGCGGCTGGCCGGCGCCGGTGCGGTCGTCCGCCGCCGGTTGCTGGTCGCCGTACCGGTCCTCGCCGCGACCAGCGTCGGCATGTTCGTCCTCGGCGCGGCCTCCCCGATCGACCCCGCCCAGCAGTACGCCGGTGCGGCGGCGTTCACCACCAGCGAGGAGAACCTGGCCCAGATCCGCGCCAACTGGGGTGTCGACGACCCGCTTCCGGTGCAGTACGCCCGCTGGGTCGGCAACCTGCTCCGCGGTGACCTGGGCTGGTCGACCAGCCGCCACGAGCCGGTGGCCGACGTGCTGGCCGCGCGCGCCGGCTGGACGCTACTGCTGGTCGGCGCCGCCCTGGCCCTGGTGCTGGCGGCGAGCCTGCTGCTGGGCACCGTCGCCGCGTACCGGCGCGGCGGCTGGCTCGACCGGGCGGTACGCGCCGGCGCGTACGCGGTGCAGTCGATGCCGGTGTTCTGGCTCGGGCTGGCCGCCATCGCCGTGTTCGCCCTGGCCCTCGGGTGGCTGCCGGCCGGCGGACTCACCGACGTGACCGCCACCGGAACCGAACCCGCCGACGTGGCCCGGCACCTCGTCCTGCCGGTCACCGTGCTGGCCATCTCCCAGGCGCCGTGGTTCGTGCTGTTCGTCCGCGACACCGTCGCCGAGAGCCTGCGCGACGACCACGTCCTCGCCGCCCGGGCCCGCGGCCTGCCCGGGCGTACCGTCCTGTTCGGCCACGCCCTGCGGACCGCGCTGCTGCCGTTCCTCACCCTGGTCGGCACCCACCTGCCCGAACTGGTCGGCGGCGCGGTGCTGGTGGAGACCGTGTTCTCCCTGCCCGGCCTCGGCGCGGTCACCGTCCAGGCGGCCCTGGGCAGCGACTTCCCGCTGTTGGCCGCCACCACCCTCGCCACCACCGTCGTGGTGCTGACCGCCAACCTCCTCACCGACCTGGCCTACGCCGCCGCCGACCCCCGGGTACGCCTCGATGACTGATCTCGCCCTGCCCGCCCGCCTCCGGCGACCGCTGTTCCGGCCCGGGATCGTCCTCGCCTCGGTCGTCCTGGTCGCCGCGGTCGCCGCCTGCCTGGCCGCGCCCCTGCTCTGGCCCCTCGACGAGAGCGCGGTGGATCTGGCTCGTACCCGGCTCGCCCCCTCCTGGGCACACCTGGCCGGCACCGACGACCTGGGCCGCGACGTCGCCCACCGCAGCCTCTACGGGCTGCGCGTCTCGCTGCTGGTCGGGGCGGTCGCGGCGCTCGTCGCCGCCGGGATCGGCGGCCTCGTCGGCACGGTCGCCGCCACCTGCGGCGGCCGGGTCGACCGGGCGTTGATGCGGGTGGTCGACACCATCGCCGCTCTGCCACACCTGCTGCTGGGCATCTTCATCGTGGCGATGCTGCGTCCCAGCCTCGCCGCGGTGATCCTGTCCATCGGGCTGACCCACTGGCTGTCCACCGCCCGTATCGTCCGCTCCGAGCTGCTCAGCCTGCGTACCCGCCCGTTCGTCGACGCGGCGGTCGCCGGCGGTGCCAGCCGCACCCGGGTGCTCACCCGTCACCTGCTGCCCCACGTCCTGCCGCGAATCGCGCTGGCTACCACGCTGATGGTGCCGCACGCCGTCTGGCACGAGACCGCGCTGTCCTTCCTCGGCCTCGGCTTGCCCCCGCACCTGGCCTCCCTCGGCAACATGATCAACGACGGACAGCGCTCCCTGCTCACCGGCGCCTGGTGGGCCAGCCTGGTGCCCGGTCTGCTGCTCGTCGCGGTCACCCTCGCGCTGGCCGCCCTGACCGGCCGGTGGCGCGACCGCCTCGACCCCCGCGTACGAGCGGAGCTGCACCTGTGACCACCACCGCCCCCGCCACCACGACCGGCGCCCGCGCCGGCCGTGCGCCAGCCCTGTTGGACGTCGAGGGGCTGACCGTCCGTTTCCGGCTCCGCGACGCCGTCGTGCACGCCGTCACCGACCTGCGGCTGACCGTCCACCCCGGCGAACTCCTCGCCGTGGTCGGAGAGTCCGGCTGCGGCAAGTCCGTGCTCGCCCACGCCCTGCTCGGCCTGCTGCCCGGCAACGCCACCGTCACCGGGCAGGCCCGCCTGCACCCACCCGCCGGGAACCCGGTCGACCTGCTCGGCTGCGGCGAGCGCCGGCTCGCCCGTGAGGTGCGCGGGCGCGCGCTCGGGCTGGTGCCACAGAGCCCGGCCACCGCGCTGACCCCGGTACGCACCGGCCGGCGGCTGCTGGTGGAGACCCTGCGCGCCTACGGCCACCCCCGCCGGGACGCCGACCCGGCCGCCGACCGGCTCGCCGTCGAGGTCGGCCTCGACCCGGCCGACCTCGACCGGTACCCGCACGAGCTGTCCGGCGGGATGGCGCAACGTCTGGTCACCGCGCTGGCGCTGGCCCCCGACCCGCCGCTGTTGCTTGCCGACGAACCCACCACCGGCCTGGACCGGCCCCTGGTCGACCACACCCTCGACCTGCTGCGGCGACGCTGCGACACGGGTGCGGCGGTTCTGCTCATCACCCACGACCTCGCCGCCGCCCGGCGGGTCGCCGACACGATCGCCGTCATGTACGCCAGCCGCATCGTCGAGCACCGCCCCGCTGGCGCCCTGTTCGACGCCCCCGTCCACCCCTACTCCGCCGGGCTGCTCGACGCCCTGCCCGACCGGGCCTTCCGGCCCGTACCCGGGCATCCGCCGATGCTCACCGACCTGCCGCCGGGCTGTGCCTTCGCCCCGCGCTGCGAGCGCGCCACCGACACCTGCCGGACCGCGCCGGCCCCGGCGCTGCCCGGCCCCGGCCGGGCGGCCTGCCACCACCCGCTGGGAGCACCGGCATGACCAGCGCACTCGTCGCCCACCAGATCACCGTCCACTACGACCGGCAGCGCGTCCTCGACCGGGTCGACCTGCGGATCGCCGCCGGCGAGACGGTCGGGTTGCGCGGCCCGTCGGGCAGCGGCAAATCCACCCTCGCCCGGGTCCTGGCCCTGCTGCACGCCCCCGACGGCGGTCACGTCGCCCTCGACGGCCAGCGACTGGCCGGCGTCCGTCACCGGCTGCCGGCCGCCGTCCGTACCCGGGTCGCGATCCTCTTCCAGAGCCCGCGCGCGGCCACCGACCCGCGGCTGACCCTCGCCGAGCTCATCGCCGAGCCGTTGCGCGCGACCGGCACCCCACGCGAGGCGGCCCGGGCCCGGGCCCGCGAACTGGCCGATCTCGTGGGCCTCACCCCGGACCTGCTCGCCCGCCGTCCGCACGCGGTCAGCGACGGGCAGCTGCAACGGGCCTGTCTCGCCCGTGCCCTCGTCCATCGGCCCGGCTACCTGCTCTGCGACGAGGCCACCGCCATGCTGGACGCCTCCACCCAGGCCCACCTCGCCGCCGTCGTCACCGACTACCAACGCCAGCACGGCGCCGGGGTCCTGCTCGTCAGCCACGACGCGGCCCTGCTGACGCGCTGGGCGACCCGGGTGGTCGAGCTGCCCGCCGGAGGGCGACCCACCGGTTGAGCTGCGGCGTCACCGCTGCTGTCGGGGCGGGGCGGTGCTGTCGCGCAGCACCAGCCGGGTGGGCACCAGCGTGGTGCCGGTCTCGGTGGCGCCGGTGCGAACCTGACGCAGCGCCGCCTCCACACAGCGGCGGCCGACCTCCGCGAAGTCCTGACGGACCGTGGTCAGCGGCGGGATGAACGAACCCGCCTCGGCGATGTCGTCGAAGCCGACCACGCTCACGTCGCGGGGCACCGACCTGCCGCGCTGGTGGAACGCGCGGAGCACGCCGAGGGCCATCTGGTCGTTGGCGACGAAGACGGCCGTGCAGTCGGGCTCCTCGACCAGTTCCAGCCCGGCCCGGTAGCCGGCCTCGGCGGACCAGTCACCCCGGCGCAGCGGCGGCACCCGCCGCCCGGCCTCCCGCAGCGCCCCACGCCAGGCCAGCGCACGTCGTTCGGCGGCGAAGGACTCCGGCGGCCCGGCCACGTGCCACACCGTCCGGTGCCCGAGGTCGAGCAGGTGGTGGATGGCCTGCCGGGCCCCGTGCGCCTGGTCGGTGTCGACCACGCAGTAGCGCTCCCCGGCGTCGGAGTCGACGATGACGACGTGGACGCCCGGCGGCAGGACCACCGTCGCGGTGTCCAGCAGATGAACCTCCATGATCACGATGACGGCGTCGACGGCGAGTTCGCCGAGCCGGGTGAAGGCGCCGTCGACCCGGTCCTGGGTGGGGGAGGTGACCGGGATGAGGGTGATGACGTAGCCGGCCTCGGCGGCGTACGTGGCGATCGCCTCCAGGGTGCGGCTGTTGCCCGTGGTGGCCAACGTGAACAGCACGACACCGATGGTGCGGAACTCGCCGTACTTCAGGGCCCGCGCGGCGCCGTTGGGCCGGTAGCCGAGTTGCCGCATCGCGGTGAGGACCTGCTCACGGGTTGCGGGGACCACGCCCGGGTGGCCGGTCGAGACACGCGAGACGGTCTGGGCGGACACCCCGGCGAGGCGGGCCACGTCGGCCATCGAGACGCGGCGTCGACGCGGCGGGCGCGAACCGGTCCCGGGTGGACCGGCCGAGAAGGTCTCGGGTGGCCGGATCGTGCTCATCCCGCTCGCTCCCTCCGGCGGTCCACGGCGCCCGGCGCCGACCTGGTGGTCATGTCTTGACGGGCCGATGGCCGGCTGACACTATCCCGGCACCCATGTTTACGTAAACATTGCCGGCCGGTGTCCGCTGAGATCCCCTGGCATTCCTCCCCGGCGGTTGCGATGTTTGCGCGAACCTGGCCGCCCGGCCGTCGGCCAACGGCGCTCCGCACAACGAAGGAGACCCGCCCACCGTGAAGGGACACCCAGCGGTCCGACGGCTCGCCGCCGCCGTCACCACCGCCATCGTCACCGCCGGCACCGTCACCGCCGGCGCCGCCGTCACCCCCGCCGTCGGCGCGGCCCAGGCCGCCGTCGCGCAGGTTCCGACGGTCAGCGTCCGACCTGACCCGTCGTACCAGGGGCAGGAGTTCGAAGGCTGGGGCACCAGCCTGGTCTGGTTCGCCAACGCCACCGGCAACTACCCGCCCGAGGTCCGCGAGAAGCTGGCCCAACTGGTCTTCGGCCCGCAGGGTCTCAACCTCAACATCGCCCGCTACAACATCGGCGGCGGCAACGCCCCCGACGTCCCCGACTACCTGCGCCGCGGCGGGGCCGTGCCGGGCTGGTGGAAGGCGCCCGCCGGCACCACCCGCGCCGACAAGGACTGGTGGAACCCGGAGGACCCCAACCACTGGAACTGGGACGCCGACCAGACGCAGCGGTGGTGGATCGACCGGATCAAGGCCGACATCACGCACTGGGAGACCTTCAGCAACTCGCCCCCGTGGTTCCAGACCGTCAGCGGGTACGTCTCCGGCGGATTCGACTCCACCAAGGACCAGATCAGGGCCGACAAGGTCGACGACTTCGCCACCTACCTGGTCCGGGTCACCGAACACCTCGAGAAGGCGCACGGCATCACGGTCGACACCATCGACCCGCTCAACGAACCGAACACCAATTACTGGGGCACCCGTCTGGGCGCCGACGGCAACCCCGTCGGCGGCCGGCAGGAGGGTGCACATGCCGGTCCCGCACTGCAACAACAGGTGCTCCGCGCGCTGGCGAAGAAACTGCGGGCCGCCGGCAGCGACACCGTCATCTCCGCCATGGACGAGACCAACCCCGGCACGTTCCTCACCAACTGGAACGCCTACGCCGACGACGTGCGTGGCGAGGTCGCCCAGCTCAACGTGCACACCTACGGCACCGGTCAGCGCACCGCCGTCCGGGACATCGCCAAGGGCGAGAACAAGCCGCTGTGGATGAGCGAGGTGGAGGGTTCCTGGGGCAACGGCCACAGCCTCACCAACATGGCGCCCGGCCTCGGCATGGCCCAGCACATCATCGACGACCTGCGGGAGCTGGAGCCGTCGGCCTGGGCGTTCTGGCAGCCGGTCGAGGACTACGACAACATGAAACCCGGTGGCGAGTTCCCGCAGGGTTCCAACTGGGGCAGCATCCAACTGCCGTTCGACTGCACGGCCGAGGACACGCTGGAAACCTGCCCGATCTACACCAACACCAAGTTCCACACGGTGCGTAACTTCACCCACCACATCCGCCCCGGTGACCGGATGATCGCCGTCGACGACACCTCCAGCGTCGCCGCCGTCTCCGCCGACAAGCGGGCCACCGTCGTGCACGTCAACTCCGGCACCCAGGCTCGCAACGTCCGCCTCGACCTGTCGGCCTTCGGCACCGTCGCGCCCGACGCCACCGTCACCCCGGTGGTCACCAGCGCCGCGGGGGCGTTGCGCACCGGCACCCCGGTCGCCGTCCGGGACCGCGCGGCCAGCCTGCAGGTGCCCGCCCAGTCCGTGACGACGTTCCTGGTCACCGGCGTCTCCGGCGTCGCCAAGGACGCCGGGCTCATCCAGGACGGCCACGTCTACCGCCTCCGTGGCGTACAGAGCGGCCGGTCCCTCGCCCCGTCCGGCAGCACCTCCGGCGCGGTGATCCGCACCGACGACCCGCTCAGCGCCGACCAGTTGTGGCGGCTGACCAAGCTCACCGGCGGGCAGAGCAACCGGGAACGTTACGCCCTCAGCACCGCCCGGGGGAACCGGCAGCTCGCCGTGATCGACGGCACCGTCACCCTGGTGCCCGCCGTGCCCGCACCCGCGCCGACGGCCCAGTGGATCCTCTCCACCACCGGAGACGGGACGTACACTCTGGTCAACGCCGCCACCCGGCGGCTGCTCGAGGTCGGCGGCCAGGCCACCCAGGACGGTGCCGCGGTGTCCACCTGGCTGGCCAACTCCGGCGTCAACCAGCGCTGGCGGATCGTCGACGAGACCGTCCTCGGCATCGAGCGCACCCAGGCGTTCACCGTGCCGGGTAAGTCGCCGACACTGCCGGCGACCGTCGTCCCGATCCGCCGGGACGGGCCCCGGGGGACACTGCCCGTGACGTGGCGACTGCCCGGCGCGTGGACCTGGCAGAAGCCGGGCACGGTCACCGTCATCGGTCGGGCCACCGACGTGCTCGGCCGCACCCACACCGCCCAGGCCACGGTCGTCGTCGACACCCTGGTCAGCACCGAACCGGGCCGGGCCAAGACCATCCCCGGCGGCCAACCGCAGCTGCCGGCCACGGTGACCGCGGTGGCCCGGGGCGGCGCGCGCGTCGACCGCCCGGTGACCTGGCAGACCCCGCCGGCGGGGGCGTACGACACGGTCGGCGTCGTCACCGTCGCGGGGCAGGCCGACGCCGGTGACGGCCGGACCCTGCCGGCCACCGCCCGGGTCCAGGTCACCGCTCCGGTCGAGCGGAAGACCCCGACCGGTACGGTCACCGCCACCTTCACCGAACCGGGTTACTCCACGACCGGCCTGACCAACGGCAACCTCACCGACAAGGCATGGTCGAACTGGAAGTCGGAGAACAAGAACACCAGCGACACGCTCACCGTCACCCTGCCCGAGCGGAAGACCCTCACCCGGGTCGTGACCCACTTCTACCGCGACGGCGGCGACAGCTACCCCGACACCCTGCGGGTGCAGGTCCGCGACCCGCAGGGCAACTGGGTCGACGCCGGGAATCCGGTCACCGTCCCGACCGGCACCCCGACCGGGCCCGTGGTCGAGGCCCCGGTGCCGCCCACCGTCACCGACGCGTACCGGATCGTGCTCACCGCGTACCCGAACCGGCACATGACCATCAGCGAGATCGAGACCTACGCGCACGGGCCCGGCACCTCGTCGGACGCCGGCGCCACCGCGATCCTGCTCGACGGCAAGCCGGCCGCCGGGTTCAACCCCGACCGCGGCACCGTCTACGTGGTGGCCAAGGGGGCGCTGCCGTCGGTCAGCGCGGTGACCGCCGACCCGTACGCCGAGGTGACGGTGCGTCAGGCCGACGCCCGCACCCGGACGGCGATCGTGACGGTCACCAGTGAGGACGGCTCGCGTACGCGCACCTGGTCGGTGCAGTTCCGGCGGTGATCTCGGCCGGTCCGCGTCGACGCGGGCGACGGCCGGCGGGTCCGGTGGTGACCACCACACCACCGGACCCGCCTTCGCGTCGGCGTCGGCGCGACGAGCGAATGCACTGAGTCGCTCCCGGCCCTGATCTGGGCTGGATGCACGCCGACCCGGATCATGAGGTCGGCGTGTCACCGTGGTGCTTGACGACCTTCGCGAGCAACGCGACCAGGGTCTGCCGTTCCGCGGTCGACAGCGGGGCGAGCAGCTCGTCCTGCACTGTGTCGAGCGTGCGGTCCAACCGGCGCAGTTGCTGCCGTCCCGCCCCGGTGATCGTGACAATGTTGCGCCGACGGTCCGCCGGGTCGGCGGAGCGCTCGACGAAGCTCTGTCTCTCCAGCTCTGTCACGGCCTGGACGACATCGCTGCGGTCCATGCGGCAACGCCGCCCCAGCTCCGCCTGGCTCGCGGGACCGAATTCCTGCAACGCCGCGAGCACACGATAGTGGTAGCCCCGCGAGCCGGCGGCGGCGAACTCATCGCCGATGAGTCGCCGTACGTGCACGGCGGTCTGGCTGACCAGCCAGCTTGCCTTGGTGGCGAGACGACTCGGTGTTGACTCCATAGGTGATCACGCTAACAGAAACGTTGGCAACGCCAACGGTTCTGTCATATCGTTGGTGTCACCAACGAAATGGAGGATCGGCATGTCCCACCTCACCGACCGCGTCGAGATCGCCGAGCTGGTCGCCAGGCTCGCCCGGGCATTGGACGAGCGGCGCTTCGACCACCTGCGGACCGTGTACACCGTGGACGCCGAGACCAGCAGCCCGCGCGGCACCCTCAACGGCATCGACGACATCGTCGACGTGGTGCGCCGGACCAGCCCCGAGGAGGAGTTGACGCAGCACTTCAACACCGACGTGGTGATTGATCTCGACGGCGACCGCGCCGAGGTCAACACCCATCAGCTCGTGTACTTCTTCCGTCAGGGCGAGGCGCCGCACCGGACGGCCGGAGTCCACGTTCGATACGCCGCGGTACGTACGCCGGTCGGCTGGCGCTTTGCGCGGGCCCATATCTCCCCGCTCTGGCGACACGTCTCGTAGTCGCCGCGTGGAACGGCTGGTACGCCGCCAGGTCGAGCCGGTTCAGCAGGAGGCGTGGCGGTCAGGCGACCCGGGGAGCCGGCACGACCGGTAGCGCCACCCGACGGGCTGCATCCGAGACATCGCCGGTCTGGACGACCTCCGCCGCCTCCGGTGCCGCCTCGCGCCCGACGGCTGCACCGGCCGGTGGCGCGGCACGGGCCTCGATCGCCTCCAGCAGCGCCCGCAGTCGACCCGCCTCCTCGACGGCCAGCCGGAATGATCCCCGGCAGACGGCTCCGCGCCACAGCGACAGCACCACGGCCGACCGCTCCGGGTGGTAGCTGACCCGCATCATCCGATCGTCGCCCCGCAGATCGGTGAACAGGTCACCAACACCGGGCATCGGCAGCACCTCTCCCATCCACCAAGGATGCCCGAGGCGCGGTACCGGGGAAAGGTGGCGTCAGTCGGGCAGGCGAGGCATCTCCACCCCGGGAGCGCGGCCGAGCAGCGTGGCCCGGGTCAGCGCGGCGGCGCCGAACCGGTCGCGTACGGCGTCGACGGCCGCGTCGAGTTCGACACCCGGGTCGGGTGCGAACGGCAGCTCCGGCTGCACCGGGGCGTCGTCGAGGTTGCCGACCGAGAGCCCGACCAGGGTGACGCCCCGGCGGTCGATCTCCGGCAACGCGGCCCGCAGCAGCGCCCGAGCCGTGTCGAGCAGGGCGGCGGTCTGGGCGGTGGCCTTGCCCAGGGTGTGCGAGCGGGTGACCCGGGTGTAGTCGGCGAACCGCAGCCGCAGTACCACCGTGCGGCCGGACCGGCCGGCGGCCCGCATCCGCCGGGCCACCCGGTCGACCAGGCCGGACAGGAGCGCGTCCAGATCAGCCGGGGTCCTCGGTCCGCCACCCAGCGCGTGCTGCGCGCCCATCGACGACCGGCGGCGGCCCACCTGCACCGGCCGGGGATCCCGGTTGTGGGCCAGGGCGTGCAGATGCCGGCCGGTGCCGCCACCGAGCAGCGACACGCACGTCGCCTCGCCGAGACGGGCGACCTGCCCGACGGTACGGATGCCCCGCTCGCGCAGCTTCGCCGCGGTGACCGGGCCGACGCCCCACAGCCGCTCCACCGGCAACGGGTGCAGGAAGCCGAGCTCGCCCTCGGGCGGCACCAGTAGCAACCCGTCCGGCTTGGCGACCCCACTGGCCACCTTGGCGAGGAACTTCGTCCGGGCCACCCCGACCGTGATCGGCAGGCCGACCCGCTCGCGGACCTCCGCCCGCAGCCGTACCGCGATTTCCAGTGGCGGGCCCACCAGCCGGCGCAGCCCACCCACGTCGAGGAACGCCTCGTCGATGGAGAGCCCTTCGACGACCGGAGTGGTGCGCCGGAAGATCTCGAACACGGCGCGGCTGGCCGCCGTGTAGGCGGCCATCCTGGGCGGCACGACGACCGCGTCCGGACAGAGCCGCCGGGCCTGCCGCCCGCCCATCGCGCTGCGCACCCCGCGCGCCTTGGCCTCGTAGCTGCACGCCAGCACCACGCCGCCGCCGACGATGACCGGCCGACCGCGGAGCCGGGGGTTGTCGCGCTGCTCCACCGACGCGTAGAACGCGTCCAGGTCGGCGTGCAGGATGCTGGCCTCGGTCGACACGAACACATGTTCGCATGGCGGGCCACTGTCGCCGTGTTGACCTGCCCAAACGCCCTACAGGTCGAGGAATGGCGCGGCGTACGCGAACGCGCCGCGGATCTCCGGACGCCAGGCCGCCAGCGGGCGGGCCATGAAGTACGGCGGCTCCCACGGCCCCGGTGGGGTCACGCCCAGCTCGACCGCCGGCCGGAACCCGAACCGCGGGTAGTACTCCGGATGCCCGAGCAGCACGACCAGCGGCACGTCGAGGGCGTCGGCGGCGGCGAGCACGGCGTGCATCAGCGCCGAGCCCACCCCGTGGCGCTGCCGTGCGGGCAGCACACCGAGCGGGCCGAGACCGACGGCGACGGGCTCGCCGCCCACGGTGCCCCGGGTGCCCACCACATGCCCCACGACCTGGCCGTCGGGGTCGGTGGCGACGAGGGACAGGGCTGGCAGCCAGCCGGCGTCGGCGCGCAGGGCGTCGACCAGGGAGGCTTCGACGGGTACGCCGTCCGGCGAGCCCGCCCGGGCGAAGGCGGCGGTGTGCACGGCGCGGATCGGCTGGATGTCGGCGGAGGTTTCACGTCTGATCAGCATCGAACCGGGATCCTGCCGGAGACGGCGGGCCGGCGGCCACGGGTTTTCGCAGACGGCGGGGGAGAGCGGCTCAGCCGACGGCGGTGGCCGACGGGGGAGCGCTGCCGCCCTGAGGTGCCTCACCGGTCATCAACGCGACGATCTCCGCCTGGTCGGCGGCCGACGGCAGACCCCACCCGGGCCGGTAGCCGTAGACCTCGTGCAGCGGCCTGGACGAGGTACGCCCGTCGAGAATCTCCACCGTGTCGGTGTCGATCAGCCCCGGGTGCGGCACCCCGCACGCCTCGGCCACCTTCACCAGATCCCGCCGTAGCGTACGCACGTAGTTGGCGGCCCGTACCGACTTGACCGTCGGGTCCAGTCCTCGGGCCAGCCACCGGTTCTGGGTGGCCACCCCGGTGGGGCAGGTGTCGGTGTGACACTTCTGCGCCTGGATGCAGCCGATCGCCAGCATCGCCTCCCGGCCCACGTTGACCATGTCGCAGCCGAGCGCGAACGCGACGACGGCGTTGTCCGGTAGGCCCAGCTTGCCGGCCCCGACGAAGACCACGTCCTGGTGCAACCCTCGCTCGGCGAAGGTCCGGTAGACGCGGGCGAAGCCCTGCTGGAACGGCAGCGACACCGTGTCGGTGAAGATCAACGGCGCGGCGCCGGTGCCGCCCTCACCGCCGTCCACGGTCACGAAGTCCACGCCGCGTCCGGTGTCGCGCATCAGTGTGGTCAGCTCCTCCCAGAAGGCGAGGTCGCCGACGGCGGACTTGATGCCCACCGGCAGGCCGGTCTCGGCGGCGAGCAGCTCCACCCAGTCCAGCAGGCTGTCGCAGTCGGAGAACTCGGCGTGCCGGGACGGGCTGACACAGTCCTCGCCCGCCGGGACGCCCCGGGTCGCGGCGATCTCCGCCGACACCTTGGCCGCGGGCAGCAGCCCACCCAGGCCGGGCTTCGCGCCCTGGCTGAGTTTCACCTCCAGCGCCCGCACCGGCGCCCCGGCCACCAGGTCCTTGAGCCGGGCCAGGTCGAACCGGCCCCGGGAGTCGCGGCAGCCGAAGTACGCGGTGCCGAGCTGGAAGACCAGGTCGCCGCCGTTGCGGTGGTACGGCGACAGCCCGCCCTCGCCGGTGTTCTGCAGGCAGTCCGCCAGCGCCGCGCCCCGGTTCAACGCCGCCACCGCGTTGCCGGACAGCGAACCGAAGCTCATCGCGGAGATGTTGACCACCGACGGGGGCCGGAACGCCTTCGCCCGCCCGCGCGCCCCGCCGAGCACCTTCGCCGCCGGCAGGCGCACGTCGTGACCCGCCGCCGGGGCCGACGGCGGCACCGCCCGGCCGAAGGTGCGGTGCTTGATGATCGGATAGCCGGGGGTGTACTCGATGTCGTTGTCGGTGCCGAAGCCGAAGTAGTTGTTCTGCCGCTTGGCCGAGGCGTAGATCCAGCGCCGCTGGTCGCGGGTGAACGGGCGCTCCTCGTTGTTGCCGGCGACGATGTACTGCCGCAGTTCCGGCCCGATCGACTCCAGCAGGTAGCGGGCCCGGCCGATCACCGGGAAGGTGCGCAGCAGCGCGTGGTCGCGCTGGAGAAGGTCGCGGGCGGCAAGGCCCGCGAGGGCGGCGGCGACGACGGGTACGGCTCGACCGGTCCACTTCATGCCCGGCACTCTTTCCGGTCCCGCCGCCGGTCAAACAGTCCCGGTCAGGTCGGCGACTGGCTGATGTTGACCATCCAGGGAGTACCGAAGCGGTCCTCGCACTGCCCGAACTCGTCGCCCCACATCTGCATCTCCAGCGGCATGCTCACCACCCCGCCGGCGGAGAGCTGCTCCCACCAGCGGCGCAGCTCCTCGGCGTCGTCGCCGCTGAGGCAGACGCTGTGGGCGTTGCCGCGTCGGAGTTCCATGCCGGGTGGCATGTCCGAGGCCATCAGCACGTGCCCGCCGGCGGTGCGCAGCATGCCGTGCATGATCTGGTCGGCGACGGCCGGGTCGTCGGTGCCGAACTCGCCGAACGTGGTCAGCGACAGGTCTCCGCCGAACACCTGCTGGTAGAACTCCATCGCCTCGCGCGCGTTGCCGGCGAAGATCAGATACGGGTTGAGCTGCGACGCCACCATGCCTCCTCGTTGTCGACGACCGTGGCCATCGTCGCACCGAGAGGTGCCGTGGCGGGGCTGGACCCGCTGGTCAGGTCACGACGAAGGCACCTGCCCGGGCGGCGACCGCCGCCGCCCGGGCCGCCTGCACGGCGCGGGCCGGGTCCGCGTCGGCGCGCAGCAGGAGCAGTTCGTGATAGACCGGCGCGGTGGCCGCGACCAGCAGCGCGTGGGCATCGGTGCCGGCGGGTGCCTCGCCCCGGTCCACCGCCCGCCGGACGACCACGGCGCAGCGCTCGTAGCGGTCGGCCCAGAAGGCGCTCAGTGCGGCCGCGGCCGGCGGGGAGCGGAACGAGGCGGCGATGAGCGCCCCGGTCAGTGGTGGCTCGGCGGTCAGGGCCTCGTGCACCTCCAGGTTGATGGCCGCCAGGTCGCCGGGCAGCGAGCCGGTGTCGCGGGGCTGCCAGTCGTCGCCGGTGGCCTCGGCGAGCACGTCGGCGAGGAGCCCTCCGACGTCGCGCCAGCGCCGGTCGGCGTCACCTGCGGCACCGACGGGGCGCTCTGGTTCGTCGAGATCGGCGCCGGCCAGGTCGGCCGGATCACCGTCGACGGCGAGGTCCGCGAATATCCGCTGCCGGACCGGTCGGCCCGGCCCCACGCGATCGCCGCCGACCCCGCCGGGGGCTGCTGGTTCACGCAGTGGGGCGGCAACCGGGTCGGCCACGTCACCGCCGAGGGTCGGATCGAGGAGTGTCCTGCCGACGCCGGCCTCGGAACCGCACGGGATCACCGTCGCGCCCGACGGGGTCGTGTGGGTGGCGCTGGAGACCGGCGCCGTCGCCCGCGTCACCCGGTGAGCCGCGCCGGGGCGCGTCGCGTGGGAGGACCCGCCCGCTACCGGTCCGGATCGTGATCGACGGTGAGGGCGGCCAACAGCCCGGGATGGTCGGTCGTGCCGTTCATGCCAAGCGGCCGGCGGCCGTCGACCGTGATGTCGCTGGTCACCACGATCTGCTGCACGCCGCCGTCGTCGACGCGCCGGTGGCCCGGGGGCACACAGGTCCGCACGTCGGGAGAGCCGCCGTCGCGCAGGTTCAGGTCGCCGCCGAGCACGGTGGGCAGGTATCCGGCGCGGCGGCGGATCTGCGGGACGACGCGGTCGATGAGATGGCGGCACTGCGCGAGGGCGACCGCCCGGTCGAAGGCGGCCAGGTGCGTGGTGCAGGCGTGGGCGACGCCGGGGGCGTGGACGCAGAGCCAGGCGCGCAGCTCGGGATCCTTGACGTCCTGTACCGGGTAGGTCCCGCTGAGGACCGTGTGCTTGACCTGCGGCACCGCGAGATGTGCCAGCAGCCCGATGCCGTACGGCTGCCCGTCGTGGCACCGGGTGACGTCCCCGCTGGGGCGGTCACCGGCGGCCTGGAACGCCGCCACGACCCTGCCCTCGGGGTGGACGCCCGCCAGCACGCGCTCCAGTGTGGGCACGTCGTCCTGGCAGATCTCGTTCAGCGTGACCAGGCGGGGTGCCTCGGCCCGGATCAGCTCGGCGGCCCGGGGCACGGCCCGGCCCGTGTAGCAGCCGGCACGACCGCTGTTGCACAGGTTCATCTGGAGTACGCCCAGCGAGGCCGAGCCGCTGCCGGCCGCCGACTCGGCCGGCAGCGCGGCGGCGGCGATCAGGCAGATGGCGGCCACGAGCCGCCGCAGAACGTCGTACGAGAGATCCGCCATGCACCCGCCCAGACCCGGTCGAGGCGAGTGTAGTCGGCGACCCGTGCGACTGCGCGCCGCTGCCGACGACAGGGGTGACACCGGAGAACGGGCACGGCTGTGTTCGAGCCGTCAATCGGTCGCGGTTTCGAGGTATCCGGTGAGACAGGCCAGTGCCGCGGCGAGGTCCTCTCCGTCTCCGTGCGGTCTGCGGAGGTCGTCGATGAAGGCGGCGACTTCGGCGAGCGCCCCCCACCGTCGGAAGAGGGCGATGCCGGCGGGGTGGACGCTCCGGCCGGTCGCCTGGGCGTACCTGGCCAGCACCTCGTCGTCGTCGCCGGCCTGGCCGACACCGATCAGGCTGGCGAACGCCGTGGTGAGCAGCCACAGGTCCCGCTCCGGTGGGGCGATCTGTACCGTTGCCCAGTCGAGGAGCCGCTGCCCTTTCGGTGTCCGGATGACGTTGCCGGGGTGCGGCTCGCCGTGGGTGACCACCCAGCCCGGTGCCGTGGCACGGACGGCATCGACCAGGCGGTCGAAGTCGGCCAGCCACCGCTGGACCCGCCCGGCGTGGCGGGCCAGCAGGTGGCGGGCCGGCTCGGCGTGTGGTCCGCCGGTCCACGGCCGGCTGTCGTCAGCCGGCGAAGCGGTCGCACGCCTGCCGCAGGTGTCGCCGGGTCTGCTGCGTGCCGAGGTGTCCCGCGCCCTCGACCACGATCAGTTCGGAGCCCGGCCAGGCGCGGTGCAGCTCCCACGCGGTGGTCAGTGGGCTGCCCAGGTCGAGTCGTCCGTGGATCAGCACGCCGGGGACGCCGGCCAACCGGCCGGCGTCGCGGATCAGTGCGCCCTCCGCAAGCCAGGCCCCGTGTGCGAAGTAGTGGGCGCAGATCCGCACCATCGCCGCGCGGGCCGGCGCGGGCCGGTCAGCGTACGGGGTGCCGACGCCCTCGGCCGAGACCACCGTGTCCTCCCACGCGCACCAGTCGTGGACCGCCCGGTCCCGCACCGCCGGGTCCGGATCCGCCAGCAGCCGGGCGTACGCGCCGACGACGTCGCCGTGCCGGTCGACGCCGGCCCCGGCGAGGAACCGTTCCCACTGCTGGGGGAAGAACCGGCCCACGCCCCGGTACAGCCAGTCGATCTCCGATCGCCGGGTGCTGGTGACGGCGGCGATGACGATCTCCGAGACCCGTTCCGGGTACCGCTCGGCGTACGCCAGGATCAGCGTCGATCCCCACGAGCCGCCGTGCAGCAGCCAGCGGTCGACGCCCAGGTGCGAGCGCAGCACCTCCATGTCGGCCACGAGGTGGTGGGTGGTGTTGTGCCGCAGGTCGGTGGTCGGGTCGGCGGCGTGCGGGGTGCTGCGACCGCAGCCGCGCTGGTCGAAAAGGACCACCCGGTAGCGGGCCGGGTCGAACAACCGGCGGGCACCGGTCCAGCAGCCCGAACCCGGTCCGCCGTGGACGACCAGGGCGGGCTTGCCGGCCGGGTTGCCGCAGACCTCCCAGTACACGCGGTGGCCGTCGCCGACGTCGAGCATCCCGTGGTCGTACGGCTCGATCGGCGGATACCACTCGTCCATCGTCAGACCTCCCCGGCGGATGCAACAGTGCTGTTACATTACGGCACATGCCCTCCGTTCACGGCCCCGCGCTGCTCGGCACCCGGCTGCGTCATCTGCTCGAACTGCTCGACCGCGACGTGGCCGCGGTCTACGCCGACCTGGGCCTGCCCGGCTTCCGCCCCCGGTACACCCCGGTGCTGCGCGCCCTGGCCGACACCGGTCCGGCGGCGATCCGGACGCTGGCCGTGGCCACCGGCGTCACCCACTCCGCCGCCAGCCAGACGGTCGCGCAGATGGCCAGGGACGGGCTGGTCACGCTCGTCCCGGGGGCGGACGCCCGGCAGCGGGTGGTGCACCTCACCGCGCGGGCCCGGTCGCTGCTGCCGGTCCTGGACGCCGAGTGGGCCGCCACCGCGACCGCGGCCGAACGCTTCGAGGCCGAGCTGTCGTACCCGCTGAGCCGGCTCGTCGACGAGGCGGTCGCCGCCCTGCGCCGGCGTCCGATGCGGCAACGGATCGCCGACGTCGCGCCCCACCTCGCCGCACCGGAGGCCGGCGTGGGCTGACCGGCGGCGACCCCGACCCGCGGACGCCCGAACCGGTTCGTCGGCACGGTTGTCCGAACGCCGGGAAAACAACCGATGCGCCGATGGCCCCGATCACCGTCCGGGTGAGAATGATCAGCGTGCCACTGATCCTCGACAGCTCCCGGCAGACCGGGGGGACCGCAGCGTGACCGCCGACTGGCAGCTGTCCGGTTACACGCCCGTGCGCCAGCTCGGCGCCGGGGCGTCCGGCCGTGTCCTGCTGGCGACCCACGACGCGAGCGGCGTACCCGTCGCCATCAAGTACCTCAACAGTTCCGTCGGCGACGACCCGTCCTTCCGGTTGGCGTTCCGACAGGAGGCACTGCTGCTCGTCGAGGTCGACGACCCGCACGTCGCCCGGCTCTACGAGTACGCCGAGTCAGCGCTGGGCGCGGCGATCGTGATGGAGCTGGTCAACGGGGTGTCGCTGCGGCAGATGCTGCGGACGCACGGCCCCACCGAGCCGGAGGCGGCGCTCTGCGTCCTCAAGGGCTCCCTTGCCGGACTGGCCGCCGCCCACCGCCGGGGCGTGGTGCACCGCGACTACAAGCCGGAGAACGTGCTGGTCGACGTCGACGGGCGCAGCAAGCTGGCCGACTTCGGCATCGCCGTGCAGGTCGGCCGGGGCGACGGTGCCTCGGTCAGCGGCACGCCCCGCTACATGGCGCCGGAGCAGTGGATCGGGGCACCGGCCAGTCCCGCCTGCGACATCTACGCCGCCACGGCCACCTTCTACGAGTGCCTCACCGGTCACCCCCCGTACGACGGCGGTGACCTGTTCACCCTCCGGGACCAGCACACCTACGCGCCTGTTCCGCTCGATCCGGCACCCCGGCCCGTGCGCGACCTGCTGCGCCGCGGTATGGCGAAGCGGCCGGTCGAGCGGCCCCAGAGTGCACACGCCTTCCTGGCCGAGCTGGAGCGCACCGCCGTGGCCGGGTACGGTGCGCACTGGGAGGAGCAGGGCCTGCGACAGCTGGCCCGACGCGCCGCGCTGCTCGCCGCGGTGTTCCCGTTCCCCGACGGCGCCGGTGGCGCCACCAGCGTCGCGACCACGAAGGTCGGCCTGTCGCGGTTGCTGCCGCGACGCGGCAGCAACCGCGCCGCGCTGCTGGGCAGTGGCCTCGTCGCGGCCTTGCTGCTCGGCGGGGTCGGCATCACCTTCGCCTCCCGCAACCCTCCCGAGCTGGCCCTCGTGGACGGCAAGCCCGCGCCTCGCGTATCGGTGCTCAGCACGGTCGACCCGACGCTGCCGGTGGCGGCGCCACCCATCACCGCCGTGTCGCCGAGCCAGAGCCCGACCTCCACGCCGAGCCCGACCGGGCCGGCGTCGGCCAGCCCGCCGACCGCGCGGGTGCAGTCGGCGACCGCGACCCCCAGCCGGGGCCGTACCGAGCCACCTTCGCGGCCGAGCCCTCCGCCGAGCACCAGTCCGCCCCCGCCGGCGGACGTCACCGCGCCCGTCGTCGGCAAGACGGACGTCAGCCCCACCGTCCTGTATCCGGGTGACTGCGTGTTCGGTGAGCAGTCCAGCACGGTCACCGCGACCGCGTCCGACGACCGCACCACCGCGGAGGAACTGCGGCTGTTCCTTCGTTACCAGTTGGACGGTGCCGTGCAGACCGTGCGGATGACGAGCACGGGCGGTGGGGCCTTCCGCGGCACCTTCGGTGAGCTTCCGGCTCCGGAGTCGACCACCCGCATCCCGGTCGAGGTCGTCGCCGTCGACGCCGCCGGTCACGTGTCGGCCCCGGCCGGCCCGATGCACGTGTCGCTCCGGTCGGACTGCCCCATCGGCTAGGCGACCCGGTGCGACATTTCCCAACCGAAGAAAGCGCCGGACCGACCGGACCGGGCGAGCCGACCGTGCACCTCGGCGTGCCTCACGGCACCGCCGGCGAGACGGTGCGGCTGGGCCCGGCCGGCGAGACCGTACGCCTGGGCCCGGCCGGCGGCCCCGGCCCGGCCGGCGAGACGGTGCGGCTCGGCGCGTCCGGCGAGACGGTACGCCTGGGCACCACCGGTGACACGGTGCGGCTCGGTGACGACCCGACCGGCTGGTTCGACGGAGCCGATCGCACCGTCGGCCTCGACGCGACCTGGCCGGATGCGGCTACCCACCCCGCACCGCCCGGCCGGCCCTGGGCCGGGTACCCCGAGTCCACCCCCGCCCGGGCGCGGGACGCCATCCCGACGACCC
>NZ_SMKF01000329.1 GCF_004348325.1 Micromonospora sp. KC213 | reverse complement strand
CCCGGTCCCCCGCCCGCACGTTCCGTCAGTGCGGGCAGTGAGCCGGCTTCGCGAGCCCCACGCCGCGAACGAGGGCGACACGGGTCCGAGCCCGGCGGGCCGGGTCAGCGGGTCTGCCCCGCCAGGTCGCGTAGCCGGTCGACCGCCTCGGTGAGCACCTCCGGCCGCTTGCAGAAGGCGAACCGGACCAGCCGCCGGCCGGCTTCCGGGTCGTCGTAGAAGACCTGGGTGGGCACGGCCACCACCCCGCAGCGCTCGGGCAGCGACCGGCAGAACTCCACGCCGTCGCGCCCGCCGAGCGCGGTTACGTCGGCGGTCACGAAGTACGTCCCCTCCGGGCTCAGCACGTCGAAGCCCGCGTCGACCAGGCCCGCCACGAGTTGGTCGCGCCGCCGTTGCAGGTCGTCGCGGAAGCCGGTGAAGTAGGCGTCGGGCAGACCCAGCGCCACGGCGACCGCCGGTTGCAGCGGCGCGGCGTTGACGAAGGTGAGGAACTGCTTGACCCGCAGCACCGCCGAGACCAGCCTGGTCGGCCCGCTGACCCAGCCGATCTTCCAGCCGGTGCAGGAGAACGTCTTGCCGGCCGAGGAGATTCGCAGCGTCCGCTCCCGCATCCCGGGCAGGCCGGCCAGCGGCAGGTGCCGGCTGGCGGCGTCGGTGAAGACCAGGTGTTCGTAGACCTCGTCGGTGACCGCGTAGACGTCGTGCTGCTGGCAGAGTTCGGCGATGAGGGCCAGTTCGTCGGGGGTGAAAACCTTGCCGGTCGGGTTGTGCGGGGAGTTGAGCAGGACGAGCCGGGTCCGGGGCCCGAACGCGGCGCGTAGCTGTGCCGGGTCGAAGGCGTACCGGCCGGTTTCGTCGGGGCGCAGGGTGACCGGTCGCCGCACCGCGCCGGCGAGGGCGACCGAGGCGGCGTACGAGTCGTAGTAGGGCTCGAAGCAGACCACCTCGTCCCCGGGCTCGCAGAGCGCCAGGATGCTGGCGGCGATCGCCTCGGTGGCGCCGGCGGTGATCACGATCTCCGCGTCCGGGTCGTACGCCAGGTGCCAGAACCGGCGCTGGTGGGCCGCGACCGCCGCGCGCAGCGCGGGGACACCCGGACCCGGCGGGTACTGGTTCTGCCCGGTACGCAGCGCCTCGGCCGCGGCGGCGAGCATCTCCGGCGGGCCGTCGCTGTCCGGGAAGCCCTGCCCGAGGTTGACCGCCCCGGTGCGGACGGCGAGCGCGGACATCTCGGCGAAGATGGTCGTCCCGAAGGGACGCATCCGGGCCACGAGCGGGTCGACATCGGGAAGCGTCGTCACGCCGGTCAGCCTACGGGCCGGCCGGCCCGGTCAGCTGGGCTGGCAGGTCACCTCCCTACCCGGCTCCCCGACCTGCGTCACCGGGGCACGGTCACCGATCCGGGCCGTGCAGCTGAGGGCACCGTCGCCGTCGCCGGTGGCGATCACGATCACCCGGTTCGGATCGTCGGTGCGGATCTTCTCGCGCCACGGCAGCCGCACACTCTCCAGTCGGATGAAGTCGCCGTTGGCGTCGTAGTACTGGATGTCGCCCCGGCCGGTGCCGGTCACCTCGTACGACACCGGGTATCTGCCGGGTCCGCCCGACGGGGTGGTGGCGGGCGTCGGCTGGCTGGGCGCGGCCGGAGTCCACGAATCCTGCTCGTCGTAGCCGTCGTGGTATGGATCCTCGGCCACCGGCTCCGAGGCGTACCGCTCGAGCAGGACGCTGGCCGCGCCCAGGCAGGCGCAGATGCCGAGGGCGAGCACGGCGACGACCGCGATGACGATGCCGGCCACCCGGCCGCCACCCGAGGTGGAGCGGCCGACAGGCGGGCGTCCGGGGTGGGCGTACGGCGGCGGGTACCCGGGGTG
>NZ_SMKF01000328.1 GCF_004348325.1 Micromonospora sp. KC213 | reverse complement strand
GGTCCACGGGCGGCTGGTTTGGATCCTGCGGCCCGTTGGGGGGCTGGGGCTGGCTCACCGTACTCCTCGGCACGTCGGTCACGTCACGAACCACCCGACGCTAGTGGGTGCCGGCAAGCCGGGAATGTCTCGGGTCCGACCTGTCCGTTCGGGGCCGGGACCGGCCCGGTCGGTCAATGCGTCAGCACCGCCGCCGTGCGGACAAGGTCGCCCTCGACCGCGAACCGGCCGTGGATCACGGCGGGCGGGTCGGACACCGTCGCCGCCGCCACCCGGGCCGGGTTGATCCGGGCGGTGAACGTGCCGGTCTGCGGGTCCAGCTCGACAGTCGCGTCCTGGAAGTCCAACCAGGTCCCGACCAGCGGGTGCCAGACCTTGTAGACGGTTTCCTTGGCGCTGAACAGCACCAGCGGCCACCAGGTGCCGGCCGGCAGCCGGGCCAGCCGTTCCTCCTCCTCGGGGCGGCAGATCAGCCGGCGTACCCCCGGGTCGAGGTCGCGGTGCCGCTCGGCGTCCATCCCCACCGACCGTACGTCGGTGGCGTGGGCGACCGCGGCGGCGCAGTAGTCGCGGGTGTGGGTGATGGTGCCGACCACGCCGGCGGGCCAGACCGGCGAACGGTCGGCCGCCGCCGGCACCGGCACGGCCGGCAGCCCCAGGCCGGTCAGCGCGCGCCGGGCACAGACCCGCCCGGCGGTGAAGTCCCGCCGCCGGCTCTGCACCGCCCGTTCGCCGAGGCCGGACCGTTCGGCCGCCAGCAGCTCCCCGGTCCAGTCCGCCGGCCCGGCGACCGCGACCGACACGGTGGGCGGCAGCAGGTCACGCATCACCGACCCCTTCCCGGTACGCGGCTGTCCCGCTGCGCCATGCGCTGGTGCCCCGTCAGGGCAGAGAGGTTCACGACCGCCATGGCTGGTCAACGTACCGCAATCGGGCGACGGCGAAGGGTCCCCGTCCTGCCGGTGGCCACCCGGGCGGGCGGCCACCGGCAGGACGGGTCAGGGACGGCGGGGACGGCGGGTGAGCGCGAAGCCGGCCACCCCGGCGACGGCCGCGAGAACGCCGCCGACCGAGCTCCAGATCCACCGCGAGCCGAGGTCGGGCAACCAGTCGAAGAAACCGGTCTCCTCCTCGTCGGGGGCGGCCGTCGGCTCCCCGGCCACCAGCGTGCCCGCCTTCGTGTTCGGCACCAGCGGGGCCCTCAGCTCACCGTCGTCCCGGGAGCCCTCGCCGTCCGTGCCGACCAGCAGGTCCACGTCGACCGGCAGGCCGAGGTCGGCCTCGGGCAGCTCGGTCACCGACAGCCGCACGTAGTAGGTGCCGGGCAGCGGGTCCGCCGACCAGGGCTCCGCCCAGGACCGCACCTGGCGCAGCGTGCAGCCGAGCGACACACTGCCGGCGGCGGCGTCCACGGTGGGGGTCTGCGCCCCGGCCGTGCACGACTGCCGTCGGCGCAGCCCGTCGAAGACCTCCACCGTCCAGGTGGAGGCGCCGCCGCGGGCCTTCGGGAAGGTCACCGTCGCACTGATCTCGTGCCGCTCGCCGGCCGAGGCGGGGAACGACCAGTAGAGGTGGTCGCCGATGGAGGCGTCCACCCGGACGGGCTGACCGGCCGTGACACCGGTGGCGGTCAGGAAGGACGTGCCGGCCCGGGTGACCGGGGTGGCGCCGGGTGAGGGGGTGGGTGCGGCCGAGGCGGGTACGGCCGGGGCCAGCAGGGCCAGCCCGGCGACGGCCAGTGCCGCTCCGGTGCGGACAGTCCGGGTACGCATCCTCAGTTCTCCCTCCACGTGGCCACCCACCAGCGGGTGAGCAGGCCGGCGAGCAGACCGGTGAGCAGGCCGGCCAGGGTCAGCAACACCAGCAGCACCCAGCCCCGACAGAGGTCGGGCGCGGCCGGGGCGGGGGAGGAGG
>NZ_SMKF01000327.1 GCF_004348325.1 Micromonospora sp. KC213 | reverse complement strand
GGGATCATGTGCGGACCGCCGTACGGGGGAGTGGGCGGCGAGGTCCGTCCGGCTGCGGGGGCTTGTTCACCCACTGCACCCCAGCAAGCCGTACGTACAGCGTCCGGCGGCGGACCGCGTCGCCTGCGGTGTTCAGCTCATAGGCGTCGACCCATTTCCACCCCTCGTACGTGTGCCAGTCGTCGAGACGACGGACCACACGGACGCGGATCGGCTCGACGAATTGCGGGGACGCGGCGCGGGTCAGGCGCAGCACGTCGCCAGCGGCGATCTTCCGGCCCGTCATGCCGGCCCCCGGTTCCATCCGGCGGCCCAGCGTGACGCGGGGGCGAGGTTCGTTACCCGTCCGGGGCCGCGGAACGGGGGGATCATCGGGCCGATGGGGCCGGGAACGATCGGACGTGCGGGCGGGTCGTTCTTCGGCGCGGGCTCGGGTGCGGGCTTCGGGTCCTGCTTCTCGGGCACGTGCTCCCCCTCCATCCGTCGGTTGGAAGGGGGCCCAGCTTCGGCGATTGCCGTCGGGTCGGCCGGGCCCCCGGCACATACACGCCCGCCGGGTCTCGCGTGGTCCCTGACGGTCGCGCTGTCTAAATAGAACCCTGGCGCAGGGTTGTGGGACGCATACACTCCGTAGGACCATTCCCTTAGGACGTTCGGGACGTCCGGGAGGGGACGCTATGAACCAGGCACTCATCGCGGCGATGGCCGAAGCGGGCGAGACGGCCGACAGTCTCGCTGGTCAAGTCGGGGTCGACCCGAAGACGGCGGCGCGCTGGGCCAATCCGGGACGTGTACCGCGCAGTCGGCACCGCGCGAAGGTCGCTCAGGTACTCGGCCGTGAGGTCGGCGACCTCTGGCCGGACGTCCTCACACGCCGCGAGCCAGCATGGTTCCGCCCATGGGTTGATATCGAGCGCGAGGCCGTCGTCTTGCGGTGGTTCGAGCTGGCCTGGGTGCCCGGCCTCCTTCAGACCGAGGCGTACGCGCGGGGAACGCTGACAATGGAGTCACTGACGGCGGAGGAGATCGATGAGCGGGCGGCGGCGCGGATGCAGCGGCAATCGATCCTGCATCGCGCTCGGCCGCCGCTGGTCGTCGCTGTGCTCGACGAAGCGGTCCTACGGCGGCGGGTAGGGCGCGACGCCTCGCTCATGCGCGAGCAATGCGAGCACATCGCGGCGTGTGCCGAGCTGCCAAACGTTCGAGTGCACGTCGTGCCCATCGACACGCCGATGTATCTGGGCCTCGGCGGCCCGTTCATCCTCGCCGAGATGTCCGACGGCACGCACGTAGCACACGTTGACGGTCAGGTCCGAGCGCAGATCATCGACGACACGGCGGAAATTGCTACCCTGGGTCGCAGGTGGACGCGCATAGTGGGCGAAGCCCTATCCCGGGCGCAGTCCCTAGACCTCATCAGGAAAGCGGCAGCATCATGGACATGACCGGCGCGCAGTGGCGCAAGAGCACCAAGAGCGGCAGCAACGGCGGCGCGTGTGTGGAGGTGGCCGACAACCTTCCCGGTGCGGTCCTCGTCCGCGACACGAAGGACCGCGACGGCGGGACGTTGGTCTTCAGCCCCGAGGCGTGGCGCGGCTTCGTCGCCTTCGCGAAGACCTCGCGGTAACCGCTACTGCCTGAGCGAGGCCCCCGGTCAGACGGCCGGGGGCCTTTTGCTGCCCGGGGCGGGGAAGGGGATCACGCGGGCGGTCGGCTCGGCGGCCTCGCGGCGCAGCCGGGCGCGTTCGTCGAGGCGGCCCAGTTCGTACCCCTCGGCGAACGACGCCGCCGAGCGAGGCTCGGGACGCCGACGGCGCAGCACGGCCCAGCCGGCGGGCACTGCCAACACGATCACGGCGACCACGACGACGGTCCGGGTCCGGTCGTCGGTAGGCGGGGCGGGGGCCGCCTCCACCACCGGCCCACCAACGCCC
>NZ_SMKF01000326.1 GCF_004348325.1 Micromonospora sp. KC213 | reverse complement strand
GGCCTGCCGGGGGAGGGCAGCGTCGAGCTGCGCCGCCTGCGGGAGGCCGTCGACGCGGCCGGCTACACCGGCCCGATCGAGGTGGAGGTCTTCCACGCGGATCTCTGGTCCCGCCCCGGCCCCGACATCCTGGCCGCTGCCACCACCGCCTACCTCGCCCACGTCCCCTGACCCTCGGCGCGTCGATCATGAGGTTGGCGACGGTGTCGATCATTCCGGCCGCCGTCAACTTCATGATCAGCGAGGTGGGTGGCGGGCATGCCGCTCACCTGCTCAGACCCAGGAACGGACGAAACGGGCCTCGCGCCCCTGTGTGGGCTGGATGGGTGACCCCTGCGTCGCCGGACGGTTGCCCGGCGGCATCTGGTTGACGCCGAGGGCGGCCGAGAAGATGACCAGGCCGTTGAAGAACGCGATGATCCACTTTTCGGCGCCGGCCTCGGTGGCGAACGCCGCGGTGGTGTAGGAGAGCAGCAGGGCCACGCCCAGGGCGATCCACTTGCGGGCCTTGTCGCCGCTCGGGCCGATCAGGCCGCCGACGACGTTGGCGGTCAACAGGGTGGCGGCGCTGGCGCCGGTGAGGCTGCCGAGGGCAGCCCAGGTGAAGAGATCGTTCACGGCGATCCCCCTTCTGCCGGTGCGCGGGGAATGGAGGTGATGGCACGACGGCGGGCGGAAGGCGCCCGACCGCCCGGGTGACGGCGTGGGGTGGGGCGGGCCGGTCGCTCAGACCGACCCCGGGGTCTCGGCCGCCGGCGCGGCGCCGACCTTCCAGGTGACCGATCGCCCGTCGAGCGTGTCGTCGGCGTTGCCGGTCAACGCCACCGGGAACTGTGCGGCCAGCATCGCGAGGCACACCCCGACCTGGTACGTTCTGCCGCTTCCGGATGCCGCCTTGATGCAAGCAGTGTGGGCGATGGCGACCATGACCAGCAGTCAACGATCAGTCACAGCGATGTCGCCGATCTTACCGGCCCGCTCCCGTTCGCTGGCGCCGGAAAATGAGCGTGGTCGATAATCCGAGAGTCGGGCCGAGGTGCCGCACGGTCACCCGCCAGCCCGACCGGTGCAGGGCCAGCGCGGCGGCTCAAGCGCCGATGCCGCTGCCGACGACCACCGCGTGTCCGTCCGTCCCGACCGGCCTTCTGCGGATGTAGAAGATCAGACTACAGGCATGGAACATGGCGGAGGTGGGCACAGGATGAACGCTCGCAGCGCGCGGATCGCGTCGCTGGCCGACGCGGCGATCACGCTGCTCGCCGAGGGCGGCATGCGGGCGCTCACCCACCGGGCGGTGGACGCCCGGGCCGGCGTGCCGCCCGGCACCACCTCGGCGTACCTGCGCACCCGGCAGGCGCTGATCGAAGCGGTGGTGCGGCGCCTGGCCGAGCTGGACCGGGTCGACCTGACCGAGCGGGAACTACCCACCGGGGCGCCGCTACCGGGCCCGCCGCCCCGGTTGACCGCCGCCGACCTCGACCGGCTCGCCGTCGGCACCGCCGAGGTGCTCGACCGGTGGCTCACCACCGGCCGCGACCGCGCCCTCGCCCGGTACGCCTGCCTGCTGGAGGCAGTCCACCGTCCTGAACTGCGGCCCATCCTGGAGCACGGCACCGCACTGCGGGAACAGGCCCGGGCGCTGCTGGCCGGCGCCGGGGCGACCGACCCACGGCGGCAGGGTGACCAGTTCGTCGCCTTCGTCGACGGGCTGCTCTTCGACCGGCTGGTGGGTGCCGGGGCGCTCAGCGCCCCACCGCCCGGCAGCCCGGAGAGCCGCGCGGACCTGCGGGCGGCCGTGCGTACCCTGTTGCACGCCTTCACCGGCACCTGACCGGGCCGAGATCCTCCGGCCGAAACCGGGGTGCCGCTGTGCGGAACTGTCACCCCTTGTCCCAGAAGGGCGATGGGCAGCCGTCTTCACCGCGAACCGCACCACCACAGGCGTACGCGGCGCGGGCCGCGGGGGCTGGCGAAGCTGACCCGCCGGGCCCGGCTACGGTGGGGCCCGAGCTGGTGGGAGGGGGCGGCGATGCTCCGGTG
>NZ_SMKF01000325.1 GCF_004348325.1 Micromonospora sp. KC213 | reverse complement strand
TGTCGGCTCCGCCTGAAAACTGACCCCGTGGTTCCGGCTGAACTTTGACCCCCTCCGAAAGCATCGGGAGGTGCTGAGCGTGGAGGACTGGGCGGAGATCCGTCGGTTGCACCGGGCGGAGCGGATGGCGATCAAGGCCATCTGCCGTCGGTTGGGGGTCTCGCGGAACACGGTGCGCAAGGCATTGGCCAGTCATGAGCCGCCTCGCTATCAGCGGGCGGCGAAGGGTTCGATCGTGGACGCGGTCGAGCCGCAGATTAGGGCGTTGTTGGCGGAGTTCCCGGACATGCCGACGACGGTGATCATGGAGCGGGTCGGGTGGACTCGCGGCAAGACGGTGTTCGCCGATCGGGTGCAGCTTCTGCGGCCGTTGTTCCGCCGCCCGGACCCGAGCCAGCGGACGGAGTATCTGCCGGGTGAGCTGGCGCAGTGTGATCTGTGGTTCCCGCCGGCGGACGTGCCGTTGGGCTTCGGGCAGGTCGGCCGGCCACCGGTGCTGGTGATGGTGTCCGGGTATTCGCGGTGGCTGTCAGCGGTGATGATCCCGACCAGGCAGTCGCCGGATCTGCTGGTCGGGCACTGGACGGTGATCTCCGGGTGGGGGCGGGTGCCGAAGGCGTTGGTGTGGGACAACGAGTCCGCGGTCGGGCAGTGGCGGGCCGGGCGGCCTCAGCTGACCGAGGCGATGAACGCCTTCCGCGGCACCCTGGGCATCAAGGTGATCCAGTGCCGGCCGGCGGACCCGGAGGCGAAGGGCCTGGTGGAGCGGGCCAACGGCTATCTGGAGACGTCGTTCCTGCCCGGGCGCCGCTTCGCCTCACCTGGCGACTTCAACGCCCAGCTCACCGACTGGCTGGTGCGGGCGAACAACCGCCAACACCGGATGCTGGGCTGCCGCCCGCTGGACCGGTGGGACGCCGACCGGGCCGCCATGCTGCCACTGCCACCGGTTGCGCCGGTGGTCGGATGGCGGCAGATCACCCGGCTGCCCCGCGATCACTACGTCCGCTTGGACGGCAACGACTACTCGGTGCATCCATCGGTGGTGGGCCGGCGGGTCGAGGTCACCGCCGACTGCGACCACGTGACGGTGCTCTGCGACGGCCGACCCGCGGCCCGGCACGACCGCTGCTGGGCAAGCCATCAGAGCATCACCGATCCCGCCCACCGGCAAGCCGCCGCGGACCTGCGCGTCGCTGCCCAACGCACCCCGACGACCGCCGTTGACGCCCAGGTCGAACGCCGGCCGTTGAGCGACTACGACCGCCTGTTCGGCCTGGACGTTGAGGTGGCTGCGTGATGGCCGCCAAGACCAGCCGCAACGTCGCGGCGGAGATCGCGTTCCTCACCCGCGCCCTGAAGGCGCCGTCCCTCGCTGCCTCCGTCGAACGCCTGGCGGAGCGGGCCCGGGCGGAGTCATGGACGCATGAGGAGTTCCTCGCCGCCTGCCTGCAACGCGAGGTCGCCGCCCGCGAAGCCCACGGCGGTGAAGGACGCATCCGGGCAGCGAGGTTCCCGGCCCGCAAGAGCCTGGAGGAGTTCGACTTCGAGCACCAGCGCTCTCTGAAGCGGGAGACCATCGCCCACCTCGGCACGTTGGATTTCGTGGCGTCGAAGGAGAACGTCGTCTTCTTGGGCCCGCCCGGCACCGGCAAGACGCACCTGTCCATCGGCCTCGGGATCCGGGCCTGCCAGGCCGGGCACCGGGTCGCGTTCGCCACCGCAGCTCAGTGGGTGTCCCGCCTCGCTGACGCCCACCACGCCGGCCGCCTGCAAGACGAACTGGTCAAACTCGGCCGGATCCCGCTGCTGATCGTCGACGAGGTCGGCTACATCCCCTTCGAAGCCGAAGCCGCAAACCTGTTCTTCCAACTCGTGTCCAACCGCTACGAACGAGCCTCACTGATCGTCACCAGCAACAAGCCCTTCGGCCGCTGGGGCGAAGTCTTCGGCGACGACGTCGTCGCCGCAGCCATGATCGACCGCCTCGTCCACCACGCCGAAGTGATCTCGATGAAGGGCGACAGCTACCGGCTCAAAGACCGCGACCTCGGCCGCGTTCCCGCAGCCACCAAGACCAACGACTGAACATCAACAACCAACGAGGGGGTCAACATTCGGCCGGAACAGAGGGGTCAAACTTCAGCCGGCGTTGACA
>NZ_SMKF01000324.1 GCF_004348325.1 Micromonospora sp. KC213 | reverse complement strand
GCCCCCGCCGCTGGACCCGCCCATCCCCGACGCCTGTCGCTGGATCTCGGCCTGCTCGGCGAAGCCCGGGTCGAGGCCCCACAACGAGACGGTCCCGAACAGGGCCACGCCCATGGCGGCCCCGGCCGGGCCGTAGGTGGCGTACGCCGGCGCGGAGGCGGGGGTGAGGTGGGCGTGGCGCCGCCGTAGCTCACCCAGCACGGCGTCGGCGGCCCGGGTTCGCCGTGGCACCCGGCTCAGCAGGATCGCCGTGCCGGCCAGGGCGACCAGGGTGAGCAGCAGGAACCCGACGGGTCGGTCGTTGGCCAGGCCGGTGGCGGCCCGGATCGCGCCGAGCGCGAGCAGCCCGACGAGCACCAGTGAGCCGCCGCGGGCGGCGCTGCGCTGCGCGTCGGAGAGCACCAGACCCTGCCGCTCCAGGCCCCCGCGCAGGTCGGTCAGGGCGCGGACCACCCACCCGTCGCGGACCAGCTCCCGGGCGTACAGGTGTCGCCGGGCGGCGTGGTGGACGGCCTGGTCGAGGGGGGTCGCCCCGGCCGGCAGGGGAGCACCGGTGGTGAGCCGCCGGTCGGGCCGGACACCGACGGCGCCGCTGCCGCGTAGCCCGCCCAGCGCGGACCAGACCGCGAGCTGGTCGCCGCCGTTGAGGTACGCCACCTGCTGCGGGTCGAGCCGACCGGCGCTGGCGGCTTTCTGCCCGGCGAGGACGCGGGACCGGTGCACGAGCGCGCCGACGACCGCCACCAGGACGGCCGTCAGGTACAGGCCGAGGAAAAGGGGCCCGGGGATACCCCAGGTGTCGCCCGGGGCGGAGAGGACGGTCATGACTGCTCCTGTTGTCACGCGGGGTCGCGGCCCCATTGTGGAGCAGCGCCGCCACGGGCGAACCGTGCCGGCGGCGGGGTGACCGAACCGAGACGCAGCGGCGTCAGCGCCGGCGTACGGCCTCCTCGACCAGGTCCAGCACCGGACCGAGGTCGCCGGCGGGCCGGCCCATCGCCAGGTGCAGCACCAGCCCGTCGTACGCCAGTTCGAGGAACTGGGCCAGTACGTCGATCGGGACGTCCTCGCGCAGTACTCCGGCTTCCCGCTGGCGGGCCAGCCGTTCGCGGGTGGCCTCGGCGATCGCCGCGGAGCGCTCGGCCCAGCGGCGGGCGAAGGCCGGGTCGGTACGCAGCCGGCGGGACACCTCCAGTTGGCTGCCCAGCCAACCGGTGGTGTCCGGGGAGACCGCCCCGACGAGCAGGTCTCGCATGACCTGGACCAGACCGTTGCGGGCGACCGTCTCCACCATGGTGGCGGCGTCGTCCTCCGCCACGGCGAGGAACAGCGAGTCCTTGTCCCGGAAGTGGTGGAAGATCGCGCCGCGGGAGAGCCCGGTCGCCTCCTCCAGCCGGCGGACGGTGGCTCCCTCGTAACCGTGCCGGGCGAAACAGGCCCGTGCCGCGCCGAGGATCTCCTGCCGGCGCGCGTCGAGCTGGTCCTGGCTTACTCTGGGCACAGGTGCGATCGTCCCAGCTGACCGTCCGTTACGCAAACCGTACGTACGGCTTGGGTTGTTCCTCTGCCGGGAGAGCGGGACGTGGCGCGCCCGATAGGATCGCCGGGTGACGACGCCCCCGGTCGCCTCGGTGCCCGTACCCCCGACCACCCGGGGCGCACCCACCCCGGCCGCCGACCGATCCGCCGAGGCGCGACTCCCCCGAACAGTGCTGCCGGCCTGACGGGACGTCGGCAGGCCACTCGGCCCTGTCGACGCCCGCTCTCTCTCCCGTAAGGTGCCCGAGTGCCGCTGCTCCTGCTCAACCTGGACAACACCCTGCTCGATCGCGCAGGGTCGTTCCGCGCCTGGGGCGAGTGGTTCCTGGCGGAGATCGGGGCACCGCCGGACGACATCGACTGGTTGGTCTCCCTCGACGCGGACGGCCTCACCGACCGGTGGGACCTCGCGGACGCCATCCGCGACCGCTACGCGTTGCGCATCCCCGCGATCGACCTGGTCGACGAACTGCGCGACGGGGTCGTGGCGTACACCCGGCTGGATCCGCTGGTGGCCTGCGCGCTGCGGATCGCCGACGACGCGGGCTGGATGCCGGTGGTGGTGACCAACGGCACAGCGCAGTACCAGGAAGCCAAGATCCGCAACACCGGGCTGGACCGGTACGTCGC
>NZ_SMKF01000323.1 GCF_004348325.1 Micromonospora sp. KC213 | reverse complement strand
GAGCGGATGGGGATCTGGCGGTACGGCGGTGCGGCGTCGTCCGACGAACAGGGCGCGGATCAGGGACGGACGTTTCAACCAGTGGGGGTCGACATGGGGGAGCTACGCGGCACGCACGTGCCGGTGCTGCTCGAGCGGTGTCTCGAGTTGCTCGCCCCCGCGCTGGACCGGGGTGACCGTCCGGTCCACGTCGACGCGACGCTGGGGTTGGCGGGGCACGCCGAGGCGGTGCTGGAACGGCATCCGCGGACGGTGCTCATCGGCCTGGACCGGGACACCGAGGCCCTGGCCCACGCGCGGGTGCGGCTGGCCCGCTTCGCCGACCGGGTCCACCTGGTGCACGCCGTCTACGACGAACTGCCCGAGGTGCTCGACCGGCTGGGCTGTCCGGGCGTCGACGGGGTGCTGTTCGACCTGGGGGTCTCCTCGTTGCAGTTGGACGCGCCCGACCGCGGGTTCGCGTACGCGCAGGACGCGCCGCTGGACATGCGGATGGACCAGACCCGTGGGGCGACCGCCGAGGAGGTGGTCAACGGCTACTCCCACGGCGAGCTGGCCCGGGTGTTGAAGGTCTACGGCGAGGAGCGGTTCGCCGGGCGGATCGCCTCGGCGATCGTCCGGGAGCGGGAGCGGTCCCCGATCACCTCGTCGGCGCGGCTGGCCGAGCTGGTCCGGGAGAGTATACCGGCACCAGCCCGACGAACCGGGGGACACCCGGCCAAGAGAACGTTTCAGGCTTTGCGGATCGAGGTAAACAGGGAGCTGGCCGCGCTGGAGACGGCGCTGCCGGCTGCCCTCGACAAGCTCAACGTGGGCGGCCGCCTGGTGGTCCTGTCCTACCACTCGCTGGAGGACCGGCTCACCAAGCAGGCGCTCGCCGACCGGGTCCGCAGCAAGGGCCCGGTCGACCTCCCGGTGGAACTTCCCGGGTCGGGTCCGACGTTCCGGCTGCTCAGCCGGGGCGCCGAGCTCGCCGGGGAGGCGGAGGTCGCCGCGAACCCGCGCGCCGCCTCGGTGCGGCTGCGGGCAGCGGAACGACTCGATCCGACGGCCGTGGAGCAGGGGCGGACCGACCGCGAACGGTACCGCCGCCGGGTCAGGGCGATGCACCAACCGGGGACGGGGTCGACACCGGGTTCCACAGTGGTACCAGGGACGACGCCGGGGGACGGCACAGGGACGGACGAAGAGGGGGAGGGAACATGAACGTCAACAAGCGCGACGGCCGGGGGGCCGTCGGGCAGCGCGCACCGCGGTCGGGGGGCCGGGCCGCGGCGCAGCGCACCACGCGCACCGGTGTGCCGGCGGACCTCGCCGGTCGACGGGGGGACACTCGCGCCCGGGGGGCGCGCGAGTTCCCGACCCAGGGCAGCGCCGCGCTGCGTCCGGTCGAGAAGCCGTCCGCGAAGGCCACCAGCACGGCCACCACGCCCCGGCTGCGGGTGGCTCCGCCGCCGCCCGTGCGGGTGCCGCAGGCACCGTTCGCGGCGCTGGTGGTGGCCCTGGTGGTCGGCGGGGTGCTCGGCATCCTCGCCGTCAACACGAAGATCAACGAGAACGCCTTCAAGCTCCAGCAGCTCCAGCAGCAGCAGGCCCGCCTCGACGTGGACCAGCAGCAGCTGGAGAAGCAGATCGAGAAGGCCAAAGCGCCGGGCAACCTCGCCGCCGAAGCCCGCCGGCTCGGGCTGGTCGAGGCGGGTGAGCCGGCCTACATCAGGCTGCCCGACGGGCGGATGATCGGCGTGCCGCAGCCCGCCAACGGTCAGCCGGCGCTCACCAGCCAGCAGGGCAACGGGGGATAGCCGGTGCCGCCGAGATCGGATGATCCGCGCCGGGACGCCACGACGGGCTCCCGGCGCGGCTCGTCGCGGGGCGCGGCCGGGCGGGGTGGCGAGCCGGGCGCCGGCGGGATCTCCGACGCCCGGGCCTACACGCCCCGGGGCCGGACCATCCGGGAGAGCGACGAGGCCGGGGCCGACCGCGCCGGGCAGCGGCGTACCCCACGGGCCGGCCGCTCCGGCGACCCGTTCCGCCCCGCCCTGCAGGTGCTCGACGGGGGCCGGGCCGGCGCCGCCCGCGCCGGACGCCGGCCCGTCACCCCGGCCGGCCGTGGCGGCGTGGTGCGGACCGTCCAGGCGCGACCGGTCCGCCCCGACGACGGCGAGGAGGACCTTGCACCACCGCGCCGCCGTCCGGCGCGGGCCC
>NZ_SMKF01000322.1 GCF_004348325.1 Micromonospora sp. KC213 | reverse complement strand
GGGTGCCACCGTTGCAGACCACACCGTTGAGGGTGAACGAGGTCGGCTTCGGGTTGCTGCCGCTCCACGCGCCGTTGAAGCCGATGTTCACCGTGCCGCCGGTGGCGACCGAACCGTTGTACGACTCGTTGGTGGCGGTCACGTTCCGGCCGCTCTGCGACCAACGCGCCGACCAGCCCTGCTGCACCCGCTGGCCGGCGTCGGGGAAGGTGAAGCCGAGAGTCCAGGAGCGCAGGGGGTCACCGATGTTCTTGATGGTGACGCTGGCGGTGAAGCCGCCCTGCCACTGGTTCGCCGTGTAGTCGACGCTGCACTGCGTCGCAGCCTGCGCGGCGGTGACCGGGATGGTCACCAGGCCGCCCGCTACCAGGGCGCTCGCACCGGCGAGCGCCACCGCCCGGCGTCGGCCGGACAGGTTTCTCCACAGATTCATGCCACTGAACTCCTTGGGCGAGACCGGGTCCGCGTACGGCCCGGCAGAATGGCCCGGCGGACGTCCTGGCGGACGGTCCACGGTGCCAACGGGATTTTCGGGGGGGTGCGCCCGACCCGGGAACGGGCGTGGTGGTGGTGGTGCCGTGACCGGTCGAGCGAGGACCGGTCGGCGGCCACGTCGTCCGGTTCTCGCCGGTGCCCTCGACGCCTGCCTACGCGGTGTGGCTCCCCGAACCGCGTGCAGCGATTCTTGCATGGGAGCGCTTCCATGGCAATGGCTCGATACCTTCCCGAAACCTACCAGCAACAGCCCCGGACTCCACCGCTCGGGACATTCGCCCCGTGAGCTCCTACGACCACCGGCGGAAGCCCAGACCACGCGGTCCGACAGCAGCCGGTCAACCAGATCGACATATGCCGCCTAGAGTGCGTATCTCTCTCATCATCCCGAAACTCCAAAACATGAATCTTCCCCCGGAACGGTCGTGAAACGGTCTAACGTCGGTCATAGCTCGACCGACGTCGGGCTCAGGACAACAGGGATGGAGTGACGCAGGTCATGGCTAACAAGATGCTCGGGAAGGTCGTCGCGGGCGCCGCGCTCGGCGGCGCATCCCTCCTGGTGCTCACGCCGGGAATCGCGCTCGCAGACGGCACGCACCACGGCGGGGACCGTGAGGGCAACGTCTTCGCCAAGCCACACGTCGCCAAGCCGGGCGAGACGGTCAGGTTGATCGAGGTCTGCCCCCAGCCGCAGGAGCACGCCTACGTCTGGTCGAAGGTGACCGGCAAGGTGAAGCTGAAGCCGGCCAGCGAGGCCGGTGGCGACCGCCGCGACTGGAAGGGCGGAGACGAGGGCGCCGAGGAGCAGGACCGCGGCGGCCGGCACGGCCGGGGCGAGGAAGGCCGGGGCAAGCACGGCCGGGATGAGCACGGCCGGGACGAACAGGGCCGGGACGAGCACGGCCGGGACGAGCACGGCCGGGACGAGCACGAGGACGACCGGCGCCCGTCGCCGCAGCCTTCGGTCGATGGCGGCCAGCCCGGCGGTACGGGCGGCGGGCTCGCCGCCGACGGCGGGTCGGGGTACGACCGGAAGGCCTACGAGGAGGAGCAGACCGCCGAGGAGCGGGGCGGGCGGCACGAGTGGGAGCGGAAGGGCCACGACTGGCAGGCCGAGGAGCACGACCAGGCGGCCGAGTCCGAGCGCGGCGAGGACACCACCGGCCGCGAGCACGGCGAGCGCGGCGGAAAGGGCGAGCACGCCGACGCCGGCACCGACACCGAGCGCGGCTGGCAGGGCGGGCACCGCGACACCGACACCGACGCCGAGCACGACTGGCGGGGCGAGGACGCGGCTACCGAGGACGCGGCCACCGAGGAACGCGGCTGGAAGCACAAGAAGGACTTCGTCTACTACGGCGAGGCCCGGGTCTCGCCGGACGCCGCCCCCGGCCGGTACGAACTCAAGGGCTCGTGCGGCGAGGGCGAACTGGTGGTCCTCCCCCGCGGGCACGTCGACGGCGGTGACGGCGGTCTGACCACCGGTGCCGACGGCGGCATGGCCGTCGGCGGGGCGGGCATGATCGGCGCGGCCGCCCTGGGTGGCATCGTGCTGATGCGCCGGCGTCAGGCCGATGGGCTCGTCTGACCGGACGACGACACGGGCCGGCGGCCGTCACGGGAGACCGTGGCGTGCCGCCGGCACGGCCGTCGTCGTCGCCGTGGCCATGGCGGGCACCGGGATGGTCGGCCTGTCCCTGCGCCCCGAGTCC
>NZ_SMKF01000321.1 GCF_004348325.1 Micromonospora sp. KC213 | reverse complement strand
GGGGTGGGCAGCCGGGGCACCGCCCATCCCGGCGGCAGGCCGGTGAGGTACGCGAACCCGGGCGCGAACCCGCAGAACGCCACCCGGAAGTCGATGTCCGCCAGCCGGGCCACGACCTGCGGCACCTCGACCGCCCAGTGTGCGGCGACGCGGGGCAGGTCCTCTCCGTCGTACACCACGGGCACCTCGACGGTGCGGTCGGCGGCCGTGGCGGGGGCCGGCCGCGGTGTCCAGCCGACGATCTGGGCGGCGGTGGCGACGGGGTCGGGTACGCCGTCCAGGAGCACGGTCGCGGCGGCCGGGACGATCTCTACGGCGTGCAGTTCGCCGGCGTCGCGGCGGTGCCACAGCTCGGCACGCCAGGCCTCCACCTGGGCGGGGTCGGCGCAGTCCAGCAGCAGGGCGTGCCGGCCGACGGGTCGGATCCGCATGTGGCCATACTCCCCGATCGATGCGGCGTCGCGGGCCGGGGACGCTCGGGTCGGATGGTGACCAGTGGCACTACTTACAAGTAACCTACGGTGTCGTAACCTTTTTCTCGTGACCACCTCCGCACGTATCCGTCTCAAGCCGGTCGACATCGGCAAGCCCCGGATGCGCGGCTGGCTGCACACGTACGCGTTCTTCGTCGCGCTCGTCTGCGGCGTCGTGCTCTGCTCGATCGCAGCCCTCCGCCCCGGCTGGGCACCCCTGGTGAGCTGCCTGATCTACAGCCTGACCGTCTGCGGCCTCTTCGGCACCAGCGCTCTCTACCACCGCCGGGTGTGGTCGGAGCGGGGCTACCAGATTATGCGCCGGCTGGACCACTCGATGATCTTCGTGTTCATCGCCGGCACCTACACCCCGTTCTGCGCGCTGCTGCTGGACCGGGGGATGGCCACCCTCATGCTGAGCCTGGTCTGGGGCGGCGCATTGGCCGGGGTAGGGCTGAAGGTGGTCTGGCCGCACGCGCCCCGCTGGGTGTCCGCCCCGCTCTACCTGGCGCTCGGCTGGGTCTCGGTGGCGATGCTGCCGGAGATCCTGCACGGGGGCGGGGTGACAGCCCTGGTGCTGCTCGCGGTCGGCGGAGCGATCTACAGCGTCGGGGCGATCTTCTACGCGCTCCGCAGGCCGAACCCGTGGCCCGCCGTCTTCGGCCACCACGAGTTCTTCCACGCCTGCACGCTGGTCGCCGCCGTCTGCCACCACATCGCGATCTACTTCGCGCTCTTCGCCTGACCGCCCCGGCCGGGTCATCGACCTCCGGCGCCCTCAGCTCCGCCGCCGATTCAGCTCCCTCTGCGGCAGCTCGGTCTGGCGGGTCAGGCCGGGTAACCCGGACGCCGAACCTCGCGGTACTCCTCCCGAACCACCCGGTCGTCCTGCACCGGAACGACCCGATCGGCCACGACCCGGTCCTGGCGTACCGGGGTGGCGACGACCGTGCGGCGGCGGTTCCAGAAGTGCAGGGTGATCAGCAGGCCGACCACGCCGGTGAGCATCAACACCCAGCCGACCACGTTGACGTTGAGCCACCCCAGATTGGCGTCGACGGCGAACGCGAAGATCGCACCGACGGCGATGAGGAAGATGCCGGCACCGATGCCCATGACGTCGCCTCCTTGGCTGTCCACTGGCGTTTCCGCCCGCCGGGATCATTCGACGAGCTAGCGGCATCCATCGACTTACCCCGGCGGCACGATCCCCAATCAGGCAAGCTGGGACCATGACGGACAGCAGGGGCGGTACGCGGGCACTGGTACTGCTCAGGCACGCCAAGGCCGAAAATCCGGGGGCCGTCGCGGACGTCGACCGCCGGCTGACCGCGCGCGGACATGCCGACGCCGCCGCCGCCGGCGCCTGGCTGGCCCGGCACGCACTCCTACCCGACGTGGTGCTCTGCTCGCCGGCCCGCCGCACCCGGCAGACCTGGCACGACGTGGCGCTGGGCATGACCGGGTCCCCGCCGGAGGGTGGGCCGGCGGGGACGACTCCGGTGGTGCGCTACGAGGCCGCCGCGTACGAGGCGCGGCCGGAGGATCTGCTCGATCTGGTCCGCTCGGTGGACCCGGCCGCCGCCACGGTGCTGCTGGTGGCCCACAACCCGGGCATCTCACTGCTCAGTGCCCTACTCGACCCGGAGCGGGCCGATCCGGACGGTTTGCGTACAACCGACCTGGTGGTACACCGCCCGGCCGTCCCGTGGTGCGAACTGGCTCCCGAGGCCGCCGAGATCGTCCACCGCCACACCGCCCGAAGC
>NZ_SMKF01000320.1 GCF_004348325.1 Micromonospora sp. KC213 | reverse complement strand
GCGGCCACCCCGGGCGGTGGCGGGCGGGAGCGCTGGCTGGCCGGGATGCGCCGGGCGCCGCTGATCGTGGTGCCGCACGCGAACCGTTCGGTCTACCTGGAGCGGTACGCCGAGCCGGACAAGGGCTGGGCGGACCGGTCGACCGAGCGGTGGCCGGTGCCGTACTGGTACGTCGACGTCGGGTTCGCCGCGCTGCTGATGTTGTTGACCGCGGTGGACGAGGGCCTGGGGGCCTGTTTCTTCGGCATCCCGCCGCACCGGTTGACCACGTACCGGGAGGCGTTCGGGGTGCCGGAGGAGTACCAGCCGATCGGCGCGATAACGGTCGGTTACCGCGCTGTTGACCACCGGTCACCGTCGTTGCGTCGGGGGCGGAGACCGGTGAGCGAGGTGGTCCGGCGCGGTCGCTGGAGTTGAGTGGGTCTGCCTGCTCCGGGCGGGTGTCGCCGGTGGCGGAACCGCCCTGAGGGAGTAAAACGCGGTGTGGTGCGGGCGGTTAGGCTGGCACGGTCATCGGTGCCGCACCGTGCGGTACCCCGGCGTGACCCGGCTCCGCGCCGTCGGTCGGCCCGACCACGGGGAGGGGAGCGTGCCGTGATTTTCAGAGCGGTCCGGGACGGGCGTCCCTACCCGGAGCACAACCTCACCCTGAAGCAGTGGGCGGAGATTCCGCCCCGCCCGCTGCGGTTGGACCAGCTCATCACCACCAAGCGGGAGTTGGCGCTGGACAAGCTCCTCGCCGAGGACTCGACCTTCTACGGGGACCTGTTCCCGCACGTGGTGCAGTGGAACGGCGGCCTCTACCTGGAGGACGGGCTGCACCGGGCGTTGCGCGCCGCGTTGCAGCAGCGCAACCAGATCCATGCCCGGGTGTTGGTCCTCGGCGGGCAGGGCGAGTGACCCCCGCCTGAACATTCGTTAGGGTGTCCGCCATGAGCCCGCTGGACCTGCTCGACGTCGAGGCGTCGCTGACCGAGGAGGAGCGGCAGATCCGGGCCGTCGTGCGCCGGCTCGTCGACGACCGGGTACGCCCGCACGTCGCCGGCTGGTACGAGGAGGGCCGGGTGCCCGCGCGCGAGCTGGCCCGCGAGTTCGGTCGGCTCGGCCTGCTCGGCATGCACCTGAGCGGGTACGGCTGCGCCGGTGCCTCCGCCGTCGCGTACGGGCTGGCCTGCCTGGAGCTGGAGGCCGGCGACTCCGGCGTCCGCTCGCTGGTGTCGGTGCAGGGTTCGCTGGCCATGTACGCCATCTGGCGTCACGGCAGCGAGGAGCAGAAGCAGCGCTGGCTGCCCGCGATGGCGGCCGGCGAGGTGATCGGCTGCTTCGGGCTGACCGAGCCCGATCACGGCTCCGACCCGGCCTCGATGGCCACCCGGGCGCGCCGCGACGGTGACGACTGGGTGCTGCACGGCAGCAAGATGTGGATCACCAACGCGCCGGTCGCCGACGTCGCGGTGATCTGGGCCCGCACCGACGAGGGGGTCCGCGGTTTCGCCGTACCGATGGACACGCCGGGGGTGGCGGCGCGCGAAATCCGGCGGAAGATGTCGCTGCGTGCCTCGCTCACCGGCGAGATCGTCCTCGACGACGTCCGGCTCCCGGCGGACGCCCGGCTGCCCGGGGCGATCGGGCTGAAGGCCCCGCTGAGCTGCCTGACCGAGGCCCGGCACGGCATCGTCTGGGGCGCGCTCGGCGCGGCCCGCGACTGCCTGGAGACCGCCCTGTCGTACGCCACGGCCCGGACCCAGTTCGGCCGCCCGCTGGCCGCCTTCCAGCTCACCCAGGCCAAGCTCGCCGACATGGCCGTCGAGTGGAACAAGGGCCTGCTGCTGGCGCTGCACCTGGGCCGGCTGGCCGACGCCGGGGCGCTGCGCCCGGCGCAGGTCAGCGTCGGCAAGCTGAACAACGTGCGGGAGGCGTTGGCGATCGCCCGGCAGTGCCGCACCATCCTGGGCGCGAACGGTGTCTCCGGCGAGTACCCGATCATGCGGCACGCCAACAACCTGGAGAGCGTGCTGACCTACGAGGGCACCTCCGAGATCCACCAGCTGGTTCTGGGGCAGCAGCTCACCGGGTTCTCCGCGTTCGCCTGACCGGCACCCTCACCCGTTCGGGTCACTCGGCGAGCGGGTGTCGCACCGGAGCCGTACCGTCGTCACCAGATGAGGCGTCTGACGAGGACGGTGAGGGCGATGGCCCGCGACGGTGACAGCAACGAGCCCACCAGGGATTTTCCCGGCTTTCCGACCGCCGACTCGCTGCCGGCCCGGTCCGACGTCCCCTCCGGGTCCGCGCCGGGCGGGCGGGGGGCCTCGGGTGGGCC
>NZ_SMKF01000031.1 GCF_004348325.1 Micromonospora sp. KC213 | reverse complement strand
CCCCGGCCCACCCCTGAGGTGCGCAGCCGGCCGAGCAGGATCAGTTCCGGTACGAGCGAAGCTGCCAGAGCTGGAGCGCGTCCAGCCGCACGGATCCCCGCTCGGCGAAGACCTGCACGCTGTCGCCGTCCGCGCCGGGAAACACCTGATCAGTGATCACGGCCTGGCCCTGGCCGCCGAAAACCTCCACCGAGGACCAGTCAGCCAAGATGCGCAGCGTCACCTTGCCGTTCTGGGCTTCCAGTGGCGCGCGATGCACACCGGCGAAGTCTCGGCTGAAGTCGACGGCACCGGACCGGGACCGGTCGACATACACCTGTCTGGTCCGACGGTCGTAACCGACGACCGTCTCCTGGCCCGCTCCGGCGTGGATCTTGATTCCGAACCGCTCCGCGTCACCCAGAGAGAACGTTGCCGCGATCTCCACGGCACGGCCGCGGCCGATCGGCGACGCGGAACCCGCGCGGATCGTCCGGTTCTGCGCGGTGACCGGTGGACCGTGGCGGAGCTGGTTCAATCCAGGTACCGGCTGCTGGACCAGACGCAGCTTGCCGTCGATGGTGCGCAGTCCCATCTCGCGCGGCACGCTCATCGCCCCCCGCCAGGTGGAGGTGGGGATGATTCCGGCGTACTGCCAGTTGTTCATCCAGCCGATCATGTACCGCTTGCCGTCGGGCACGTTGTCGAAGGAGATGGCGGCGTAGTAGTCCTTGCCGTGGTCGACCCAGCTCGCGCGTTCGAGAACCGACCGCGCGGGCGCGTCGGCGGCGACGAAGTGGTCGGCCATGATGTGGCCCCAGCCGCCGGTGTTGTTGTCCACCAACTGGATCTGGACCTGCCTGCCTTGATAGGGGCGAAGGTCGAAGTGGGCCCAGTCGAGGACGCCGCTGTTGGGCCCGGTGACACCCTGTACGACCTTGCCGCCGACGAGCAGGTTGACTGAGGTTTCGGTGGAGACGGGTCTGGCCCGGGTGTCGGAGAGCACGACGTGGTCGAGGTTGATGTGGCCCCAACTGCCGGTGTTGGCATCGACGACCTGGATCTGGGCCGCCTTGCCGGCCAGGTCACGGACGTCCCAGCTGGCCCAGTTCAACGCCTCGGAGTCGTTGCCGGTGGCCGTGCGGACGACCTTCCCGTCGACGACGAGGTTGACCGCCGTCGGGTCGCCGAGGCTCATCGGGTGGTAGCCGCCGGCGATGAGGAAGTTGAGGTACGCCTTGTCGATGGTGAAGGTCGGCGAGGCCAGCGTGCCGACCGTCGAGTCGCCTTCGACGTAGGTGTTGACCAGGCCGTTGCCCAGCCACCCGGACACTTGCTGTTGGCCGGGCAGCGTGCCGGTGGCGGGGGCGGCGCCGAACGCCCGGCCGGTCACCGTCCAGTCGCCGTAGCCGCCGCCCTCGAAGTCGGCGAGCAGGGTGCCGGTGGGTGGCGTGGCTCGCGCGACCGCGTCCGGGTTGTGCGGGTGTTTACCCCCGCCGACGAGGAAGTTGAGGTACGGCTTGCGTGCGGTGAACGGCGGCGAGGTCAGGGTGCCGGTCGGGGCGTCCCCGCCGTGGAAGCTGTTGGCCAGGCGCTGGCCGAGGAAGCCGGTGACCCCGTGCTGGTTCTGCCAGCCTCCCGCCGACGGACCGGGACCGAACGCGGTGCCGGTTGCCGTCCATCCGGCGAAGTCCGTCGCCTCGAAGGACTGCAGCACGGCGCCGGCGGGAGGCGTGTGGGAGCCGTCGTCGTCCGGGGTGAACGTCCTGCCGTCGAAGTCGCCCACGAAGTACTGGGTCGCCGAGCCTCCCTGGATGCCACCGGGGCTCAGGCTGACGATCAACACCCACTTCTGCTTGCCGGTGTTGCCGTCCACCGGTAGCGGGAACAGATCTGGGCACTCCCAGACGCCGCCGGCCGCGCCGGCCGGGCCGAAGTCACTGAGATGGGTCCAGGACTTCAGGTCCTTTGAGGAGTAGAAGCGCACCTTGCGTTCGGTGGCCAGGACCAGGGCCATGAGCCAGCTCTTGGTCGGCGCGTACCACTGCACCTTCGGGTCACGGAACTCGCGTGAGCCGATGTCGAGCACCGGATTGCTCGCGTACTTGGTCCACGTCCGACCGCGGTCGATGCTGTAGGCCAGCGATTGCGTCTGGCTCCCGCCGGTCTTGGCCGCACCGGTGTAGACGGCGACCATCGCGGGCTCGTCCGGGGTGCCGAATCCGGAGGTGTTGGCGTGGTCGACGACCGCGCTGCCAGAGAAGATCATTTCCTCGTCGTCGTGGCCGATGGCCAGCGGCAGTTGTCGCCAGTGCACGAGGTCCGTGCTGACCGCGTGGCCCCACGAGATGTTGCCCCACCCGGTGCCGTCCGGGTTGTACTGGAAGAACAGGTGGTACTCACCCTCGTGGTAGAGCAGTCCGTTCGGGTCGTTCAACCAGTTGCGCTCGGGCGTGAAGTGGAATTGCGGACGGTAGGGCTCGGCGAAGGTCGCAGGGGCGTCGGCCTCTGGCCCGGGGATGGGCGCCGCGGAGGACAACCCAGCCATGACGGCAACACTCAGAGCGGCGGCGGCGTACGTCGTGGCCAGTCGGTGGTACATCCTGACCTCCTGATCGTGGGTCGGCATGACCGGGCGGCACGGGTACCGCCCCTGCGACAACGTTGTCGTACGTGGCATGGACAGTGGATCGCCTGCAGAGCCGGTGGGTTGGCGAACCGTATCCTGGGACGGCGTTTCGAAGACGTCGCCGAGCATCACCTGCGCAACGCCGGTACGACAACGTTGACGCTACGGGCGAGTAATCGATCACGACAAGTCTTTGTAACATAACCGTAACCTGACGGGAGTAACGGCGACATGACGCAGGTTCCGGCGCGGCGCATCGAGCCCACCATGCGCGACGTCGCCGCGCTGGCCGGGGTGAGCATCAAGACGGTTTCCCGGGTCATCAACGATCAGGGCGGCGCCGGCGCCGACGTGGTCGAGCGCGTGCGGGCCGCGGCCCAGAGTCTCGGGTACCGGCCGAACCTGAGCGCGAGCAGCCTCCGCCGCTCCGACCGGCGGAGCGCGACCCTGGGCGTCCTCGTCGAGGACCTGTCCAATCCCTTCGACGCCGCGCTGTTGCGCGCCGTCGAGGAGCGGGCCCGACGCGACCGGGTACTCGTGCTTGCCAGCAGCGCGGAAGACGACATCGACCTGCAACGGGAACAACTCGAGTCCCTGGCCGGGCGACGGGTGGATGGCGTCGTCGTCATGGCCGCCAGCGGGCAGCAGGACGACCTGCAGCACGAACGGTCGCGCGGTACCCCGATGGTGCTGGTGGACCGCCCGCCCACCTTCAGTGACACCGACAGCGTCACCACCACGAATCGAGAAAGCTCCCGGCAGGCGGTTCTGCAACTCGCCGCGTACGGGCATCGGCACATCGCCTTCCTCGGCGGCCGGGAAACCGTCTGGACCAGCCAGGAGCGCCGCATCGGTTATCTTGAGGGGCTGGCCCAGGCCGGGTTGAGATGGCGCGACGAATCGGTATGCACGGATCTCAAGGGCGTCGACGCGGCAGAGCGCGCCGTCGCCGGCCTGCTCGACCTCACCAGTGCGCCCACGGCGATATTCACGGCGCAGAACCTCATCACGGTGGGGGCGATGCGCGTGCTGCTCGCTCGAGGCTGGCAACACCGCGTCGCGCTGATCGGCTTCGACGACTTCCCGTTGGCCGACATGCTGGACCCAGCGATCACCGTCGTACGCCAGGACGTACCCCTGATCGGGCGCACCGCCGCGGACCTGGTGCTCTCCCGCATCGAGGGGGACCGGTCGCCGGCGGTACACGCGGTCGTCCCGGCCGAGCTCGTCCGACGCGGGTCGGGCGAGCTGTGGCCACCGTCCTCATGAGACGGGCCGGTAGGGGCAGTGATTGTCACGGCCCCTACCGGTCTGCTTGATCAGGGCTATCCCAGCTGCTGTCGTCGCGTCTGCTGGGTGGCCGGAATGTAGCCGTAGTCGAGTTCCTCGACGACGTAGGTGCGGTTGCCACGGATGTCCAGGCGCAACGTCGGCGCGAGGGTGCCACCGTAGACGGGAGCCTGCTCACCGGGCTGGGTGAAGATCGTGTCGATGAAGCTCTCCACCAACAGGTTCGGCATCACATAGTGTGAGTACTGCTGCAGGCGCTGCTCCGGGGGGTTGCCCAGGACCAGAGCGCTGGCGTTGAGCGGTCGGTAGTTGCTGCGCAGCGACTCGCCGACAAAGCCGTAGACGCCGTCAGGCCCGGTCAGACCCGGGGCGAAGGTGAACGTGTGGCTGATCGTGAACAGGTACACCTTGCCGTTGCGGAAGACCAGGTGCGGGCGCTCGGTCTGCTGGTTGACGCAGTTCGCCGACAGGATCGGCGGAAGCAGCCGCCAGCTGCGCAGGTCGCTGCGGGTCGCCTCCATGAGTCCGATGTTGCCGGTGTAGTAACGCGCCTCTGCCGGTACCGTGTGCCCGGGTGGCAGCTTCCCCAGGTCCCGCTGCTGGCACTGGTACTCGCCGGCCACGCCACCGGTGTTGCCCTCGAAAAGGATGTACGTGCGGTCGTCGTCGGGGTTGCGGAAGGCGAACGGGTCACGGAAGGCGTAGATGATCGGGCCGGCCTGAGACTGTTCGAGCGTCTGGTAGAAGCGCCCGTCCGCCTCGGCGATGATCTTGTGATTGCGGAATCCGGTGAACCACACACCGCGGTCGTCGGCGTGGATCCGCCCAGTCGCCGTGGCGAGGCGCTGCAGGGCGTCGTTGGGGTCGACGCCGCCGTTGTCGCGGCCGGAGGCGGTGTAGAAGGTCTGCACCTCGTTGCCGTCACGCAGAATCGTCGAGCCGGCCCACTCACGTGAACCGAGGGAGGTGCCCGCCGGGAACAGGTGGCCGCCGTACTTCCACGACTTACCGTCGCGGGAGTAGAAGAAGCCGATACGCGCCTGCCAGTGCCGGTCACCGAAGAAGATGTTCCGGGGCGCGGTCAGCGAGAAGATCACGTGCCAACCCTTGTAGGTCACCACGTTGGTCGACAGGTTCGTCAACGGCCAGGTGTCCCAGATCCACACCTTGTCGGTCATGACCGGGAAGTTCGCTGGAATGAGCGGGCTCGTGTTGGTGGTGTTCGATCGGACCTTCAACGCGTCGGCGCGCTTCCAGGTCGCGGTGAACTTGTCCTGAGGAGCGTAGCTGGCCTGCGTGGCGGCCGTCGCCGTGGCCTCGGCGGGGGCGGCTGAGGCCCCTGTCGGTACGGCGGCCGCCGCACCGACGAGCAGGGTCGCGACGAACGCGCCCAGGGGTCTCCTCCAGTTTCTGACCGTAATCTGCACCTGCGCCTCCCTACGTACGGAACTGATGCACTTACCCCGCGACGGAACCAATCTTCAAATGGCAAGCCGCTGCCATTGGAGGGACCGGTCGTCCAAAACGCTTGTCAAACCCTTCCCCGTCGCGCAGGACGTACCGCCCGGAATGCCTACCACACATTCCGGCTGCCTAAGTCTTGAACCGGTTGCGTCAGACCCTGTACGCTTCTGTTCCACTTCTCGGCATTGCCACCCCTCCCAACTCCCTCGTCATATCGAGGGATTGGAATAATCCGCCCGATCGGACAGTACTACCGAGGGATGAACCGAGTAAATAGCGCAGGAGTGGGCGGGTCGTTCACGGTCTTCACATTGTGAAAAGTTGAAACAGTCATGGGATGCATAAACCAGGACTTGCCGCGTGAGCAGCCAAAAGTCCTCGACCCGGCGACCCCCACCCCGAAAGAAAACTGATTTCTGTCGATATGTTGCGCCACCGCGAGTGGCTGCGCGCCAGGCGCGGACACCAGAGAAATCACGGTTCGGAATTGCGTCGCAGCGGTCCGTAGCGCTGGCGTGGCTGTGCTCAGTCAAGTGCCGCCCCGGCCGAGCCCTCACCTCGCGACCAGACCGAGGCTCTCCTTCCCGCAATAGACCACCCAGATGACAGGCGTCTGCCGGTCGAGCCTCCTATGTGTGGGCCCGCCGGCACGGGCGGCAACATGTACGCCCGGGCACTCGAAGCGCAGGCGCACACTCACCTGCCCGTCGACGAGGAAATTAGGCGCCGCACCGGCTGCTCCCAGCGCCATAACTCGGCGCAAGCCTGCGCAGCCGAGATTTCCATCAGATTGCGGGGCCTGCGGTTGGCAGGTGGCAGCAGATGCGGTCGAGGTTGCAGAAGCTGGTCGGCTCCCTGACCACAGGTGTGAAGCGAGATTGAGAACGCAGGAGAGTCTTGGCGATGTTCACGAGGTGCTCCGCTGCCGAGCGGACAGAGGTTCCACCAGGTCCGCCAACACCTTTGGCACGCCCGCAGGATCTCCTTGGCGACGTTCGCGCCCAATGGGGGTGACGTGCAGCGAACGGCTTCGCGCGTCAGTGCGCCTACGGCGGCCCACAGTGCGCAGGTCAAGACCACGGCGGCGCGGTCCGGGACGACCCCGGCCCCGGCACCGCCACGGAGGCTGTGTCGCAGGCCGCAGGGATGCCGAGGAAGGCGAAGCGGCGCTCAGTCCCTATGGCTTGGCGGCCCATGCGACCCCAGTTGGACATCGATGGAAGCTAATGTATCGTGGGAACGCTCCCAGATCCCGCCCTCCACCCCACCTGTTCGAGGAGCTGAAAACATGTCGCGACGGCATTGTCGCCCGGCCCTCATGCTGGCCGGGCTGCTCGTTCTGGCCCTTTCTGCGCTCCTATCGCCACCGGCGTCGGTGGCCGGCACCACCGCGGCCGGCACAGCCCACACCAGCGCAGTGCCGCTCGCCGAGTTGACCGTGATATCCGAACGGGTGGCTTTCGGTCTGCGGCGTCCGATCGCGCTCACCGGGCTGCCGGACGGCCGGATGCTGATCGCGGAGAAGAACGGCACCGTTCGCGCCTACCACCCCGACACCGGCTTGGCGGCCGAGCCGGTGCTTGACCTGACCGCCCGGATCGACGCGTCGGACAACGAGCGCGGCCTCCTCGGCATCACGCCTGCGCCGAACTTCGCGCGGACCGGGATCCTCTACGTGGCCTACACGAGCCTACCGGCCGGCGCGCTGACCCTGGCGCGAGTGCCCATCGGCGCTCCTGACCGGGTGCAGGTGCTGCTCACCCAGGAGCACGCCGAGTACGGCAACCACAACGGCGGACAGGTGGCGTTCGGCCGCGACGGCTACCTCTACTGGTCCCTCGGCGACGGCGGCCACACGAACGACCCGTTCAAGGCCGGTCAGAACCTCGGCACCCTGCTCGGCAAGATCGTGCGGATCGACGTCAACCGCACCTGCGGGCCGAAGCCCTACTGCGTGCCCTCCGACAACCCGTTCGTCCGCAAGCGCGGCGCGCGGCCAGAGATCTGGCTCTACGGGCTACGCAACCCGTGGCGGTTCTCCGTGGACCGGGTAGACGGCTCGCTGTGGATCGGTGACGTCGGCCAGGGCCTGGTCGAGGAGATCAACCACATCCGCCCGTGGCAGGGTGGGGCGAACCTCGGCTGGTCCTGCCGGGAGGGCACCCCGGTGTTCGACCGGGGGCAATGCCGGCCGGGCGTGCGGTACACCGACCCGGTCTTCGAGTACGAACATTTCCTTACGGAGAACTGCTCGGTGACCGGCGGCGTGGTGTACCGAGGGTCCGCCACCCCGGAGGCATGGGGGACCTACGTCGCGAGCGACTACTGCTCGACGCTCGCGTTCGCCGTGCGCCCCAAACCCACGGGCGGCTACGAGTCCGCGACGATCGGCAACTTCCCCACCCAGCCGACTGCGATCGACGCCGACGTGCACGGCGAACTGTACGTGCTCAGTGACCTCCCAGGCTGGCTGAGCCGGGTACGGTTCGAGCGGGTCCAGCCAGCCTCTGGCGGCGGGGCGGCGAACAGCTGAACCGGGGCTACCCCTCCACATCCGCAATACCCCTGGGAACGGCCACGTCCGGCGGCCGTCCCCGGCTCACTCCGATACAGCCGGCGCACCGTCGCCTTGGGCCAGGGCGCCATCACCATCCTGCGCCAGCACCGCCACCGAAGCCACCGCCCGCCTCGTCCTGGCCGCCGCAGCCCGGGTTAGCTGTTCGATGCCTGACGTAGCGTCACCCAGAAGGATCAGGGCCGGTCTGCATGACCGGCCCTGATGGTGTTACTGCTGGTACGCCGAGAGGGACTCGAACCCCGAACCCGCGGATGAGGGTAGCCGGTACGCATCGGCGTGCGGCGCTGTCAGTCGCGCTCGCGAACTTGGCGTAACAGGTCGGCGCCTTCATCCACCTCGCCGCCGGCGACGGTGAGGTGTGGTGGCAGGCGCAGATCCCCGACCCAGTTGAGCCGGGCCGGCACGGCGTCAGTGAACAACAGTGGCTGTGGCACACCGCCGAGCTGTACGGGAAGGAGTCAGTGCCCTCGGCGGTCATCGCCGCGACGACCTACCTGCACCCGACCGTGAACTCCTCGCAGCGGCCGAGGACAACCGCGGTGATCCATCGCCCTGGTAGCGGTGCGAGGTGCCCGGCGCCTCGGCGCACCGCCCGCAGTGTGCTGCTTCACGCCGAGCCCTGGCGCGAGCCGCACTGTCTACAATTTGCGGAAAGGGTGCGGCAATTTCGGAGCGGCGCGGCACCATACTGGTGCCGCGCCGCTTGTGGATCAAGTGGCGGTGCAGGTGAGCGACGATACGCCGGGCGCGCCACTCCCCGAGCCGATGAACCCGAACGCCGTACTGGCGCCGGCGCCGACCGATCCGTTGTAGTCGACGTTCCGCGCGGTCACGTTGGGGCCGCTCGACGTGACCGTGGCGCTCCAGGACTGGCTGATGGCCTGGCCGTTGGTGAACGTCCAGGTGACTGTCCAGCCGCTGATCGGGGTGGAGCCGGCGGTGATCCGCACCTCGGCCTGGAAGCCACCGGACCATTGGTTCGTCACCGAGTACGCCGCCGTACATCCACCGGGCGGCGGCGTCGAGGGCGGTGGCGTCGAGGGCGGCGGCGTCGAGGGCGGCGGAGTCGTCGGCGGCGGAGTCGTCGGCGGCGGAGTGGTAGGCGGCGGCGTCGTCGGCGGCGGAGTGGTAGGCGGCGGCGTCGTCGGCGGCGGCGTGGTAGGTGGCGGAGTCGTCGGCGGCGGCGTGGTAGGTGGCGGAGTCGTCGGCGGCGGCGTGCCGCTGAAGGTGAACGCGTCGACGTCGAAGAGGTAGCCCGAGCCGCCGGTGAAGACCAGGAACAGGTTCTGTGTACCGGCCGGTGCGTCGACCGTGCCGGTGACGTTGGTCCAGGTCTCCCAGCCGCCGGTCGGCGAAACCGTGGCCGAGCCGATTACCGGCCCGGTGGCCGAGCCGGTACGCAGGGAGAGGGTCCCGCCCGAGCCGCCGGAGGCGACCCGCGCGGTGAAGGACGTGGCCCCGCTCAGGTTGTACGGCGTGAACGAAATCCAGTCGCCGTTCTCGATGTACCCGACCGCGTTGCCGCCGTTGGCCGACGGCTTCGCCACCGTGGTGGTGCCCTGCTGGGCGGTGTAGTGCTCGGCCTGCCGGGTCCGCGGCTGCATGATCACCTGCGGCGAGGTCACCGGCGTGGTCGAGCCGGCCGGCGTGTACTCGGCGGTCAGCACGCCGAAGATGTTCGCGTTGGTGTCGTGCTCACCGTCCGCGGTGGTCTGCAGCGTGCCCGAGCAACCAACGGCGCTGCTTATGTCGTGACCGTGGTTGTCGTGCCCGAGGGTGTACTTGACCCTCACGCGGCTACAGTCGACGGTCGGTGCGTTCGCGTCGGTGACCGTGACATCGAACGGGATGGCGTCACCAGGGTCGAACAGCCTGCCGTTCAGCGGCAGGTTGAGGACGACCGTCGGCCGGCCCACCCCGATCACCAAGCTCGCCGTCGAGCTGCGGCCGGTGCTGTCGCGCACCGTAAGTGTGGCCGTGAACTCGCCGTTGGCCGTGTAGGTGAACGACGGGTTGGCTGCCGTCGAGTCGGTGGTGCCGTCGGTGGTGAAGTCCCACGCGTAGGTGATCGGGTCGCCGTCCGGGTCGCTGGAGCCGGCCGAGCTGAATCGCACGGTCAGCGGCGGGCTCCCGCTCGTCGGGTTGGCCGAGGCGGACGCGGTCGGCGACCGACCACCGCCGGAGTTGTACTCGATCCGGTACAACGCCGAGCTTGCGTTACCACTCCCCCAGCCCGTGCCGTAGTCGAGCACGTACAGCGCGCCGTCCGGCCCGAACTCATGATCCATCACCTGGGTACCGGTGTACGCCGGGAATGCCTCGATCGTGCCCACCCCACCGGAGCTGGTGACCGTGGCCGTCTTGATCCACCGCCGGCCGAACTCGCCGAGGAACACCTTGCCGTTCATCGACGCCGGGAACTTCACGTCGGAGGCGAGCGAGGCGCTGTAGTTGTACACCACGCCGCCCATCGGTGACAGGCCGCCACTGCCCAGCGCCGGCGGATTCTGCTCGCCGCCGTACGGCAGCCACGCCCGCTGCGAGGGGGGCAGCTGGGTGATGCCGGTGTTGTTGGGAGAGTTGTTCACCGGCCCGCCGGTGCAGTTGAACGGGGCACCCGAAGGACCGGACGGGAAGGTGTAGTCGATGTACGGCGTGTTGTAGCTCGAGCAGTACGGCCAGCCGTAGAAGCCGGGCTGGGTGATCCGCTCGAACGCGACATGGTTGGCCGGCCCACGGTTGGGGTTGCTGCTGCCGGCATCCGGCCCGTACTCACCGAGATAGACGATGCCGGTCGCCTTGTCCACGGACATCCGGAACGGGTTGCGGAAACCCATCGCGTAGATCTCGGGCTTGGTCTTGGCCGTACCCGGGGCGAACATGTTGCCGGCCGGGATCGTGTACCCACCGCCGGAGCTCGGCCGGATCCGCAGTATCTTGCCCCGCAGGTCGTTGCTGTTGCCGGAGCTGCGCTGCGCGTCGTAGGCCGGGTTGCGGTTGGGCCGCTCGTCGATCGGCGTGTAGCCGCTGGAGTCGAACGGGTTGGTGTCGTCCCCTGTGGTCAGGTAGAGGTTGCCAGCCGCGTCGAAGTCGATGTCACCGCCGACGTGGCAGCACATGCCACGGCTGGTCGGCACCTCCAGGACCGTCACCTCTGACGACGCGCTCAGCGTAAAGTCGGTGTTCACCGTGAAGCGGGACAGCCGGTTGACGCCGTTGAACGGGGCGAACTGCGCCGCCGTGCCGGTCGACGGCGCGTCGCCGGACGGGGTGGACAGCCGCGGCGAGTAGTACACATACACCCACCGGTTGGTGGCGAAGTTCGGGTCCGCCTTGATGCTCTGCAGCCCCTCCTCGTCGTGCGTGTACACCGGGATGGTCAGCGCCACCTTGGTGTTGCCGGCCGGGTCGGTGTAGCGGATGGTGCCGTCCCGCGAGGTGTGCAGCACGCCCCGGTTGGGCAGCACCGTCAGACCCATCGGCTCGCCGACCTCTGCGACGCCCTTGGCCAGGTCCACCATGCGGTAGCCGGCCTGCGGCGGCGGAGCGGTCGAGCAGTTGCCGGTCCCCTGCGCCGCGTACCGGATACCGCCCAGCAGGTGCGTACGGAAGTTCGCCTCGCTGTAGCTCTCGTTCGTGTGCCCCATGCCCGTGTACCACGAGCGGCCACCGTCGTAGCCCCGGCACCACGCGATCGGGTGGTCACCCCCCATCGTGCCGCCGGTATACGTGCTCTCGTCCACACTGGCCAGCACGCGGACCTGCGAACGCGGGTTGGTCCGGTAGTTGTACCACTCGTCGAACCGGGACCACGCCGTCGGCAGCCCGGCCGTCGATGGATGGGAGGTGTCCTCGATCCGCACGGTCGCGTTCTGGTTGGCCGGATGGCTGGCGAAGTACGCGCCAACCAGGTTGCCGTACCACGGCCAGTCGTACTCCGTGTCAGATGCCGCGTGGATGCCCACGTACCCGCCGCCGCCGCGGACGTAGGCCTCGAACGCCGCCTGCTGGCTGGCGTTGAGCACATCCCCGGTGGTGGACAACCAGACGACCGCCTGGAACCGGGCCAGGTTCGCGGCGGTGAACTGGGCGGCGTCCTCGGTGGTCTCGACGGTGAAGTTGTTCTGCGCGCCGAGCTGCTTGATCGCGGTGATGCCGGCCGGGATCGAGTCGTGCCGGAAACCGGCCGTCTTACTGAAGACCAAAACATTGAAGTCCGCAGCTGCGCTTGCGGGCACGGTGGTGAAGCCTACCGCCGCCACGATGATGGCTAGGCAGAAGGCCAATCTTCGAAACATGATCGGCTGCTCACTTCCTGTCGTACGACGTGCAAACGGACCTGCACCGAAGGCCGCGCCTGGGGTGAATCACCGTGGAGCAGAAGCACTGGTTAACGAAACGGGAGCCAGTGTCTGGAATGTGGAGTATTGTGGGCCCTTCTCTCATGGATGGTCGAGGCGCCGGTACCGGCCATGCGCCCGCAACACTCATCTGGCGAACGGGTGCGGTGCTGGCCCGCGCTACGAGGTGGGGGCGGTTGCGCGTGCTGGATCCGAGCGTTGGGTGGGTGACCAGGATGTCGAGACGGAAAGCGGGCGGCACCATCTGTAACGCCTTGCATCGATATGTGGGAGCGCTCCCCATCGATGTTTGAAAGGTTGCCAGATTGTTTCCGGCCCATCAAGAGGGGGCCGTAGACGCGTGCACAAAAGCCCGATTTTGCGCGTATGCGGAAGCCAGCTTTTCAATGGACCGACTTTCGACAGCCATTGTGGATAACAATTTTTGGCGCCGGTAATGAACCTTTTCCAACCTGAACCCCGCGGGGCGGGGTAGCTGCCTCGACGCGTCCGACGACCGCCACCACCGGAATCGGCGGATACGACCTGGCGTCGCCCCGGCACCAGCTCCCTGGCGCTCGCCTACGACCGCACCGGGAAGCTGGATCACCTGGTGCTGTACCGGCCCGGCGCCCGCATCGTCTGGGTCATGGGCCGGCAGGAGCCGACCGGCGCCCCGCCGGCAACCGTACAGCCCGCGACCGGACCGACTCCGCCGTGGAGCGTTTCGCCTACCCCGGCGCGGCCGAGATCCTGGCGTGGCTGAAGGTGCAACTCCTCTCCCGAGGGCCCCGGCATAGCACTATGCCGAGGGCTACCCGACCGAGGACGGGACCCCAGTCGTGCCTCGGCGATCGCCGCGTCAACCGCCTGACGGGGCACATCAACGACGGCCGCACCCTCGTACGCGCCGACGAGGTCGCCGAGCGGATCCCCACCCGCGAGTGGCAACTGCACAGTTGCGGGCCGGGCGCAAAGGTCCCCGCGAGTATCTGTGGGCCTGGATCACCACCGCTACCCGACCCGGTGAGCATCGGTGGCTGCTCATCCGCCGCAACCGCACCACCGGCGAACTGGCCTTCTACCTGTGCTGGTCACCTCGTCCGGTGCCGCTACACACCCTCGTGACCGTGGCCGGCTCCCGCTGGAGCATCGAGGAGCTGTTCCAGACCGGCAAAGGCCAGATCGGCCTGGACCACTACCAGGTCCGCGGCTGGACCGGCTGGCACCGGTTCATCACCCTGGCCATGCTCGCCCTGGCCGTCCTGACAATCCTCGCCGCCACCACCGCCCAGCAGCCTGACGCCGCACCGGAGATGATCGCGCTGACCGTCGCCGAGATCCGCCGACTCCTCAACGCCTTCGTCCTGGCCGTGGCGCTACCGCCAGAGCACACCCTGCGCTGGTCAACCTGGCGACGAACATCCCAAGCCCGAGCCCGACGATTCCACTACCAGCGCAGACTCGGGCACTTAGCTTGGGACTTACTCGTCTAGGGCTCGAGCGTGGCGGGCATGCCGAAGGCGGCGACGTGACGGGCACCGATGAAGGCGTTGGTCTCTACGATCTTCCCGTTCTCGATCCGGAGTACGTCGACGACCAACGCCTCGTAGTGCGGGCTGCCGGGCCGGCGGAGATAGTTGATCAGTGCCGGGCGCCCGTTGGCCGAGGTGGGGAACGTACGCCAGTCGAGCGGTCGGCCGAGGAACTCCGCGGCCGCGTCGATCCCGACGACCGGCGGCTCGGGCGGCATCGTGATCCGTACGTCCTCGGCGAGCAGTGCCCGGATCGTCTCCGGGTCCTTCGCGTTGGCGTAGCGGCGCAGGATCTCTTCGTCCTCACTGGTGAGCTGCGGGCGGCGCCAGTCCTTCGGGTCCGACGGAGCGCGCCGCCGGAGGGTGTGGCGGGCCCGCTGGAGGAGGCTGTTGACGGCCGCTACGGCGGTGTCGAGCGCGGCGGCGATCTCCTGCGGCGTCCAGCCGTAGACGTCGCGCAGCACGAAGGCCGCCCGCTGCCGCGGCGGCAGGTACATGAGCGCTGCGATCACGGCCAGCTCGACGGTCTCCCGGGCGGCGAGACCGGTCTGCGGATCGTCGGTCAGCAGGGCGTCGGGATAGGGACCGAGCTCGGTGGACCACTCCAGCGGATCACCGTACGGTACGGTCCGGTGACCGGCCGCCTTGCGGCTGTCGAGGAAGACGTTCGTGGCGATCCGGTAGAACCAGGTGCGCGCCGACGCCCGACCCTCGAAGCGGTCGCGTGCCCGCCAGGCACGCAGGAAGGTCTCCTGCACCAGGTCGTCCGCGTCGGTGACGTTCCCGGCGAGGCGGTAGCAGTGGACGTGCAGCTCACGCCGGTGCTCGTCGAAGGCGCGCTGCAGCCAGACCGCCTGCTCATCAGGCGAGTCGGACATGTGATTTCCCCGGGGCTCAGTGATCCTCACAACCGTACTGACGACCGCGGACCCATCCGTCATCGGTCACCGATGACGATCGCCGACTCGGTCGTCTGTACCTGTGACCGATCCCCACTCCACGAAGGAGATAGCCATGACGGCAACCCCCGCGTCCAGCGCCGCCGCGCCCCCGGTCGTCGACCGGGAGACCTGGCTGCGCGAGCGCGACGAACTGCTGGTCCGGGAGAAGGCCCATACCCGCGAAGGAGACGCGATCGCAGCCGCTCGTCGTCAGCTGCCGATGACCTTGATGCCGACGGTGACGGTGCGGGGCCCTGGCGGGGACACCCCGCTGGTGGATGTGTTCGAGGGCCGCCGGATGCTCATCGCCTACTTCCACATGTGGCACGACGGCAAACCGTACGAGCATCAGTGTGAGGGGTGCACCTTCTCGACCTGCCACATGCAGATGCTGGAGTACCTGCACGCTCGGGACGTCACCTACGCCGTGTTCTGCGAGGGTCCCTACGACGAAAGTGCCCCGTTCGCGGAGTTCATGGGCTACAGGTTCCCCTGGTATTCGGCGAAAGACTCCGACCCGGCTCTGGCCGACGGTCGTGACGTCGGGTTCATAGCGTGCTACCTGCGCGACGGCGACAAGGTCTACGAGACCTACTGGACCACCGGGCGGGGCGTGGAGGCGTTGATGACCACCTACCACGCCCTGGACCTCACGGTGTACGGCCGGCAGGAGAACTGGGAAAACTCGCCTGAAGGCTGGCCGCGGGTCCCCGGGCACCCGTGGCGTCTCAACGGCCGCCCCACCGCGCAATGGTCACGCCCCGGCGTCGCACCGCGATGACGTCCTCAATCTCCTCGGCCAGGTTCCTCTCCGTGATGGTGAGGCCAGCGGGTGCGTGGTCGTAGATAATCGGTGACAGGACGCCCACGTGGTCGTCGTCCAGTACGACAGCTTCCTCAGGGTGCTTCCCGGCGTTCACGATGGCGCGGGCGATCCGGAGTGCCTCGGAGAGGAAGTCCAAGGCGTCCTGGGCGTTCTGGATGATGCGATCCCGCAGCAGCCTGATTCGTTCCGCGAGAGCGGTGTATTTCGCAGACCCGGGTGCAACTCCCTTGTCGAGCGTGGTTTTGATCCGGTCCAGGATCTGCGCTGCGGACGGCCGCGGCTTGTCCTCGCCGTCGTCCTTGCTGGGCTTCGGGCGGACGAGAGCCATCAGCTCCTTGAGGATGGCGATGCCCTGGGCGTCCAGGACGAGGGGTTCTCCTGGGAAGCGGCCACCGAGAAGGAGTGGACGTGGGCGTTGATGATCTCTAGGACCATCGGCCCAGTTCGGCCAGCCGTTCCTTTCGCTCCTCGTCGGAGGACTTCTTGAACAGGGTCGTGTACACGGACCCGAACAGCCCAAAGCCGTCCCGGTACTTGGCGACCCGCTTGTCGCCGCTGATGAGGGAGTACAGGCGGGCCAACAGCCGGTAGTCCCTGCTGAACACCTCGCCGGCTCCAGGGTTGGCGTCCAGGAACACGTTGATAGCCCGCACCGACTCATATCCGTGGACCGTGAGGTCTAGGTCGTCCACGTCGGCGAGGAGGTCTTCGATGCGGGCGAAGGTAGTGCGGAACTCGGCGACCAGCTCGGACACCTCGGTGACGAATCCGCCGCCCTTGCCAGACCTTTCCGGGGTGGGGTCACCGGTACGCGCACGCCGCACCAGCAGCCGCCACACCTCGTCACGGGCCGGGTAGCCGCAGGACGGGTGCATCAGGATCGCCGACAGCTCAGGCAGGGCGATACGACGGCGAGGCAGGCCGTGACCGAGGCTGCGGCCGTCCACCGACAGCGGGCTCGGTCCCTGCCCCATCAGCCGGAACCGGTACTCGATGTCGTTGAGCAGCGTCTCGCCGCACCGGGAAACGGCCGGCTCGGTAGCGGGGATACGACGGTCCATGGTGGTGCTCCCTCGTGATGACCGTGTGCCGTCCGGCGGGAGTGCCGGTCGGCGCTGTGCCACCACGCCACCAGGGCCTTTGAACAGATCATGAACACTCGTGATCTTGTTCAAGGTGTCTCGGCATGTGTTCAACCCGGCTACCGCCAATCGGCGCCGATGCGCCTCGCCGTGACGGCGACCAGCGCGCCCCGCCGGGTGCGCAACCCGCGGTCAGGCTGTTCATGCCCTCCGCGTCGCCATAGCCGCTTCGAGGCAACGGACTTGAACAGCTCGCCGCCCCCGCTGCATCCGTAGGCACGGAGCAGGAGGGCCGAGAGGGCGCTGTGGGCACATACACGCCCATGGCGATCTTGTTCAAGGCCCCGGGACGTCTGTGCCTTCTCATCGAATCTCATCTGCCTAGGCTCGGCTGAGCAGGAACGGATCAGGTTCCGCGAGAAAAGGCGTGGGCCGCCTCCGTCTCAAGGAACCTGGTCTCTTCTCACAACGGCCGTCTGGCCATAGTCGGCCATGGCGGAGCACGCGTAGGTCGCCCTGGCCGACTCCGTGGTGTGCGCCGACGCCAAATGGTCAGGTCCGGCGCTCAACTCAGGCCAGGGCTAGCCGTATATACAACTGATCGGCTAGCCTGGTCGTATGAGTGACGGCACTGCGGTTCCCGACTTCACTCCTCGCTACTACGCGATCGAGCAGGCACTGCGTGCCCGTATCGCGGAGTTAGCGCCCAACGATCCGCTGCCATCTGAAGCCGAGTTGTCCCAGGAGTTCGGGGTGAGCCGGATGACAGCGCGTGCCGCAGTGACTCGGCTGGTTAGCGAAGGGCTGGTCTACCGACAGTCGGGGCGCGGCACCTTTGTGGCGGCCCCGCCGACCCGCCGAAGGGCCGACAGCCTGATCCGGTTTAGCCAGGAGATGCGCCGCCAGGGCCGGCAGCCTAGTTCGCAGGTGGTCGAGGTGGTGCGGCGCGGCGCCACGCCGGCTGAGACCGGTCGGCTCCGCCTGCCGCGTAACGCTGGTGTGATCGCGATCCACCGGGTCAGGCTCGCCGACCAGACTCCCGTCGCCGTGGAACATGCGGTGTTCCCCGGCAAGCTCGCGCCGCTGCTCGACATGGACCTCGCCAACGGGTCGTTGCACGAAGCCCTCGTCACCCTGGGGCACGTTCCGACCCTTGGCCACGCCACCCTCTCAGCCGCAAACGCGGGCACCACGGAGGCCCAGCTACTACGCGTCGAGACAGGCGCCGCGCTGCTCGTCGAACGCCGCCTGATCCTCGACCAGGACGGCAAGCCGTTGGAGCTGACAGAGTCCCGCTACGTCGGCGACCGCTACGCGCTCGACGTCACCTTCGACGTCCAACACCCCTGACCGCCGAAGCAACCAGGAGCAGCTAATGCTCGTATCCTTCGCCAGCATCCCAGGATTCACCGACCGTCCCTCGGAAGACTTCGTCGCAGCCAGCCAGAGCACCGTGGTCGTACTCGATGGCTTGACCGCACCGGCCGAACTCGGCACCGGATGCCGCCATGGAACCCCCTGGTACGTCGCCAATCTCGGTACGCAGCTGCTGCAAGCGGCGAGCATCGCACCACACCGGCCTTTGGCCGACATCCTGGCGCAGTCAATCGAAAGCGTGGCCAACCAGCACAAGAACACCTGTGACTTGCGCCATCCCGGCACCCCGTCCGCCGCCGTGGCCATGCTACGTAACGAAAGTGAATCCGTTGACTACCTGGTCGTCTTCGACTGCGTCATCGTCCTCGATGGACCCGCCGGTCTTGAGATCCACACCGACCTACGGGTGGACGGCTTCGCCCAGGCCGAACACGAAGCCACCCGGAAATGCCGGCTTGGCACTCCCGAACACCGCGACGCCGTCACCGCCCTCGTCGCCGCGCAACGCCCCCACCGCAACCAGCCGGACGGCTACTGGGTAGCCGCCGCGAACCCAGAAACCGCCGCACACGCAGTCACCGGCACCCGCAGTCACGTCGACAGCGCCGCTCTGCTGACCGATGGCGCATCCAGCCTCGCCGACCGCTACCACCAGGTCAACTGGCCTCAACTACTCACCCTCCTCCACCGCCACGGCCCACAACATCTCATCGACCGCGTACGGGCAATCGAAAACACTGACCCACACGGTGCCCGCTGGCCGCGGTACAAGCGCAGCGACGACGCCACCGCCGCCTACTGCCTACCTGGTCAACCGCCATCCCCGACATCGACAGGAATGCCAGCATGACCACCGCGCTCGGCCTACTCGCCGGTATCCTGACCACCGGATGCTGGCTTCCGCAGCTCCTGCGATCCTGGCGCACAAAATCCACGAAGGACATCTCATGGACCTATCTCGCGGTCCTCGGCACCGGGGTCGGTCTGTGGACGCTCTACGGTGCAATCATCGCTGATCCCGCCGTTGTCCTGACCAACGCAGCCACCGCCGTCGCCCTACTGGCATTGGCCGCACTGAAGTCCATCTTCGAGCGATATCCAAGCAACAGCGGTAGCGCCGACGCCTAATGAACATCCAGCAGCTGGAACCATAACTGCGCGCCCTCAACAAGCTGACTTGCACCCGCCTGGTAGTACGCCGTAGCGCGGCAACGCCAGATCGCATCAAGGTGGAAAACGGCAGCGTGGCGCCTTCGATGCGCGAGTTCGCTCACCTGGCGGAAGCACAGCGCGGTCAAGGTGGTTGACATAGCGCAGATCACCGCGCACGCCCAGACCTGGCGGAACGTTGCCGCGTCGCTCCGCGAGGAAGTCGCCGCGCTGTCCACCTCCGTCCGGGCTGACGTCGCAGAGTGGGGCGGGACCGCCGGCCCTGCCTACCGGGCCTGGGCCAGCGAACAGCAGCAAGCCATCATCGGGCTCGCCCAAGGCGCCGACACCCTCGCCGCCACCACCGAAGGCGCGGCCGGCCTCGTCGCTGCCGTTCGGCTGCTGGTCCGGGACGCCATCGCCACCTGCGTCTCCCGTTTGATCGTGTACGCAGGCGAGATGGTTGTCACGGCAGGGTTCGCCGCCCCGCTGGTCGTGGAGCAGGGGACAACGACGGTGGCGGCGTGGGCAGCGCGAATCGCCCGACTGCTGCGGGGGCTGCTGGCAAGCCTGCAGCGGTTGATGCCGGAAATTCGCCGACTCGGTGATCTGATCGAGAGCCTTAAACAGGCGTTGAGCCGGCTCACGAACGCACCTCACGGCCGTCCGGGCAGGGCAACCGAAGACGGGCTCGGAGTCCACGGAGGCCACACCACCCGCCCTCGCAACGTTGCCGACTACGAACGTCAGGAGCGCTGGGCCAGCGAGGCGTATACGGCGATCCGACAGCAGGACGACGCTGGGGTCATCGCCCGCAATCTGACTGACGCGCCTCGCCTCGATGGTTCCCGGGGCTTCTCGCTCCAGGAGATCGAGCAGATCCGCCGGCACATCTTCTTCGAAGAGCACCCGATGGACGACTACGCGGGCGGGATCGTCCGCCAACAGTACGACCCGAGCGCGCCGATGGCCGAGGCGTGGCTGCGCCTGCGACGGGGCGACCAGCTGCCGGAGGACTACAGGCTACTGGAGCACGAACTGGCAGAATCGCGGTACTACCAGGCGCATCCGCAGGCGGATTACCGGGAGGCTCATCTCGCCGCCAACCGGGTGTCGAACTGGGAGGCGTCGATTCCCGACCCCACGTACGAGGACTACGCGAGATTCGGAGAATAGCGCCATGGGCATGATGGTGGTCGCACGTCGTATCGAGGCATCCGTGGACGAGGTGCGGTACGAGTTCGGGTTCGAGGACAGGTTCGACCGGGTGCTGACGATTGATCCGCACACGCTTGAGGCGCGGGTCCAAGACGGTGACTTCAACGCCGCTGCGAGCGCCATCACGGCCAAGATCGTAAACGCGCGGCGCTCCGCTGGCGACTTCCCGGAACGGATGATGTTCGCCAGCTGAGCCGAGCGGCACGGCTGGCATTCGCCCATCCTCACAAGGGAGCGCCGGGGTTACGAAACGATCGGCAGCAGGTCGTCGTTCCGTCCGGTCTGGGGTAGCCCGGCGGCTGCGGCGATGACCTCGACGGCCTCTTCGAGCGTGGTGGTCTCCGCCAGGACGAGTTCGTCGGGCCAGCCCAGGACGTCCCGGGCTACGTACCAGCCGCTCATGTGCTCGGCGGTGAACTCGCTGGCCTGTGGGCGGGTCAGGTGCCGCCGTAGCGTCTCGGGCAGGGACACGTCGAGGTAGCAGAACAGCGACCGCCCTCGGTGGTCGTCACGCAGGGCGGTCAGCATGTCCCGGTAGCGGTCGCTGTGCATGATGCCGTCCAGCACCACGTGGTAGCCGTGGTCGAGGGCGAACCGGACGGTCTGCGCGATCAGCGCGGGGGCCGCGCCGCCGGGCTTGTCCCGCTCGCGCAGCACGACACGGCGCAGGTAGTCCTGCTCGACCAGGGCGCAGCCCCGGCCGTGCCGACGCCGTAGCTCCCGGGCGATGCTGCTCTTGCCTGAACCGGAGTTGCCCCGGATGCAGACGAGGATCGTGTCCGGGCTGCCGGTGGGTCCGACGAGCACGATGCCTCCACAGATTTAGTCGTCGCGCACGGCGAGGTGGAGTGCGTCGATGGTCAGCTTGGTGAAGTCGGGCAGTTGATCCTGACTGATCGTGGCGCCGCGCAGATTGTCGAGGGCCGTCTTGAGTCCGCGGAGGCGGCTGCCCCGCAGATCGGCGCCTTCGAGATGGCAGGAGTCGATTTCCATGCCGTCCAGGTTGCAGGACCGCAGCGCGATGCCCGGGAGGCGGCAGGTGGACCAGGTGGCGTGGGCGAGGGTGCAGTCGGTAAAGGCCACGGAGCCGGCGGCGGTGACGCGGTGGAAGGTGGCGTAGTCGAAGCGGCACCCGTCGAACAGCACGTCCTTGAGGCGTACGTCGGTGAGTCGGGTGCCGGTGAACCGTGAACCAGTGATGGCGCACCGGTCGATGGTGATGCCGGTCAGGGTCGCGCCGGAGAAGTCGGTGCGGGTGATCTCGCAGCCGTAGAGGCTGCCGGCCACCCAGGTGCTCTCGCTCAGGTCCACGCCGGTGATCAGGCTGCTGCGGATGCGGGCGTCCTCAAGGTGCGAGCCGTGCCACGCTGCGCCCTCAACGAGGGCCTCGGTGAGGCCGTCGGCCAGGTTCGTCGTGTTGTCGAGGTCGTCCGGTTCGAGGTCCGGCAGTAAGACCTTCACGTCGCCGATCGTGGTGGTGCGCATGTGTCCTCAACCTGTGTGGGCGCGGGGTGGGCACGCCACGCCGCGCGTCCCGTGGCGGGGGCTACTTCTTCTTGTTCCAGTTGTCCCAGCCGGGCCGGCTGTCGAACTTTCCTCGGTTGTCCCAGGTGGGGCGGTTGTCGAACTTTGCCGCGTCGATTGACGTTACCGACCGCTCCGGGTCGACACCGAGGCGGGCGAGTTGCTCCGGTTCGGCGTTGACGAGGGCCGCGAGAGCGTTGGTCATGATCGTCCTCCTTGAGGGGTGAGATGGTCCGCGGCGGCGCGGACGAGAGCCTGTCGGGTGGTCCGGCAGTAGGTGGTCTCACGGACGGTGAACGTCGCGTGCTCGAAGTAGCGGTTCCCGGCCTGGGCACCACGGCAGAACTCGTAGAAGCCGCAGTGGTTGGCGCAGTCATTGAGGGCGGTGACGAACTCGTTGACGTAAAGCAGGTCGCCGGCGCGGGCGAGCATGGCGGTGATCGGCTGGTGCAGAACGTTTCCCGCGACGAAGTCGCCGTATCGCGAGTCGGTGATGCCGAGCAGCTCCGGTGACAACAACACCACCTGCCCATCCCAGGAGACTGTCGGGATCGGCTCGTACGGCGCGTGGTCGAGTGCCCGGCACGGGTCGCGGCGAGATGGTCGGCCAAGCGATCGAGGTCGCGGATCCGCAGCGGGCTGCCGCCGACGCGACGTTCGATGAGGCGCTGCCAAAACCGGTAAGCGGCATCCTCCGACACCGGTGCCCGATCGGCGCCCTCCTGCTCTTCGATGTTGAAGCCCACCGACTCGCAGCCAGGCAGGCCGGTGAAGAAGTCGACGAGGGCTTCGGTGTGGTCGATGGTTTCCGGTGTGACCACACAGATCACCGAGTACCCCAGCCCCGCGTCGGCCAGGGTCTGCATCCCGCGCCGGGTTCTGGTGTCTGTCGGGTTGCCGGCACGGTCGAGGCGGTTTCGGTTCAACGCGCCCGGTCCGTCGATGCTGACACCCACCTCGAACCCGTAAGCGGTGAACAGCTCGCACCACTGGCGGTTGATCAGCGTCGCGTTCGTCTGGATCTCGTGACGCACCAGCCCCGCACGCCGCAGTTCCTCGAACGGGGCCAACAGCTCCCGGAACAGCCCGATGGGTGTGGCGGTGGGTTCGCCCCCGTGCCACACGACGCTCACCGGATGACCGCTGTTCTGCTGGGCGATCGACTCCGCGCACGCCTGGGCGACCGCGCCGCCCATCAGGCGGAGGGATCTCCGGTCGGGCAGGTAGCAGTAGGTGCAGTCGAGGTTGCAGAAGCTGGTCGGCTGCACGACCAGGGTGTGGAAACTGCTGGCGATCGCCGGCTGGCCGGTCGCGTTGATGAGGCCGATGCCGGTCACGACAATGCCTCCTCGATCCTGACGGCCGTGGTGCTACCGACGCCGTAGGCGTGGGTGTGGCGGGCGGGCCAGCCGAGGAACCGGTCGAACATGTCCGCGGCGCTGCCTGTCACGCTTGGGTTCAGCCGGTGCAGATCGTCGATCGCGTCGTGCAGGCAGCCGGCCAGGTAGAGGAACAGGCTCACCGGCACTTCCCGGTACTCGGCCAGGAGCGCGAGCTTCGCCGCGCCGCATGGCCAGGGCTGCCCACACCGGCGGCACAGCCACAGCGGACGCATCGGCAGATGCTCAACCCCGGCCGGCGCGCCCCGGTACGCCACACCACGGCGCCGCGGCCCGGTCACCGACGACCGCCCTCGCGGGCCTGCTGCTCGAACAGCCGACGCCACACGTAGGTGAACAGTGGCGGATCAGCGGGCCATACCTGCCCCTGCGAGGACGTCCACCCGGGCTCAGGGCGCCAGCACCGACCGGCCATCGCGTTACGCGAGACGTACACCGTCATGCCGCCACCGCCATCCCAGACGATGAGCGGTGGGCTCGCCGGGGGAAAGGCGAGCCCACCGCCGCATCACGGCGGCTGGGAGCAAACCGCCGATCACCCACCCACGCAGCCCTCATGGCAGTACGCAGGTGGGGAAGACGCCGAGTCAGTTCGCTTCTGGACGGACCGATTTGGCGGCCCATGCCGCGCCGTAGTGTGCCCGTCATCGATCCCTCCATCTGCAGCTCCCTGTCAGCCATCCCCGACATCAACATCGACACGCGCCGGTTATCGGGGGTGAACTGAACGTAGGGGCGAGCGGTACGGAAGACCGGGAAAATCCGTACCGGGTCCGGCGGTCATCGAAGGGCAAGGTAGACGGTGTGCGAGGGATGACAGACGACATGACGATCGGCCAGCGCGTCGCCTTCTACCGGCGCAGGCGAGGCCTCACCCAAGAAGTGCTGGCCGGTCTGGTCGGCAAGACACCGGAGTGGTTACGCAAGGTCGAGACGAACCGGGCCGACCTGGACCGACTGTCGGTCATCCGCTCGATCGCCAAAGCCCTCGACGTATCCCTCGGGGACCTGATCGGCGCACCGCGCCTGTTCGAGTGGTCCGACGACTCAGGTCGCGAGACCATCCCCGCTTTGCGCGCCGCACTCCACGACTACCGGCACCTCGCGCCGACGCTGGCCAGCACGGCCGTCATCGAGGCCCCCGCCCTACGTGAGATCGAGAACGACGTCGCCGAGATCTGGACCGCCTACCAGCACTCGCGCTACGGCACCCTCGCCCGCCGGCTCCCCTACCTGATCCACGACTGCCTCACCGCCACCGAGGCGTACCACGGAGACGACCGCGAGCGCGCGCACGCGATGACCGCCTACGCCCACCAACTCGCCGCGTTGTTCCTCACCAAGCTCGGCGAAGGCGACCTCGCCTGGACCGCCGCCAGTCGAGGTCTGGCCGCCGCCAACTCCAGCCACGACCATGTCGTCATCGGCTCACTCAGCCGCTCTGCCGCGCACTCGCTGGCATCCATCGGCGAATACGCCCAGGCCCGCGGCCTCGCCGCCACGGCGGCGCAGTTCCTCGAACCACAGCTCGCCAAGCCCACGCCGCAACTGCTGTCGGTCTACGGCAGCCTGCACCTCGTCTGCGCGCTGGCCGCCGCCCGAGACGACGACCGCTCCTCTGCGGATACCCACATCGCCGAGGCCGATGCCGCCGCACAGCGGCTCGGCACCGATGGCAACCACGTGTGGACCGCGTTCGGGCCGACCAACGTGTCGATCCACCAGACGACCGTGGCGATGGAACTCGGCGACGTGCAACGCGCCATCGCCATCGGCGCTCCGCTCGACACCGGCGCCCTGCCCGTCGAGCGGCAGGTCAGGCACGCCATCGAAACCGCCCGAGCCCTCGCCCGGTGGAACCGCATCGACGACGCGCTCGCCGCGCTCCTGGACGCCGAGGTCATCGGCCCGGACCAGGTACGCTACCACCGGCTCTCCCGCGACCTCGTCCGGGACATCCTCACCCGGCCTCGACCACCCCGACTGGCCGTCGAACTCAGTGACCGGATGGGCGTCCGGTCGGGAGGCCCACGCTGGTAGCTGCGCTCAGATCAGCCGACTCGTGTAGCCGGCCGCCACCAGGCGCTCGAAGGCAGCTCGCACGTCGCCGGGCACCTCCTGCGGGACTGCGAAGCCGCGCTCGGCGTACACCTCAATCCGCTGAGTGTCGCCCACCAGCATGTCCACCACCCGCCGCAGGTCGCCGATGCTGCGCACGTAGTCGTCCAGTTCGAGAGGGTTCGACGCGCACACCACGTCGACCTCCGGCCACATCAGCCTGCACGTAGCGTAGGCCCGACGCTGCTGGTAGGGCCGCGACATGATCAGAACCGACTGCACCGGGATCTGCCGTTCAGTGAGGAGCTTGCGCGAGTACTCCAGGTTCTGGGCGGTGTTCGTCGCACGCGGTTCCACGAGAATCGCTTCCGCAGGTACGCCCTGCTCGATGGCGTACTCGCGATAGTGCACCGCTTCACCCCGTGGGAACCGTTCGACGGTCGTCGGGGCGTTCGCGCCAGTGAACACGATCCATGGGAACAGGCCCTCGTGGAACAAGCGGGTCGCGATGACAGCCACGCCGAGATCATGACTACCCAACCCGATCCCCACGTCGCACGGGCGCAACTCGTGGTGCATGTCGTGGTAGCGCCACAACGTCTCCACGTCCGTCCGGATCGCGTCAGGGATCGCCTCGGCCCGTGCCGCTGCATGCCGGTTCATCAGCACCTACCGGACAGGGCTCTCACCGGGCACCCTCGTCGGACCTGCCCAGGGCCGCCAGCCCCGCCCTCGCCACCTCCAGAGGAACGATGGCGGCCACCGGCTCGTCCCGCTCACTCAGATAGACGACCTGCCCCTCACGCACGCTCCGCAGTAGTTCAGGTAGCACAGCCGACAGCGGAAGGTCGTCAGGCGTGGCGTAGTTCCGGTCCGCACTGGGTTCCCTCATCCCGCCAGCGTAGGGGTAGTACGGCAACGGGACGCCGTTGGCTCCAGCACCACGCCGCTTGCCTTGCCAAAATGAGCACGTTGGTGGCGGTCGAAACATCGCGACGTGGCGAGGTTAGGATCCGACCTCGATGAGGCGGCGCTTGCCGCTCTCGCCCGGCAGCCTCCACACCTGCTCATTGGGCCAGTACCGATACAGCATCTCCCTGGTGGTCACCGCAATCCGCGGTCGCATAGGACTGCGGACCAGGTCATCTAGCAGGTGCTCTTCCCGTTCGGCGTCCTGAGCGATCATCAGCACCGCTGCGACGGGCACCGCTCGGTCGGTACGCCGATAGCCGGTCAGCAGTCCACCCAGCCCCGACGTCCGCCGCTCATGCTCGGCGACAACGTCACCGACCGGGCCACGGTCGACATGGACCAGGAACCGCAGGCATCGTCCGTCCTCCAGCCAAACGCCGTAGCCGTCGGCACGCAGCAGCGCCAGGTCGTGCTGGCGCAACCACGCCGAGGTCTCCATGGTCGCCAGCCACTGAAACAGCTCGCACTGCCCCGGGCAGCGGCGCGACACCTCAAGCAACGGCAGGAACAGCAACGCGCCCGCCGCGTTGGAAGGCCGGCGACCGAGCGCCTACGTGTGCCCGACCTGCGAGGTCACGAACTACGACCCCTACCTGGAAGACAAACGGCCACTGTGGGATCACCTGCACTACCTTGCCGGCCTCATCACCAAGCGCAGTGGTGGCCCTCGGCGCAGCGTCTACGCCCAGTTCGCCGTCTGGCTCGGAGGAAAAGCTCCAAAGGGACGACGTCGACATCCACCAGTTGCAGGAGTGCCTCCAGTACACCGCCAAGTGGGCGCAACCACTCTGCGACGGCCATTGCGGCAGCGACGCCCTACCCAGCGCCGACGCCGAGTCATCCTGACCGGCAGGACCGAACGGTAGACCTGCCCCCGCTGGTAGTGCCGCCGGCATTACCAGTTCAAGTTAGGTGGCGCGCGACGCGTCGTTCTCTGCGGCGATTAGTGCAGCCTCATGTGCCTCCAGTCGGTAGCGCATCTTACTCACGACCGCGACGCTGCAAACCTGCCCTTTCCGTCGCATCGGACCGACGAAAGGAGAGGCTAGTCGGTCCTCTTTGGGGCTTCGCGCTACACGATCGCTCGGTAGCATCCGGTCGTTGCCCTGGATCTCCGACTCGTCAAGGGCAGGGGCATACAGGTATGCATACGGCACCTTTCTCATCTGTTCACAAGAAGGAGTATGCTTAATGGATTTCGATGAACGGGTCGCCGCGCTCGCCACGAAGGTCCGGAACCAGCGAGACGCAATTCAGACGGAAGAAGCTGCCAAGAATGCTTTCGTCATGCCGTTCATCTCAATGATCCTCGGCTACGACGTCTTCGATCCACTGGAGGTCATACCGGAATTCACCGCCGACGTCGGGACCAAGAAAGGAGAGAAGGTAGACTACGCGATCATGCGTGGCGGTGAGGTACAGATCCTCATCGAATGCAAGCAGCCGCGCGACTCCCTCAAGATTGAACACGCATCTCAGCTTTATCGATACTTCTCCGTTACGAATGCACGGATCGCCGCCCTCACCAATGGTCAGGTCTACCACTTCTACACCGATCTCGATGCCCCAAACAAGATGGATACCAAGCCCTTCCTCGTGCTGGATTTGGAAGATATCGACGACACCCTCCTGCCGGAATTGCGGAAGCTCACAAAGGAAGTTTTCGATCTCGACTCCATCATCAGTGCAGCCGAAGAGTTGAAATATCTCGGCCAGATCAAGCGTTCGATGGCGGCGCAGTTCAAGGACCCTGAGGATGAGTGGGTCAGATTCTTCGCGACGAGAGTGTTCGAGGGTTCGTTCACTCAAAAGAGGCGTGAACAGTTCAGGTCACTCGTTGCCAAGGCCGCCTCGCAGTTCGTCAGAGATCAAGTGAACGAACGACTGAAGGGTGCACTCTACACAAGCCTTCCCAAGCAGACCACCGAAACCCCCTCCGAAGTGCTCGAGAGCGAAGAGGTCGCGTTGAGCGATGTCGCACGCGATACGGAGGTGGAAACCACGCTTGAAGAACTTACCGGCTACCAGATCATCAAGGCAATCGCATGCAGCGAGGTCAAACCCCAACGCATTGTGGGCCGTGACGCCAAGCCCTACTTCGCGGTCATTCTTGACGACAATAACCGCAAACCCATTGCGCGACTGCATTTCAACGGAAAGACCCGGAAGTACGTTGGGACGTTCGACGCCAACAAGACAGAGACTCGCCATCTGATCGACTCTATTGACGATATCTATCTTCACGCTGACGCAATACGAAGTGCGGTAAGGGCTTTCATGGGCGAGGGCGACCGAAAGAACCTTTGAGGGCTCTTCGGGGTTGTGGAAGCCGTAGGCGATCTTCTCGCCATCAGTCCGGATCGTGGGGGCATCCGCGTGGGCTTACCCAACACGACACCGTCTCACTGGACGTTTGTTTCACCTTCGAGCCAGTAGGGGTCGATTCGCGTCTCGACCTCAGTAGCGCGAGATGTCCGACCCGACCAAGAAAGAGAACATATCGGTGTACGCAGGGCTGCCCGGGTTCAGCGCATTTCACCCCGAGATCGTGTCTGCTTCACTTTCGCCCCCACATCGACGGACATGACGTCCGTCGAGCCGTCGCCCCGACACCGTACGCCTGCTGCATGACCGAACGGCGACCCTATCCGTCCGACCTGTCCGACGCCCGCTGGGCCCTGATCGCGCCCCGCCTGACCGCCTGGCGACAGGCCCGCACCGACGCCGGCGTCAGCGGCCGCGCCCCCACCCACGACCTGAGCGACATCTTCAACGCGATCCTGTACGTCAACCGCACCGGCATCGCCTGGCGCTACCTGCCCCACGACTTCCCGCCGTACCGGACCGTCTACGGCTACTTCGCCGCCTGGAGCAAAGAAGGCATCTTCACCGAACTCAACTACCAGCTCACCGGCCTCGTCCGCGACCACCACGGCCGCACCATCACACCCACAGCCTCCATCATGGACAGCCAAAGCATGAAGACCTCCACCAACGTCCCACTGTCCACACAGGGCACCGACGCCGGCAAGAAAATCGTCGGCCGCAAACGCGGCATCATCACCGACACCCTCGGCCTGCTCCTCGCCGTCATCGTCACCGCCGCCAGCACCAGCGACAACACCATCGGCATCAACCTGCTCGACCAGGCCACCACCGCCCACCCCACCCTCACCAAGACCTGGGTCGACGCCGGCTTCAAAAACCGCGTCGTCGAACACGGCGCCGCCCTCGGCGTCGACGTCGAGATCGTCACCAAAGACCCACAGGTCAAAGGCTTCAGCGTCGTCAAGCGCCGATGGGTCGTCGAACGCACCCTCGGCTGGCTCATGCACCACCGCCGTCTCGTCCGCGACTACGAAGCCCGACCCGACAACTCCGCCAGCATGATCACCATCGCCATGATCGACAACCTCGCCAAACGCCTCACCGCCGAAAACACCCCAACCTGGCGAGAACCCCTAAAACCACAACACACACAAAATACGTGAATCAGACGTCCTCTCAGCCAGTCCCGCCCGGACCTCAGCCTGATCTGGGGGACCGTGTGCGAGCCGACCAGCCCGCATGCCGATCCATCCAGCCTTGTCGTGGACCTCCGACGACCTCCGGACGGGTGGACTCCCACTGGGAACCTGCTCGTCGCGCTGCCCGGAAAATGGACCACCGCCTGGCACTGCGCCGACCAGGTGGTCAACGCACTCGTCTGACGGGCGGGGCCCAAGCTATCCGATGCCGATGGCGTCTCTCACCCGCTCCAGCAATGGCCTGGTCTGCTTCCGGGCCTTGTCCGCGCCGTGGGCAAGCAGGTCGTCCAGCTCACTACCCTGCGCCATCAACGCCTCGTAGCGCTCCCGAAGCGGCGCGAACTCAGCGACAAGCGCGTCGGCGAGCTGTGCCTTCACCTCTCCCCAGCCCATCCCACCGGCCGACAGCCGCGCCCGTGTCTCGGTGACCACGTCAGCCGCACCGAACCGTTCAAGCAGCTTGAAAACGGCAGCCGCGTCGGGGTCCTTCGGTTCCTCCACCGGCACGCTGTCGGTCGGGATACGCCGGATCAGTTTCCGCAGGCTGGGCTCTGGCGCGAACAGCGGGATCGTGTTGCCGTACGACTTGCTCATCTTGCGTCCGTCGGTGCCGGGCAGCGTGTGCGCCGACCCCTCATCCGGAATGACAGCAGCGGGGATCTTGAACTTGAACCGGTCCCCGTACACGGCGTTGAAACTGCCAGCGATGTCCGCGGCGTACTCGACATGCTGGACCTGGTCGCGACCCACGGGCACCCCATCGGCGTCCATGATGAGGATGTCGACCGCCATCAGCACCGGGTAGTTGAACAGGCCCATGTTCACGCCGGCGTCAAGATCCTCCTTGCCGGTCTCCCGGTTACGGTCACGCGCCGCCTTGTAGGCGTGCGCCCGGTTCATCAGGCCCTTACTGGCCATGCACGCCAGGATCCAGTTCAGCTCGAAGATCTCCGGGACATCCGACTGGCGGTAGAACGTGGTGCGATCCGGGTCGAGCCCGGCCGCCAACCAGGTGGCCGCCACGGAGCGGGTGTAGTGCCGCAACTGATCACGGTCGCGGATCGTCGTCAGCGCGTGATAGTCCGCGATGAAATACAGCGACTCGTAGCTGTCGGCCAACCGCAGCGCCGGCAGGATCGCGCCGATGTAGTTGCCCAAGTGCGGCTCACCGGTCGGCTTGATGCCGGTCAGCGATACCCTTCGCGCCGTCGAACCCATGGGCATGACATTACCGTGACCAGCCGTCGATCTTCCGTCCTCATTGGCTGTCGCCGCGTACCGAGATGCTCCCGTTGCCGTTGGCAAGGCCGAGCAGCGCAGGCAACTCCGCCATGCTCCTGAAGGCTCCAACCGACCCCGGCGCAAAGCCGTCGGGCGCGTACCGCAGCACGCGCATTCCCGCGCTACGTGCGGCCGCCACCCCGGACTCACTGTCCTCGACAACGACGCAGCGGGCAGCCGGGACGCCCATCCTGGACGCGGCCAGCAGAAACAGGTCAGGAGCCGGTTTGCCGCGGGCGACCTCGGCGGCCGTGAAGATCCGGCCCTCGAAGTACGCCGCCAGACCGCAGGTGCCCAGGGTCAACGCGACCTTCTCGGGCCGCCCGTTCGACGCCACGCAGAAGGGGACCCGAAGCTGCTCAGCACCGGCAGGATGCCGGGCACCGGCGCCACCTGGGCGCGCAGCGCGGCATCAACCGCGACAGTCAGCGCGTCGAACCAACCGGGAGGCACAGCGCTGCCAAGGCGATCGGCGATCAGCCGGGCCGCCGCCGCTTGGTCGAGCCCGGCGAACGCACTGGCGCACTCCTGGTCGGTGATCTGGATTCCCAGCTGCCGCATCCGGTCGGCGAGTACCCTGCTGACGATCGGCTCGCTGTCCACCAACACCCCGTCACAGTCGAAGATGACGAGATCGACCGGGCCATGATCGCCCATCGGTGATCGCCTCCCTTCCAGGCCGCGTCGCACCGGTAACGGCCGGTCCCCGCATCGCCGGCAGGGTCCAACGGCTCCCGAGCACCCACCGAGCAACCACCCACCACCGGCGTACGCGAAAAAGGCCCCAGCCAGGTGTGAACCACCAGGTCAGGGCCTTGCTCGTTGGTGCGCCGCCAGGGACTCGAACCCCGAACCCGCGGATTAAGAGTCCGCTGCTCTGCCAGTTGAGCTAGCGGCGCTCGTTGGCAACGGGGAGAAGATTACACGGCCCCCGAGCGCTCTTCCAAATCGGGTCCCCTCCTCCCCTCTTCGGCTGAGCTTATCGGGCAGATGCTCGCAAACACCCCATAGCCAGGTTGGGCGGGGCCGAGTAGGTGACGGCGATACGGCACCATGTCGCCAGGCACGCGAGAACTGAGGTGGGAATGGGCAGGTTCACGCGGGTCGGGGCGAAGGTGGGCGCCCTGGCTCTGGTGGCGTCGTTGGCACTGACCGGGTGCGGTGACGCCGAGAAGCAGGCCGAGTTCGTCGGCGGGAGCAGCGCCACCCCGGGCACGGGGACGGGCACGGGGACGGGCACCCCGCCGTCGGCGCCCTCGGGCGGGACACCATCCGCCGCAGTCGAGAGCCTGGCGGTCGTCCCGGCCGACGGGTCGAAGAACAAGCCGGTCAGTACGGAGATCAGCGCGACGGTCCCCGGCGGCGGGAAGGTGTCCTCGGTGACCCTGGCCTCGGCCGACGGCAAGCGAGTCGACGGGAAGCTGCGGGTGGACGGTTCCGCCTGGGTGCCGTCGGCTCCGCTGAAGTACGGCACCCGCTACACGGCGACGGTGACCGGCACCGGGTCCGATGGTGAGGCCCGGCAGGGCACCAGCACGTTCACCACGATGGCGAAGCCGAAGTCGATGATCAGCTCCGGTCTCTACCTGTTCGACGACCGGACGTACGGCGTTGCCATGCCGGTGGTCGTCGAGTTCCACCCGGGTATCCCGAAGAAGGACCGCGCGGCGGTGCAGAAGCGGATGTTCGTCCGGACGGACCCGCCACAGCCGGGCGCCTGGCACTGGGTCTCCAACGGCACCCAGGCCTACTACCGCGCTCCGGATTACTGGAAGCCGGGCACCACGCTGGACGTCCGGATCGCGCTGGCCGGCATTCCGCTGAGCAACGGCCGTTACGGCAACGTCGACCGGTCGGCCACCGCCAAGATCGGCCGGGCGTTCGAGATGACGGTCGACAACGCCACCAAGAAGATGACGGTGCGCCAGGACGGCCAGGTGGTCAAGACCATCCCGGTCAGCCTGGGCAAGAAGAAGACCCCTTCCTCCAGCGGCACGATGGTGGTGATGGAGAAGAAGGAGAGGACCGTCTTCGACACCATGGACGCGCCGGACCCGGACAACCGCTACCGCGTTGACATCGACTTCGCACAGCGGTTGACCTGGGGCGGCGAGTACATCCACGCGGCGCCCTGGTCCGAGGGGGTGCAGGGCCGACGCAACGTCTCGCACGGCTGCGTCAACGTGTCCATGGCGATGGGCCGGTGGCTGTTCGACCAGACGAAGATCGGTGATCCGATCACCATCAAGGGCACCGAGCGCAGGCTCGCGCCGGGCAACGGCTGGACGGCCTGGGACCTGAGCTGGTCCGAGTTCGTCAAGGGCAGCGCCCTGCCGGTGCCGCGGGGCGGCTCCGGTCCGCTGATCTAAGGGCTGCGGGGTGGGTCGGCGACCGCTGGCCCGCCCCCGTGCCGAGGGCGTCCGGGCGCCGGTGGAGACGAACGTCACCCCGCCCTGCCCCGCGTGCGCCGGTCGCCGCAGCCCACCGACGGCGTGTCGCCGTCGCGCGCCGCGCAACCCCTGGGCACCCGCGTGCGTCTGTGGGTAAGGATGGGGGGCATCGGGGATCACGACTGTGAGGACATAATGCCAGCTACCCACGACCGGCTGACTCGGCGTACCGGGCGGCGCCGTGCGCTCTCGGCGGGGCTGCTCGCCGCCACGCTCGCCTTCACCTCCGCCTGCACCGGCTCCTCGGGCGACAAGCCCTCGCCGGGCCAGAGCGCCGCGCAGGAGAGCGACGCCAAGGCCTCGGCCACCATCACCGAGCCGAAGGCGGACGCGACCGACGTCCCGGCCTCCACCGGCATCACCTTCACCACGAAGGACGCCGAGCAGACCACCGTCGAACTCAAGGACGCCGCCGGCACCCCCGTCAAGGGCACGCTCGCCGCGGACGGACAGAGCTGGCTGCCCGCCGGTGCGCTGGAGTACGGCGGGAAGTACACCGCGACCGTGACCGCGACCGGGGACGACGGCAAGCCGGCCACGGCGACCAGCACCTTCACCGTGATGGCCAAGCCCGCCAAGCAGGTCCGGATCACCAGCTTCCTCGGCGACGGCCAGGTCGTCGGCGTGGGCATGCCGCTGATCGTCCGCTTCGGCCGGGACGTCCCGGAGCAGTACCGCGACGACGTCCAGCGCCGGATGAGCGTCACCGCCACCCCGGCGCAGGAGGGCATCTGGCACTGGGTGAGCCCCACCGAGGTCCGTTACCGGCCCAAGGAGTTCTGGCGGCCGGGCAGCACCGTGTCGTACCGGGTGCAGGCCGGTGGCCTGCCCATGGGGGGTGGCTGGTACGGCCGCTCCGACCTGACGGTCGACATCAAGATCGGCCCGTCGCTGATCATGCAGGTGGAGAACAAGACCAAGCGGATGACGGTCACCAGGGACGGGAAGGTCGTCAAGACCATCCCGGTGAGCCTGGGCAAGAAGAGCACCCCGTCGTCCAGCGGCACCATGGTGGTGATCGAGAAGCTGCGCAAGACGGTCTTCGACACCCTGGACGAGCTCGGCCCCCAGGAGGGCTACCGGACGAAGATCGACTACGCCCAGCGGCTCACCTGGGGCGGCGAGTTCATCCACGCCGCACCCTGGTCCGAGGGTGTGCAGGGCCGGGAGAACGTCTCCCACGGCTGTGTGAACGTCTCGATGGCCGACGGGGCGTGGCTGTTCGCGAACACCCGTATCGGTGACCCGATCACCGTCAAGGGCACCGAGCGCAAGCTCCAGAACGGCAACGGCTGGACCGACTGGAACATGAGCTGGGACGAGTACGTCAAGGGCAGTGCCCTGCCGTACGAGCCGGACAGCGGGGCCGCGACCGGTGACGGGGCGAGCCCGACGCCCGACGCGGAGCAGGGTGGGCAGAGCGCCACGCCGACCCCCTGACCGGCGACGGACGACGAAGGCCCCCTCCGGATGGAGGGGGCCTTCGTCGTTGGGGTGACTGATGGGAATTGAACCCACGACAACCGGGACCACAACCCGGTGCTCTGCCAACTGAGCTACAGCCACCATGCCTTCCGCTCCGGTCGCCCGGGCGGGTGCGGACTAATAATAGCCACACCGGCGCCGGCTCCGTCCAGCGGGTTCGACACCCCGCCGGAGCCGGGTCGCCCGCCTACAGCCCGGCGGCGATTCCCTTCGCGGTCTCCACGTCCGGGCCGGGCAGCGGCACGAAGATGGTGCGCCGGTAGTACTCCAACTCGCGGATGCTCTCCCGGATGTCGGCCAGCGCCCGGTGGGCGAGCCCCTTCTGCGGTTGCCCGAAGTACACCCGGGGGTACCAGCGCCGGCACAACTCCTTGATCGATGAGACGTCGATCATGCGGTAGTGCAGGTGGGCGTCGAGGCGGGGCATGTCCCGGGCGAGGAAGCCGCGGTCCGTGGCGATCGAGTTGCCGCAGAGCGGGGCGGATCGCGGATCCTTGACGTGCTGGGTGACGTACGCCAGCACCATGTCCTCGGCCTCGGCCAGGGTGACCGTCGAGCGGCGGACCTCCTCGGTCAGCCCCGACTTGCCGTGCATGGTCCGGACGATCTCCGGCATCGCCTCCAGCGCCGCCTCGTCGGCGTGGATGACCACGTCGATCCCCTCGCCGAGCACCTTGAGGTCGGCGTCGGTGACGAGGGCGGCGACCTCGATCAGCGCGTCCCTGCCGAGATCCAGCCCGGTCATCTCACAGTCGATCCAGACGAGTTGGTCAGCCACGCGCCACAGAGTAGTCGCCGCCCGGGTGCTCGCGCCTCGGCACCGTCGGCGGAGGAGACCGCTAGGGTTTCCCCGTGCCAGCCGAATCCGTCGCGTCGCCTGCCGTCACCACCGACGAGCAGCGGGGCCGTACGGTCCGTCGGGTCGTCACGGTACTGGCGCTCGCGACCGTGCTGCCGGCGCTCTACCTACCGGGCCTGAGCCACGACTTCCTCGACCTCAAGATCTACATGCGGGCGGTGGACTGGTGGCGGGCCGGCAACCCGCTCTACGACTACGTGCAGCCGGACCGGGTGCAGGGTGAGCTCTACTTCACCTACCCGCCGTTCAGCGCCTTGCTGCTGTGGCCGTTCGGCCTGCTGCGCCTCGGTGCCGTGGTGGCGGTCTTCACGGCGCTCACCGCCCTTGGCGTGGTCGTCACGACCCGCTGGCTGGTCGCCCCGGTGACCGCCCGGCACGGACTGCCCCGGGTGTTCGCACTCGTCGTGGCGGTGCTGCTGGTCTTCGCGGTGGAGAGCACCCGGGAGACGATCACCTTCGGCCAGATCAACATGCTGCTGGTGGTGCTGGTCCTGGCCGACCTGCTCTTCGCCGTACCGCAGGCGCGGCGCTGGGCCGGCGTGGGCGTTGGTCTGGCCACGGCGCTCAAGCTCTTCCCGGGCATCTTCATCGTCTACCTGCTGGCGACCCGGCGGTGGCGGGCGGCGGCCGTGGCGAGCGCGACGGCCGCGGCGGCGACGCTGCTGGCGGCGGCGGTGGCGCCGCGCGACTCCTGGCGCTTCTGGACCCACGAGCTCTGGGCGACCAACCGGGTGGGCCGCACCGACTACACCGGCAACCAGTCGTTGTTCGGGCTGCTGAGCCGGATCGAGGTGCCGGCCGCGCCGAACCGGCTACTGTGGCTGGCGCTGGTCGCGGTGGTGCTCGGGTACGGACTGCACCGCGCTGCCCGGGCCGTGCGGGCCGGTGACGAGTTGACCGGGTTGACCCTCACCGGTCTGGTCGGCGGCCTGATCAGCCCGATCACCTGGACGCACCACATCTACTGGTTCATCCCGGCGGTGGTGGTGCTGGTAGACGCGGCGCTGGACGCCGACCGGGGCAGTGCCGAAGGGCTCCGCCGCCGACGCACGCTCCTCGCGGTCGCGGTCGGCACCACGGCGTTGATCATCTATGGTGTGGTGTCCTTCCAGGACTGGGGGGTGGCTCCGGCGCGTACCGACACGCCGTGGGATTTCTTGCTGCGCAACGAGTACGTGCTGCTCTCTCTGGCGCTGTTGGTGGTGCTGCCGGTCCGCCGGCTCCCGCCCCGCGGATAAAATCGCACCAACTGGACAGAGGTTTCCATGAGCGATTTTCCGCCGCTAATCTGACCACATCAGCACCGATCCCCCGGTGAGAGCGGCCCTCCGTGTCGGCAGCGCGGAGGGCCGCCCGCGTCACCGGCCCCGCAGCGTCCCACCCGGGTGACCGGTCCGGAGCGCTCAGCTCCGGTCCACCGGCCCCGGCGTCGGCCCGGAACGCTCCGGCGGCCAGGGCGGCAGGTCGGCGAGGCTGCCCGGTCGCCGGGCCGGGGCCGCCCCGATCGCCGGGCGGGCCCCGTCCGCCGTACCGACCGCCACCAACTGCCGCTCGGGCTCCGGTCTGCGCGGGGCACCGAGCCCGCTGAGTGAACTGACCCCCAGCCGGCCGGCCAGCACCGGCACCTGGTCGGGTTCCACCACGAAGACCACCTCACGCGGGCGCAACGGCCACAGCAGCGCCGGCATCGCCAGACCGACCAGCAGCAGCCCGGCGGCGAGCAGCGCCCACGCCACCGGCCGGAGCCAGTCGACCCGCAACTCGGCCCGCAGGTCCACACTCAGGTCCGCCCCGCCGTCCGGGCGCATCACCACCAGACTCAGCCGCCGACCGGCCAGCTCGGCAGGGCTCCACTCGATCGCGCCGACCCCCTCGCGTACCCAGAAGCGGGCCTCGCGCGGGGCGGCCGGAACCGACCCGGTGGGCGCGGACGCCGCGTCGGTCAGCCGGACCGGCAACGGACCGCGGGCCACCGCCACCCGGTCCACGGTGGCGTGCGGGAACGGGCCGAGCCAGCGCCGCACCTCCTCGGTCGGGGCCAGGCCAGCGAAGGCAGGGCCGTCGGCCGTCCGGGCGGTCAACCGCAACCGGGACGGACCGACCCGGGTGAACGGCGCCTCTGCGCGCAGCAGCGCGTCCACGTCCGCCACCAGCACCGCCCGCCCGGGGGTGCGCAGCGGCTCGACCCGGGCGGTGAACGCCCCGTCGGCCGCCGCCCGCCCGGCGGCGACACTGAGGCCGGCACCGGCGAGCAGGACCGGAATCCCGACGACCAGCAACAGCATTCCGACAAACACCCGCACGAACCGCATCCGTTCCGTCTCCCTCAGTGACCAGGTACCCGGCCGACCTTACCGACGACACCGCGCCGATCTGCGGATATCGGCAGGTCCGAGGGGGAACGGGGACCGGCCCGTCGGACAGGTCCGACGGGCCGGCGCGGGTGGCGTGGATCAGGCGGTGGGCTCGGCCGGGGATCCGGCGGCCGGCTGCCGCCGGGTACGGGCGAAGGCCAGCCCGCCGAGGACCAGACCGGCGAGCCCGGCGACCAGACCAGCCACCCCCAGGCCGGTCGCCACGCCGGTGGAGTCGTCGTCATCGTCGTCCGCCGCGGCCGGGGCGGCGGGGGCCGACGCCGGCGCGGACGGCGACGCCGAGGCGGCGGTCAGGGTGAGCACCGGCGCCGGGTTCTCCGGCTCCTCCCCGCCCGCAACCGGCTCCTCGATCCACCGCTGCACGTTGCCGTCGGTGTACGACTGGAGCACCTTGAAGACCATCCGGTCGACCTTGGGCAGCGGCCCCATCGACACCGGGAACTCCTGGAACTGCCCCGGCTTGACCGCCGCGTCGCCGGTGGCCGTCCAGGTCAGCTTGGAGACCGCCTCGGTGATCTGGCTGCCGTGCACCTCGATCGGCGGGTCGACCTTGCGCTTCTCCACCGCGACCGTCCACCCGGGTACGGGCATCGTCGACACCGAGCCGACCGGGGCGTTCTCCGGCAGCACCACCTCGAGCTTGTTGGTCGAGGCGGTGTCGCTCTCGTTCGGCACCCGGAAGGCGAACCGGCCGTAGCCGCCCTGGGTGGCCTCCCTCGGGTTGACCGTGACGTGCGCCGAGGCGGGCCCGGCGAGACCGAGCACGGCGGCGGTGGCGGCGGTGAGCGCGAGGACGGCGGCGGTTGCGGTGCGCCGGAGACGGATCATCTGGTTGAGTACCTCTCGGTTACGTGATCGGCACGGTGACGGTCACCGTGGCCTGGTCGATGTCGGAGATGCGGACGGTGAAACGCAACTGCCACTCGCCGGCCGCCGGGAAGTTGAGTTCCCCGGTCGCGTGGTTGTCGGTCAGTGGGAGCAGCGGGATCTCGATCGGCTCGATCCCGGCCGACGGCAGCGCCGCGGTCGCCCGCCACTCGGCCACCGGCTGCGGCCGGTTGTCCTTCGTGTACGCGTACAGGTGCAGCGAGTTGTTGCCCCGCTCGGCCGGGTCCAGTTCCACCTGCAGTGAGTAGATCGGACTGGTCAACGTGGTGGAGAAGTAGGCGTTGGCCGTCCCGGCCACGTCACCGGTGGCCACCCGGGCCGGGGTGGTCTGCACCAGGACGGCGGACAGCCCGAGGACCACCGCGGCGACGGCCAACTCCACCCCGACCGCCCGCCGCACCCGCGCCGGCCGGCCGGCCGCGGTCCGCCGACGCACCAGCGCCCGGGAGTACGCCGCCACCCCGATCACCAGGGCGAACAGGATGATCTTGGCAAGCAGCAGCCGCCCGTACGCGGTGCCGACCAACGCGCCGAGGGTGCCCACCTCGATCAGCCCCTGCACGGTGCCGGCCAGCAGCAGCGCCGCCACCGCCAGCGCCGCCCAACGCGACCAGATCGGCAGGATCGCGTCCAGCTCCCGCTCGTCGGCCCGGCGCAGCAGGAACCCGGCGAGCATCACCAGACCACCCAACCAGACCGCCATGCTGCCCAGGTGCACCGCGTCGACCAGCACCGAGACGGCCGGCGCGGGCGAGGCCGCGGCGTGACCGGCCAGCGGCCAGGTGAACAACGTCGCGACACCGAGCACGGCCAGGATGATCCCGTCGGTGCGGCCGACCGGCCCCCGGGTCAACGGACGCAGCAGGAACGCCGCCGCCGCGAGCAGCCCCAACCGGACCAGGTGCGCGGTGCCGTACGTGCTGCCCAGCACCTCACCGAGGCCGGCGCCGGTGACGTCGAACAGCCCGCCCCCGGCGGTGTACGGCACCTGCAGCCACAGCTCGGCCGCGGTGGCGACGGCCAGCAGGATGGTGCCCGCCCAGAGCAGCCGGGCCGGGCCGCTGCGGGACAGCCGGTACGGCCAGAGCGCGGCGAGCACCAGCGCGGCACCCACCACCAGGAGCAGACCCGCGTAGCCCAGGTAGTTGACGACCTTCACCCCGATGTCCACCAGCCGGTCGGCGCGGCTGTCCGAGCCGGTGTCGGTGGGCGGTGGCGAGGGCGCACCGACGGAGTAGGTGAACGCGCCGGAGACCGGGTGGCTGTCGGCGGAGATCACCCGGTAGCTCACCAGATAGGTGCCGCGCGGGCCGCCCTGGTCCACCGGGATGGTCACCACCGCCCCCTGAAAGACAGGTTCGCCCCGGTCGGCCCGCGAACCGTCCGGCGCGATGACCCGGATCTTGCCGGTCACCTTGCGCACGGATTCGCTGAAGGTCAGCACCACCTCGGCCGGCGCCTGCGGCACCACCGCGGAGGCGACCGGGCTGCTGCTGACCAGCACGGCGTGGGCGCTGGCCGGCGTCGCCGGGGCGAGCAGCAGCGCGACGAGGGTGACCAGCAGGGCGGCGGCGGCGCCCAGCCGTACGGACCGACGGCGATCGACGACGTTCATGACGGCAATGCTCGCTGACGGAAGGCCCCTGCGGCGACCCGACCCGACGACCCCGCGCCGTCGTAC